>DATCSE010000306.1:0-3587 GCA_036568605.1 Burkholderiaceae bacterium | reverse complement strand
CGCTTCGTTCGACGACCACGTCAAGCTGATCCTGCCCGATGCGGCGACCGGCACGCCGGCGATGCGGGACTACACGCCGCGCCGCTTCGACACTGTGGCGTGCGAGCTCGACATCGAATTCGCGCTGCACGGCGACGGCCCGGCCGCCACGTGGGCCGCGCAGGCACGGCCCGGCGACCACGCGACGGTCGCCGGCCCGCGGAGCTCGTTCGTCGTGCCGATGGACTACGACTGGCATCTGCTGATCGGGGACGAGACCGCGCTGCCCGCGGTGGCGCGGCGGCTCGAGGAGCTGCCGGCCGGTGCGCGGGCGATCGTGCGGCTCGCGGTGGCCGACGCGGGTGATCGGCGCGAGTTAGAGAGCGCCGCGACCTTGGATCTGCAATGGGTAGCCAGCGACGAGGCGTTGATCGCGGCGACTCGCGCACTGACGCTGCCGGCTGGCGACGGTTACGCCTGGTGTGCGGCGGAAGCGGTGACGGCTGCGGCGCTGCGGCGTGTGCTGGTGGACGAGAAGGGGCATGACCGGGATGCGATCCGGGCTGCCGCGTATTGGAAGCGGGGGGCGGTGGCGCATCACGAGAATTTGGGGGACTGAGGGGCGCGCCCTCACCCCAGCCCTCTCCCAGAGGGAGAGGGAGGAGGTCCGTGCTGTTGGCGCCTTCATCCCAGCCCTCTCCCAGTGGAAGAGGGGAGGACGTCAGTGCTGTTTGCGGCGGCGGGCTTGCACGGCGCTCGCCAGCTCCTCGAGCACCGGCACCGTCTGTGCGAAGCCTATGCACGCGTCGGTGATCGACACGCCGTGCTTCAGCGGCACGCCGGGCTTCAGGTCCTGCCGACCTTCCTCGAGGTGGCTCTCGATCATCAGGCCGATGATGCGGGCATCGCCCCCGGCGATCTGTTCCGCCACGTCGTGCGCGACGCCGACTTGCCGTCTATGGTCCTTGCTGCTGTTGCCGTGCGACACGTCGATCATCACCTGCTCGCGCAGGCCCGCGGCGCGCAAGGTGTCGCAGCTGGCGGCGACATGCGCCGCGTCGTAGTTCGGCTGCTTGCCGCCGCGCAGGATGATGTGGCAGTCGTCGTTGCCGCGGGTCTCGAAGATCGCGGCCATGCCCATCTTCGTCATCCCCATGAACGCATGCGGCGCACGTGCCGCCAGGATCGCGTCGGCCGCGACCTTGATGCTGCCGTCGGTGCCGTTCTTGAAGCCGACCGCGCAGCTCAGCCCCGATGCGAGCTGGCGATGGCTCTGGCTTTCGGTGGTGCGCGCGCCGATCGCGCCCCAGGCGATCAGCTCGGCGATGTACTGCGGGCTCAGCAGGTCGAGGAACTCGGTGCCGGTGGGCAGGCCCATGGCCGTCAGCTCGAGCAGCAGGCGGCGCGCGCGCTCCAGCCCTTCGTTGATCGTGAAGCTGCCGTCCAGGTGCGGGTCGTTGATGTAGCCCTTCCAGCCCACCGTGGTGCGCGGCTTCTCGAAGTACGCGCGCATCACGATCAGCAGGTCGTCCTGCAGACGGTCGGCCTGTTCCTTCAGGCGCTGGCCGTATTCGATCGCCTGGTCATGGTCGTGGATCGAGCACGGGCCGACGACGACCAGCAGCCGCGAGTCTCGCCCGTGCAGCACGTCGGCCACCGCGGCGCGGCTGGCCTCGACCAGCGACAGCGTGTCGTCGCGCACCGGCACGCGCTCCTGCAGCAGCGCGGGCGTGATCAGCGGGCGCACCGCGCCGATGCGCACGTCGTCGATGCGGGTGGTGTCCAGCGTGCTGTCGCGCGTGCCGACCTCGCGGTCGTGCAGCGGGTCGTCCAGGACGGCCTTGGTGCTCATGTTCTATCTCCGAGTGCGATGTCCAGCATCATGTCGTGGGCGAGGGTGCCGAGCTCGGCGCGCAGCGCGGCGATCGAATGGTCCGCCGGCACGAACGGCGCATTGTCCCGGATTCGTTCGAGCATTCCGGCGCGTCTGCTTTCTAGAATCGAGGCATGCAACCGGAGGAGATCGGCCAGCTGATCGCGGCCGCCATCGTCGAGCGGCGCCTGCTGCCGGGGCGGCGGCTCAACGAGCTCGAACTGTCGCGACTGCTGGGCGTCAGCCGCTCGGCGGTGCGCTTTGCGCTGCTCGCACTGCACCACGATGGGCTGGTGGCGTTCGAGACCAACCGCGGCGCGTTCGTCGCGAAGCCGACGCTGGACGAGGCGCACCACCTGTTCGAGGCGATCGCCGCGAACGAACGCTCGGCGATCGACATCGTGCTGGCCGCGCCGGCGCTGCCGTCATTGGCCGCGCTGCGCGGCGTGCATGCGAAGCAGGTCAAGGCACGTGCGAAAGGCCAGCTGCGCCAGTCGGAGCAGCTCGCGATCGACTTCCACCGCGAGCTGGTCGCGCTGACCGGCAACCCGCTGCTGATCGACGCGCAACGCCGGCTGCTGCTGCGCTACCGGATCGTCACGTCGGTGTTCAAGACCGAGCTGGACTACTGCGCGCTCGAGGACGACCACGCCGAGTTCGTCGAGCTGCTGCAAAGCCGGGCGGCGGCGCGGCTGCGCAAGCTGATCGATGCGCACTGGCGGCTCGTGATCCGCGGCCACGTCAGCGTGCAGGCCGGCGTCGACGATCTGAGCGAAGCGTTGCGGCTGTGATCGCGGCGCTTCGACACCGCCCTGCTCAACAGACGCCGAAGCGGATGCCGCGCTCGCGCAGGTAACGCCGGTAGGCCGCCGAGCTGCGATCGGCCGCGCTGTGCAGCTCGCGCACCGGCGCCTCGTCGCTGATCGGCAGCCGCTTCGGCGACTGCGATTCGAGCACCGGCTGGTCCTGGCCGAAGATCGTGTGCTGGAACGCCTGCAGGGTCTCGTCGCTGGATTCGAAGTCGTTCATCGCGAGGCGGAACCAGACCCGGCTGATCTCGGGCGAGACCGGGCAGACGAACAGTGCGATCGATTCGCGGAATTCGTCGATCGCGACGCTCGCCGCATCGGGCACCTTGCACAGCACCGCGGTGTACGGCGCGTTGACTTCGTAGGTGTACTCGACCTGCGCGCCGCCCTCGGCATGCACGCTGGAGCGCGGCTGCCAGGCCTTGCAGCCGGTCGCGAGGAAGCCGTCGGCGGTGGCCTCGACGCGGTAGTCCTCGACTTCGAGATGGCCGCGGTCGCCGAGCCAGCCGTCGTGCACGAAGCCGAAGTGCGCCATGTCGAGGAAGTTCTCGACGATGCGCGGCGCGCTGGTCGCGACCTCGTACGGACCGCAGTGGGTCTTGCGCAACCGCGCGTCGTGCTCGGCGGCGAACGCCGGCACGTCGTCGCGCCCGTCCGCCGGCGCATCGCCCAGGCGCACCCACAACAGCCCATAGGCTTCGCGAACCGCATGCGCCGTCGCCTTGTGGGCCGGCGGCGGCACGAATCCGGGCAGCGCCGGCACTGCGACGGCCTGCCCTGCACCATCGAAGCGCCAGCCGTGGTACGGGCACTCGAGCTCGCCGCCGCGCACGCAGCCCAGCGAGAGCCGCGCGCCGCGGTGCGGGCAGCGGTCGGCGAACGCGTGCGCGGCGCCGGCCGCATCGCGCCACAGCACCAGCGGCTCG
>DATCSE010000305.1:0-11681 GCA_036568605.1 Burkholderiaceae bacterium | reverse complement strand
CCCCGGCGGACCGGATCGACGTGCAGGTCCGGTTCCCCCGCGCCACGCCTTATGTCGGTATCGGCTGGGGCCGGCAGGCGGTCGGCGATGCCGGTTGGGAGTTCAGCTTCGATCTCGGCGCATCGCTGGGCCGGTTCACGGTCGCCGGACAGGCCCGAGGACCCGTGCTCTCGTCGCCCATGGCGCAGGAAGACTTTCAGCGAGAGCTGGCCGACATACGCGACAAGGCGGACCGGTACAGATTGGTACCGCAGCTGACGATCGGATTGGGCTATCGCTTTTGAGGCTTGAGCGGGACGCCGCTCGAAGGCGGCTCTCGCTCAGTCCCTGTCGCCAGGGATGGGCGTGCTCAACAGCCCGCGTCCGTGGAGATGCTGAACCGAAACGGGAACTGACCCAGCACCCGACGGGCTGGCTCAGGGTCGGAATTGGCGGCGAGCGACAGTGCGAGCGTGGTGCCGTGATGGGCATCGTTGCGGACCACCAGCGAGCAGACCGGCACGCCGGCTTCTCGCAGTGCACCG
The DNA here is from genome assembly GCA_036568605.1 of Burkholderiaceae bacterium. Lineage (GTDB taxonomy): Bacteria > Pseudomonadota > Gammaproteobacteria > Burkholderiales > Burkholderiaceae_C > DATCSE01. The sequence goes on along the minus strand of DATCSE010000305.1, from coordinate 11,157 downwards.
TCCAGGGCGTCCTTGATTTCGCGATGCTTGAGCCCGGGCTTGTAGATCTTGCCCACGCCGGTCAGCGGCATCGTCGCGATCACGTGAATCGCCTTGGGCAGCGCAGCCCGTTCTGCGATGTGCGCCTGCGCGAAAGCCAGCAACTCCGCTTCGGTCGCCGATGCACCCGACTTGAGCTGGACATACGCCACCGGCAGCTCGCCGGCATGCGCGTCGGGCCGTCCCACCGCGGCGGCGAGCTGCACGGCGGGGTGTCGGTGCAACGGTTGTTCGATGCTCGCCGGATCGATGTTGTGGCCGCCGCGGATGATGAGCTCCTTTCTGCGGCCGACAAGGTAGAAGTAGCCGTCAGCGTCCTCGCGGCCGAGGTCGCCAGTGTTGAGCCAGCGCCGGCCGTCGCGAAGATCGAGCCACAGTCCCTGGTTGTGCTCGGGCACCTGGTAGCCGACGAACACGTTCGGTCCGCTGATCGCCAGCACACCGACTTCGTCCGTCGCGCAGTCGCGCAGGTAACGCCCCGCATCGTCCAGCATCACGGCCTTCATCGCTTGCCCCGGCACGCGCAGTCCGATCGAGCCGATGCGGCGCTCGCCCAGCGGCGGGTTGCACGTGCTGACGCAGGTGCCTTCGGTGAGCCCGTAGCCTTCCAGGATCTTCAGGCCGGTGCTTTCCTGGAAGCGCCGCATCAGCTCGATCGGCATGGGCGCTGCGCCGCACAGGCCGTACTCGAGCGAACGGATGTCGCGGCCTTGCTTGGGCTGCTCCAGCAGCGCCGCATACAACGTGGGGACGCCGCTGAAGAAATGGATGCGATGGCGTTCCACGACTTCCCAGAATCGGCGCACGACGCCATCGCCCCGGTAACCCTGCGGCGTCCCCAGAACCACGTGCGCACCGCGCGAGAACGGCACCAGCCCCGTGACCAGCACTGCATTGACGTGGAACAGCGGCAGCCCGCAGAAGATGTTCTTGGATTCCTCGATGCCGTCACCGAGGAACAGACCCGCGCTCCACGCGTTGGCGACCTCGTTTGCATGCGTGCGCACCGCGATCTTCGGCGTGCCGGTAGTGCCGCCGGTGCAGAAATACGAGGACACATCGTCGGGACGGATACGTCTTTCGCTGACGAGGCGATCGGTCCGCTGGCGCCGGATGCTTCGATTGAAGTCGTGCACGCCGATGTGCGGCGGGACCGCAGCACGCACGCCGCGCCTGCCGCACAGCCGCTTCGTTTCGCGTCGTTGCAGCAATCTGGCGATCATCCCTTTGGCCCCGCGTACGTGGTCGGCCATGTTGAGCGTCACCACATGCCGGAGTGTCGGCACCTGCCCCAAGATGGACTGCAGCTTGGACCAGAGGTCCACGTTGGGGAAGGGCGCCAGGGTCACGAGCACCTTCGCCCCGCCGGCCCTGAGCAGTTCCGCGATGGCCGGCGGCTCGAGCAGCGGGTTGATCGCGAACACGATGCCGGCGGCCTGCCCGCCCCAGATCGTGAAGTGCGTCTCCGGCAGGTTGGGCAGCACGAAGGCGACGACGTCATCTTTGGCGATGCCCAGCTCGTGGAAGAAGTTCGCCGTGGCCGTGATGCTGTCGAACAGCGAGCGGTAGTTCCACACCTCCGGTCTGTCATGCTCCGCGACACGCAGGAAGAACGACAGCGCCGGAGACTCTGCATGCCGCGCAGCGGACGTGCCGATGGCAGCGTAGGTGCTCTCGGGAAGAGGCTCGCGGTCGCTTTGCTCGATGGTCTGCACGTCGACCAGGCTCGCGATGCCTTTCATGCCTCTTCCACCACGCGGTTGCGTTGCACGCCCAGGTCGATGACGCCGTCGCGGCTTCGGATGCGCGCCTCGACGACGTCGCCCGGCTTGAGGTACTGGCTGCGGCCCGCCTGAATCTTGTGAAAGAGATTCCACCGTGCGCGCTCGGGCAGCAGCGCGGCGATGCGCTGCTTCGCCGGCGAGGGCACCGACAGCGCGCAGCCGGCCGGCGTGCCGGTGGCGATCAGGTCGCCCGCATGCAGATCGTGCACGCCGGAGAGCTCGCGCAACGTCTCCGCCGGGCCCCATACCAGGTTCTGGGTGCTGTCGCGCTGGCGGACTTGACCGTTGACCGTGAGCTCAAGCTGCATGTCCTTCAGGCAGCGCATCTCGTGGGGCTCGAGCAGGCACAGGTACGGCCCCACCGGCCCGAAGGTCCGAAAGCTCTTGCCCTTGTAGAACTGCATCTGCGGGATCTGGATGTCGCGCGCGGAGTAGTCGTTGACGATCACCAGCCCGGCGATGAACTCATGCAGGTTGTGCTCGTCGATCGCGGCGGCCGCCAGCAGATCGCGCCTGAGCACCAAGCCGAGCTCGATCTCGTAATCCAGAAACTTCACCGTCTTCGGACGCACCACCGGACTGTCGGCCGCGACGATGCAGCTTGCGGCCTTCGTGAAGATCATGTTGTAGGTCTTGTGGTCCGGGTTCAGCCCCGACTCGATCATGTGCTGCCGGTAGTTCGCGCCCTGGCAGACGAACTGCTGGTCGAGCGTGACCGGCGACAGCACGCGCACATCGGCCAAGTCCAGCGTGTCGCGGCTGGTTCGAAGCAGCGCCTCGAGATCGGCCAGTGAGTGGCCTCGTATGAAGACACCGGTGCTCGGGTATTGACCCGGAATGGGCGTGATGCGCCCGGCCGTCACCGCTCCCCATTGGACGCGTTGCTGGTGTTCGAAGCGAAGGATGGTGAAGGCCATGGTGTCGATCTGGATCGGTCGGTGTGTCGGTAGTGAAGGGCCGGCCTCAGGCGAAGAGCCGAGCCAGCATGAGGAGCTTGCGAACCGTGAGGTCGGGGCTGCGGCGCAGATGGCGCGCCAGCGCCGCGATTGCCGCGAGCGTGAGCTTGGGCTTCGTGAAGCTCGTGGGCATGGACGGGCCCCATTGCGACATGGCCTCGCGGCTCACGGCATGCACGCCGGTGCGCAGGCCCGCAGTCAGGACATCGCCATCGCAGTAGTGCTCGTGCTTGGCCGCCCACGGGTCCTGCCAGTAGTCGAAGATCTGGCTGCCGAGGATGTGCCGGCCGATGCCCCAGGCGTGTTTCCAGCCGCGCTCGCGCAGCACGCGCTGTCCGATGCCGACGGCGTCGGCATCCACCACTTCGTAGGCGCTGTGGCTGTACTGCGGCATGAAGCCCTGCGCGAGGGCGAGGGTGTGGTGGTCCGCCGGCGTGTCGCCGAGGTTCAGGCGCATGAAGGCCACGGCAGGCGAGCCGTCGGGCAACACTTGCACGTCGCTCGGAATGAAGCCGAAGTGCCGGGTGTACCAGCCGCACGTGGCCTGGAAGTCTGCAACCTCGAGCACCAGGTGGCCCAGCCTGATCACCTCGGGCGGCGCGACTGGCGGACGCTGGAAGGCATCGATGCGCACGGCTCGCCCCGGTTCGTTCAACGCCAGCGGCTCCCGGTGCGCGAGCGGATCTGCACGCTGCTGGCCCCAGAGGGCCTCGACGCGAAAGCCGGAGGGGTCTGTGAGGACCAGCATGTCGCCACCTCCGGGGCGGTCGCACGGCTCGATGGCGCCTGCATCGCATTGCCGCGACAGCGCGACGAGGTCGTCACGCGTGCCGACCTTCAGGCCCATGCCGACAAAGCGGGCACGCGGCCCGCGTTGTACGCGATAGCAATACGGGCTCGTGTCCGCGCCCCGCAGGTACAGGACATCGGCGGTCTTCGACACGGTGTGCAAGCCGAAGTCGTTGAGAAAACGCTCGGCGCGAGCCAGGTCCGGTCGCTCGAACAGCAGGTGCGCCAAGCCTTGCGCCTTGACGGTCGGATTCGCGTGGCGCGCTGGCTGGGCAGTGGTCAGTGAAACGGTCATGGCGTTGCAACTTCGCAGGCGGAGCTCAGCCCTCGCGCTCGCGGCGCGATGTGTGCGGCTTCAGGTGTTTGATGAGGTACGGGTGGCGGCTAGGGCAATTCCGGGAGCGGCGGCAGTTCGGCCGCCGCGAAGCTCCTTGACTCGTCTCTGGCAACGCCCAACGCCACGAGGATCAGCTCGACGGCATCCGCGCCGGCATCGCGCCAGGTGCGGTGGCCTTCGAGCACGACGAACATCGAACCGAGCACCGTGCCCGCCAGCAGCGCCAGTACGGACGGCAGTTGGTCCGGCCGGCAGGCGTAGCGGCCCTGTTCGATGCCATGCATGACGTCGGCCATGGGCGGTCCGCTCCATATTGCTTGCAGCGACGGGTTCGAGAACGCAAAACGCGTGATGAACCGGCCCCAATGCGGCTCGGCATGCGCGCGTCGAATCCACAGGCGGACGCCGACGGCCAGACGCGCGGCGGGGTCTTGCAGTGCGACGCCGGCCAAAACCTGCTGGATGCGACGGTCCATCTCCGCGGCCAGGTCGGCCGCCACGGCTTCAAACAGCGCCTCGGGCTGCTTCAGGTTGTTGTAGATCGTGCCACGCGCCACGCCAGCGGCCTCGGCCAGTTCGCTGACGCTGACCTGCGTGACGCCGCGCTCGGCGAACAGCTCCATGGCGGCTCGATGAATGCGCTGCTGCGCAGAGATGGTCGGGGGCACCTTGGAACTCCTTTCAGATGTCGCAGTTGAACATCTGTGTTCAATTTTCGTCAAGTCAGGGAGAATACCTAAGCTCAATAGGGAACAATAGTGTTCAATACAGGTCAGTATTGTTCCAACTTGAGAGCTCGAGTCTATGTCAGACGCATTGGAGTGTCAGGCCCCTGCGCAACCGGCGGCACTGCGGATCGCTGCCGCGGAACCACGCGGGTTGGAACCCTCGGGGTCGCAAGTCCTGGTGCAGGTCGACGCCACATCGGTGAATCCGATCGACGTGAAACGTGCAGCCGGCTATGGCCGGCGCCTGCTGGCGCTGTTGGGCGCGGCGCGGTTTCCGCTGGTCCTCGGCAACGACTTCGCCGGCGTGGTGCGAGCGGTGGGACCGAACGCCGGACCGTGGCAGCCGGGCCAGCAGGTATACGGCCTCGTACCCACTGGGCGGCAGGGCGCGCATCGCACCGACGTTCTGGCCGACACGCGCTGGCTGCGGCCGGCGCCCGACCATTGCAGCAGCGAGCAACTGGCGGCACTGCCTTACTGCTTCACGACCATGGCCCTGGCGGTACGCGCCGTGGGGCTGCAGCCGTCAACCGCGCGCGGCAGGCGCGTGCTGATCGCTGGCGCCTCCGGCGCGCTCGGACGGCTCGCCATGCAGCTCTTGGTGCCATGGGGTGCACGGGTGACAGCCGTGTGCAGCACGCCCGACGTCCAAGCCTGCGCGGATCTGGGCGCTGAAGACGTGCTGGACCGTCGCATCCGACCGCTGAGTTCCTTGCCCACGCAGTTCGATGCCAGCCTGAACTTCGGCTCGTGGTCGGACGATGCGTCGATGCTGGCGAAGCTGAAGCCGGACGCGCTCGGTCACGCCACCGCGGTCCATCCGCTGCTCGAGAACTTCGATGGCCTGGGTTGGATCGGCGGGCTGGGCGCCACGCTGCGCGATCTCTCGAGGCAGCGCCGGCTGCTGAAGGTGCACAGCCCGCATGCGCGGTACCGCTGGGTGACGTTCAAGCCCGACCGCGCGGCGCTGGACACGTTGCAGTCGATGCTGATCGCACGCGCAGTCGAGCTGCCGATCGGCCTCGCCGTGCCGCTGCAACAAGCAGCCGCTGCCTTCGCACACGTGCAAGAGCGCCGGCCCGGCCGAGCCCTGTTGCTACCCCGGACCCCCTGAGATGGAACAGACGGATCTGCCGGACCACGTCGATGTGGTCATCGTCGGCATGGGTCCGGTGGGATCCGCACTGGCAAACCTTCTCGGTCTCCAGCAGACGTCGACCCTGGTGATCGACCAAGCCACCGACATCTTCGCGGCGCCGCGCGCCATCGCACTGGACAACGAGGCGCTGCGCATCCTGCAAATGTGCGGGCTCGAAGAAGGTGAGCTCGATACGGTCGCGATTCCCGAAGTGAGGATGCTGTCGCCGTTCTTCGGCCCGTACAGCCGAGCCGTGACCGCCGGCGCGATCGATGGTCATCCGCGACTGGTGACCTTCTACCAGCCGCAGCTCGAGGCGATCTTGCGGCGGCGCGTGCAAGCATTGGACAGCGTCTGCGTACGCCTCGGCGTTGAACTGGTGGACCTCGCGCAAACAGCGCACGGTGCGGTGGTCACGCTGCGTTCGCGGGACGGTGCCCAGCACCGCGTGCAAGCGAAATACGTCGTCGGTGCCGACGGTGCCGGATCGAAGGTGCGGCGAAGCATCGGCCTCGGTTTCGAGGGCAAGACCTACACCGAGGACTGGCTTGTCGTCGATGCCAAGAACGTTGCCGATGCGATCGGCCACGTCGAATTCATCTGCGATCACCGGCGGCCCACCCCGCACATGCCGGCTCCCGGCGGGCGACAGCGCTGGGAGTTCAAGCTGCGGCCGGGCGAGACGCGCGAGCAGATGGAGCATCCGGACACCGTCCGCGAGCTGCTGCGCCCCTGGACCGGCGATCGCGAGCCCGCCATCGAGCGCGTGGCGGTCTACCGGTTCCACGCTCGCATCGTGGATCGCTTCCAGGCGGGACGCGTGTTCCTCGTCGGCGATGCCGCACACATCACGCCGCCGTTCGTGGGGCAGGGCCTGGTGGCCGGGCTGCGCGATGTCGCCAACCTGGCGTGGAAGCTCGCGTGGGTGTTGCGCGGACAGGCGGATGCGTCGGTGCTCGACTCCTACGACATCGAGCGCCGTCCGCATGTTCGGTCGATGATCGATCTGGCCCGCTTCATGGGCAAGCTGGTGATGCCCAGCAACGGGCTGACCGCGTGGTGGACGCATGGGCTGATGGCCCTGGCTGCGCGCGTCCCTCGGCTCAGACGCCTGTTCGAGAACCTCGAGATCAAGCCGCCGCACCGGTTCAAGCGCGGTTGCTTCGTGCCGAGGGGCCGTGTGCCGACTCTTGCACGCGGCGGGACCTTTCCGCAGGCATGGCTGCGTACGTCGGAAAACACGATGCGCCTGAGTGACCACCTCCTGGGCAGTGGGTTTGCGATCCTGGGCTTCGGCGTCAATCCCTGCGCAGGATTGCCGGCGGCGCTGATCCGGGCCTGGCGAAGTCGGGGTGCGCGCTTCGTGCATATCCACCCATGCGGCAAGACAGCGCCTGCATCCAGCGAGGACGCGGTCTGCGAGGACATCACCGGCGCCTTCATGCCGTTCGTGGTCCCGCTGGGATGGATTGCCGTCGTTCGCCCGGACCGCATCGTTCTGCACGACGGACCTGCCGATCACCGCGAGTCGGTGCTGCGCGAAGCGTTGCGGCTGCTGTCGTCGAAAGCCGGAACGGACCCGATCGCCAACGCAGCGAGCGCGTCGCCTGTCGTCGAGTGACCTTCAGCCCAAGACTTGCATCACTCGAGACAACCGCGAACTTCCGAATCGAATTCAATACCACGCACGGCTCGCTCGGTGCCTCGGAGCCGAGGCTGCAAAGACCCGGACTCCGTGTCAGGTCAAAGATTCGGTGGCATTCATGGCCGACCTTAAAGGCAGCGCACGGTCGACCGAAGTCGGGGCCAGCAATCCCGGGGGCGTTCATGCTCTCGCGCTTGGGAGCACCAAGGTGGGCACCTACTGGATGCCGTCCCGGTAAGGTACCCTGCGGCCCGGGAGTCGCGAGGAGGGATCGTGAAGCTGCCACATCTGCCGCAGGAGACGTCGCCGCCCGTCGGGGTCATGACGATCCCGCTGACCTTGCTCGTTGTGCTGCTCAGTACCCGCTTCGGCGGCTTGTTCTCGCTGGCGCCGAGCAACATCTCGGCATTTTGGCCGGCCAACGCGGTGATGTTCGCGGCGGTCTTCCCCATGCCGGTTCCACGACGCCGCACCGTGCTGCTGCTGGCGATTCCGACGTATGCGCTAGCCGAACTCTGGATCGGCTTCCCGGCGCTCAACGCGGTCACCTATGCCGTGGCGAACGTTGCCGAAGTCGCGCTGATGCTGTGGCTGATGCGCAGTTCCCGCACCGTCTCGCTGGCCTTCGACAACCTGAAGGACTTGTTCACCTTGTTGTTCGTGGCCGGGCTGGCCTCGCCGATGGGTGGGCTGATCGGCGCGGCGGGCGCCGCGCAGGCCGGCGCGCCGTTCGCATCCGTCTTCCTGCGCTGGGCACTGGCCGACTTCTTCGGCTACTGCCTGCTGGCGCCGCTGATCCTGACCTGGCCGCAATGGCGGCGCTATTTCGGCTTCCAATCGCCACACCGCGCGGCCGAGTTCGCGACGCTGCTGCTCGTGCTGCTGCTGGTCGCCGAACTCTCGTCAGGCGCGATGATCCTTGGGCTGTCCGCTCCGCTCGGAGCGCAGTTCCTGCCGCTGCCGCTGCTGCTGTGGGCCGCGCTACGCTTCGGTCCGCCGGGCGGCGCCATCGCCACCTTTGTCGTGGCCTGTGCCGCGTTCTTCGCGACAGCGCGCGGCACCGGCCTGTTCGCGATCGGCACGTCCGAGGAGAACGTCACCTCGCTGCAGCTGTTCTTCGCCTCGGTCGTGATTTCCGTGATGACGATCGCCAGCCTGAACGCGGAGCGCCGGCGATCGCTTGCGGAACTTCACGAGCAGCACCGCACGCTCGAAGCGCGCGTGCGCGCCCGCACGCTGGATCTCGAACGCGCCCGCGTCGACGCCGAGGCGGCGACGCAGGCGAAGAGCGAATTCGTCGCCAACATGAGCCACGAGATCCGCACACCGCTGAACGCGATCATCGGCATGTCGGCGCTCGCGCTTGACGGCGATCTGCCGCCGCGCGAGCAGTCGTACGTCCGCAAGACCCACGCGTCGGCCGAGTCGCTGCTCGGCGTGATCAACGACATCCTGGACTTCTCCAAGATCGAGGCCGGGATGCTGACGATCGAAGCCATCCCGTTCGAGCTCGGAGACGTGATTGAAAACGTCATCGACGTGGTCGGGCTCGCCGCTGACGAGAAGGACCTGGAGCTCATCGTGGCAACGCCGGTGGACCTGCCGACGACGCTGGTGGGCGATGCCTCGCGATTGCGGCAGGTGCTGCTCAATCTCGGCAACAACGCTGCCAAGTTCACCGAGCGTGGTGAGATCGTGCTGTCGGTCGAGGTCCAAGACCGGACCGGCACGTCGATCCTGCTGCGCTTCGAGGTGCGCGACACCGGCATCGGCATGAGTGAAGAGCAGTTGGGCCGGGTCTTCCAACCCTTCGCACAGGCCGATTCGTCCACGACCCGCCGCTACGGCGGCACCGGTCTTGGCCTGACGATCAGCCGTAACCTCGTACAGCTGATGGGAGGCGAACTGGAGGTCCACAGCGAGGTCGGCCATGGCAGTTCCTTCGCCTTTCGGGTCCGGTTCCCCCTGCAGTCGCTTCAGGGAACGACGCGGGCGCTGCCCTTGGGCGGCACCGATCTGAACGGCCGACGAGTCCTCATCGTCGACGACAACGCGACCGCACGCACGATCATCGCGGACGTGGCCAGGCGGTTCGGTTTGCAAGCCACCGCCGTTTCCAGCGCCGCCGAGGCGCTGCGCTGCGTCGTGCAGGCGGACGGTGACAACGTGCCTTACGACCTGGTGCTGCTGGACTGGAAGATGCCCGACATCGATGGCATCGAGTGTCTGCGCCTGATGACGCAGCGCAAGCACCGTCATCATCCGATGCTCACGGTGCTGATGCTGACAGACTTCGACCGCGAGGAAGTGCTCCGACGCCTGGCCGAGGTGCGCCTCGCCGTGCCGGGCATCTTGAGCAAGCCGGTGACGCCGTCGGCACTGCATGACGCCTGCGCCTCCGCGCTGGGCCGTGCCACGTCCGGCGCGACACGCAACATGCGTCGGCAGGAGACGCTGGCACAGGCTCAGTCGCGACTTCGCGGTGTGCGTGTGCTTCTGGTCGAAGACAACCCGTTCAATCGGGAGGTCGCCGTCGACATGCTGAGCAAGGCCGGCGTCGCGGTGACCATTGCCACCAACGGCCAGGAAGCCCTCGACTGGCTCGGCCGAGCGCCATTTGACGGTGTCTTGATGGACTGTCAGATGCCGGTCCTGGACGGTTATGCGGCGACGCGGGCGCTGCGCAAGCTCCCCGAGTTGCAGAACCTGCCGGTCATCGCGATGACCGCCAACGCCATGACCGGTGATCGCGAGAAGGTGATCGAAGCGGGCATGAACGACCACATTGCCAAGCCGGTCAACTTCGAGCGGCTGTTTGCCACGCTGGCGCGCTGGCTGCGGCCCGAGCCAGGTGCGGAGGCTCGAGCAAACATGGTCGCGTCCTCGCTGACGGATCTCCCGTTTGATGCCGGTGTCGGCCTCGAGAACCTCGGCGGAGATGAAGAGCTGTTCCGTCGTGTACTGGGCATGTTCGTCGAGCGGGAAGCGGACTTTGACGAACGCTTCGGCGCGGCGCGGGCTGCCGGCGACATGGAGGCCGCCACGCGCGAGGCGCACGATCTGAAGAACGAGGCCAACACGCTGGGCATGTCCGTGCTGTGCGAAGCGGCGACCGCGCTGGAGCACGCTTGCCGGCTTGGCGCGGGCGGAGCCGAGGTCCAGGTGCTGGCGCAACGGGTGGCCGAGCAACTCGAACTCATCTTGGCTGGCCTGTACGCGTTCGGTCCTGCGCCGGCTGACAAGATGCGGGCTCGCTGATCGTTCGTCAACTTGCCCAGGCCGGGGCGGCGGCAGGTGTTCGATGGAGCGACTGCGTGGCGGGTCTTGGAACCTGCCGTACCCAAAGAAGACACAATGCGGCCTCCCCTGATCCCGACAACTTTCCATGCAGGTCGCCGTTCTCGACGACGATTCCCACCAGCTCGACTTCCTGTCCCGTGCCGTTGAGGCCCTTGGATACGCCTGCCACCGCTTCAGCAGCGGCGCTGCGTTGCTGCACGCGCTGCAGCGCGGCACCTTCGATCTGATGCTGATCGACTGGGAACTGCCCGACATGACGGGCGTCGATGTGCTGCGTACCCTGCGCGCGAAACACCGAACGCACACCCCGGTCATCTTCGTGACCCATCGCGACGACGAGCGTGATGTGGTGCAGGCGCTGCTGGCGGGCGCGGACGACTACGTCGTCAAGCCGGTGCGCGGCGCCGAACTGAAGGCGCGCATGCTGGCGCTGTTGAGACG
>DATCSE010000304.1:0-3218 GCA_036568605.1 Burkholderiaceae bacterium | reverse complement strand
GTCACCGACCTCGAGGTGCTGCAGACGACCAGCCCGCGCCTGAACACCGCGGCGCTCGCGGCGATCGCGCAATGGCGCTTCCAGCCGATCGCGCGGGTCCAGACCGGCGCGGTCGAGGTCGGCTTCAACCTCGAGTAAGGTCAGGGCGTGACGACACCGGCGCTCGTGATCGGCGCCGGGAAGGCCGGAGGGGTCGGCCGCGGCACTTCGATGCCGCGGTAGTCGCGCACCCAGTCCAGCACATGGTCGGCCGGCATCGCCGGCGCGATCCCGTTGCCCTGGCCGACCTCGCAGCCAATCTCGATCAGCCGGCGCGCCTGCTCGGGCGTCTCGACGCCTTCGGCGACGACGCTGCAGCCGAAGGTCTGCGACAGCCCGATCACGCCTTCGACGATCGCCAGGTCCTGCCGGTCGCTGAGCATGTTGATCACGAACGAGCGGTCGATCTTCAGCATGTCCAGCGGCAGCCGCTTCAGGTAGGTGAAGGTCGAGTAGCCGGTGCCGAAGTCGTCGAGCGCAAAGCGCACGCCGAGTTCGCGGCACTGCTCCATCAGCTCGATCGTGTAGTCCACATCGGCCAGCGCCGCGGTCTCGAGCACCTCGAGGATCAGGTGCTGCGCGACCGGCGCCCGGTGCCGCGACAGCAGCCCGGCGAGGTGCTGCGCGAACAGCGGCTCCTGCAGGTGGCGTGCCGAGACGTTGATGCTCAGCGTCATGTCCAGCCCTTGGTGCAGCCATTGCGCGAGCTGGTCGATGCCGTGCTGCAGTACCCAGTTGCCGACGCTGACCGACAGCCCGGTGTTCTCGATCAGCGGCAGGAATTGCGCCGGCGAGATCACCCCCTGCTCGGGATGGCGCCAGCGCAGCAGCGCCTCCACACCCAGCACCTTCGTGCTGCGCATGTCGACCTTGGGCTGGAAGAACAGGCGGAACTCGTCGCGGTCCAGCGCCTCCTGCACGCGGCCCAGCGCGACGAACCGCGCTTCGGCACGGCGGTCATGCTCGGCATCGAAGAACAGGTAGCCGTTGCGGCCAGCCTGCTTCGCGCCATACATCGCGTGATCGGCATGGCGCAGCAGCGTCTCGGCATCGGCGCCGTCGAGCGGGAACACGGTCGCGCCTATGCTCGCGGTGACCAGCGTCGGGCCGATGCCGGGGCCCAGCGCGTACGGCTGGCAGATCTGATGCAGCACGCGCTCGACCGCATACCGGCTTTCGTCCAGCGTCGCGGTACGCAGCAGCAGCACGAACTCGTCTCCGCCGATGCGCGCGACCACGTCATCGCCGCCGGCCCACGAGCGCAGCGAGCGGCGCATGCGGTTCGCGAGCTCGACCAGCAGGCGGTCGCCGGCGTCATGGCCGAAGCGATCGTTGACCGGCTTGAAGTGATCGAGGTCGAGGTAGCACACGGTCAGCAGCGAGCCTTCGCGGCGGCTGGTCTGTATCGCGTCGGTCATCATCTGCGCGAGGCGCGCGCGGTTCGGCAGGCGCGTCAGCTCGTCGAAGTGCGCCTGGCGCTGCAACTGCTCGAGTTGCTCGCGTGCATGCGTGATGTCGGTCATGCCGATCACGTGGTTGCGCACGCTGCCATTCGGGTTGCGGACCCGCGAGACGGTGAGCTGCAGCACGCAGGTGCCGCCGTCGCGGCGTTGCTCGATCAACTCGCCGCGCCAGGTGTCGGTCGCGTCCAGGCTCGCCTGCATCGCACTGCGCTGCGCGGCCTGGTTGGAGCCGGGCTCGGCGGTGCGCCACAGGTCGGGCACGATGCCCAACACCTCGTGGCGGCCGTACCCGGTGATCTGCGTGAACGCCGGGTTCGCCTCGATGACGCGGTTCTGCGCATCGGTGATCAGCAGCCCTTCGTGCAGATGCTCGAACAGGCTCTCGGCGACCTGCTGGCGCTCCCGCGCGGCCTGCAGGTCGGCGATGTCGCGCGCGGTGCTGACGATGCGCAGCGGCTCGCCGTTCGCGTCGCGCTCGGAAACGATCGCGTGCAGCTCGAACCAGCGCCAGCTGCCGTCGTGCCGGCGCATGCGGCACTCGGCGCGGCAGGTCGCCGTGTCGCCTGCCGTGCGGCTCTCGCGCAGCGGCGCGAAGGCGTGCTGCACGCCCGGCACGTCCTCCAGATGCAGCAGGGCCCAGAACGCCTCCGGCGTGCGGCCGAGTGCCTGCTGGTCGTCGTGGCCGAGCATCGCGAGCCAGCGTGCCGAGAGCTCGACGCGGCCCGACGCCAGGTCCCATTCGCCGACGCCGATCTCCGAGCTGTCGAGCGCGACGTGCCAGCGTCGCTCGTTCGCGGCGAGCTCGCCGGTGAGCGCGGTCGTCAGCAGCGGGATCACGAGCAGGCTGCAGACGTAGGCCGCGAGCAGCTCCACGCCTTGATCCGACGGGGCGGCAATGAACGGGCCGATGTCGACAGCCGTCGCGAGCCACGCCAGCAGCGTCAGCAGCAGCGCCGCGGCGGACGCTGCGAACAGCCCGCTGCGCGCCGCGAGCCAGCACAGCAGCAGATGCGGCACGAACGCCAGCGGCCAGCGCGTCGCCAGCGCCTGGTCGGCCAGCACGAACGCAAGTGCTGCCGCGGCAAGCGTGCCGAGCGTCAGTAGACCCGAGGGAATCCAGCGCCACTGCCCGTAGGCACGGGCGATGGCATTGCGCGAGCAGGTCAGCAGCGGGATGCCGACGACGATCGCGCCCATCGCATCGCCGACCCACCAGTGCACCCAGGTCGTGGGCCATTCGGCCCAACCGATGGCCCCCGTCGTGGTCAGCCAGAAGCTGCCGTTCAGCGCGCTGATCGCCGGCGCTGCGAACACGCCGATCGCCCCGTACAGCCAGAGGTCGCGGCGCCGGTCGAGCTCGAGATGCAGACCCTCGCGGCGCAGCGCCATCGCCGCGAGCACGGGCCCCAGCGTGCAGCCGGCCGCCAGGAGCGGAGCGAGGCTGTGCGGCGCGTCGCCGGGCCCTGCGAGCAGGCCGGCCGACGGTGTCACCAGCCACGCGCCGATCGCGATGCCCGGCCAGACATTCAGGCCCCAGCGCAGCAGCGCCGCAAGCGCGATGCCGGCCGGCGGCCAGAGCAGCGTCGCGGTCGTCCCGGGTTGCGGCACCGCCGGCGCGGCATGCCCGAACAGCCAGTACGCGAACGCGAGCAGCGCGACCTGCATCGCCCAGCGCCATGCCTCACGCCGCGCGGCGTGCGAGCTCAGCAGCGAGGC
>DATCSE010000303.1:0-4718 GCA_036568605.1 Burkholderiaceae bacterium | reverse complement strand
CGAAGTCGGGGTTGCGGAACTCCTTCCACTCGGTGACGACGACCAGCGCGTCGGCACCGGCCAGCGCCTCGGCCTGGCTGCCGACGAAGGTGAGGCGCGGCACGTCGGACAGCACGCGGCGCGCCTCGTCCATCGCCACCGGGTCGTAGACCTGCACCCGCGCGCCGCGCTGCAGCAGCGTCTTGACGATGGTCCGGCTGGGCGCCTCGCGCATGTCGTCGGTGTTGGGCTTGAACGCCAGGCCCCAGATCGCGAAGGTGCGGCCCGCGAGGTCGGCGCCGAAGCGGGCGGCGATCTTGTCGATGAGGACGCGCTTCTGCGCCTGGTTCACGTCCTCGACCGCGGTCAGCACGCGCAGCGGCAGGCCGTTCTCGCTCGCGGTGCGGGTCAGCGCCTGCACGTCCTTCGGGAAGCACGAGCCGCCGTAGCCGGTGCCGGCGTACAGGAAGCCGTAGCCGATGCGCGGGTCGGAGCCTATGCCCTGGCGCACCGATTCGATGTCGGCGCCGACGCGGTCGGCCAGGTTCGCGAGCTCGTTCATGAACGAGATGCGGGTCGCGAGCATCGCGTTGGCCGCGTACTTCGTGAACTCGGCCGAGCGCACGTCCATCACCAGCGTGCGTTCGTGGTGGCGGTTGAACGGCGCGTAGAGCCGGCGCATCAGCTCGAGCGCGCGGCGGCCGCTGTCGCTGGTCGCGTCGGCGCCCAGCACGATGCGGTCGGGGCGCATGAAGTCCTCGAGCGCCGCGCCTTCCTTCAGGAACTCGGGGTTCGAGACGACCGAGTAGGCCGGCCGCTGGCCGTTGGCAAACTGCCGCTTGTCCAGCTCCTGGGCGACCGCGGCGCTGACCTTGTCGGCGGTGCCCACCGGCACGGTGGACTTGTCGACGATCACCTTGAAGCCGGTCATGTGCTTGCCGATGCTGCGTGCGGCGTCGAGCACGTAGCGCAAGTCGGCCGAGCCGTCCTCGTCGGGCGGCGTGCCGACCGCGATGAACAGGATGTCGCCGTGGGCCACCGCGGCCGCGACGTCGGTCGAGAAGCTGATCCGCCCGTCGTTGCGGCTGCGTGCGATCAGCTCGGCCAGGCCCGGCTCGTGGATCGGCACGCCGCCGGCGTTGAGCAGGTCGATCTTGCGCTGGTCCAGATCGAGGCAGAAGACCTTGTTGCCGAGCTCGGCGAGGCAGGCGCCGGTCACCAAACCGACATATCCCGAACCGATGAGGGTGATGTTCATGCGCAAGAAGGGCTGCTGACGACGCCCGGAGTTGTCGATCCCCCGAGACTACGCAACTCTGGTGCCAAGGGGCTGGCGAATTTTATCGAACGAGGCCGTGTGCCGGCCCCAGACTGACGGCACGGTGCGCGCTCGAGGGGACCCCTTAGAATTTCGCGCCACACCAGGAAAACCCCTCATGAGCGACGAGATCTCGCCGACCGCCAACACCAACCAGCTGATCGCGGAACGCCGCGAAAAACTCGCCGCGATCCGCGCACAGGGCGTTGCATTTCCGAACGATTTCAAACCAAAGCATCGCGCTGCCGAACTGCTGCGGCTGCACGGCGATGAGCCGAACGCGGAACTGGAACCCAAGGGCATCAAGGTCTCGGTCGCCGGGCGGCTGATGCTCAAGCGGGTGATGGGCAAGGCGAGCTTCGGCACCTTGCAGGACGCCTCGGGCCGCATCCAGCTGCGCGTCACGGTGGACAATGTCGGCGACGAGGCCTATGCGCGATTCAAGCAGCTGGACCTCGGGGACATCGTCGCGGCCGAGGGCACGCTGTTCAAGACCAAGACCGACGAGCTCACGATCCTGGTCCGCACGCTGCGCCTGCTGACGAAGAGCCTGCGCCCGCTGCCCGACAAGTTCCATGGCATGGCGGACCAGGAGCAGAAGTACCGCCAGCGTTACGTCGACCTGATCACCGACGAGTCGGCGCGCGAGCGCTTCGCGGCGCGCAGCAAGGCGATCAGCTCGATCCGCCAGTACATGGTGGAGCACGGCTTTCTCGAGGTCGAGACGCCGATGCTGCACCCGATCCCGGGCGGCGCGAATGCGAAGCCGTTCGTCACGCACCACAACGCGCTGGACCAGGAGATGTTCCTGCGCATTGCGCCGGAGCTGTACCTGAAGCGGCTGATCGTCGGCGGCTTCGAGCGCGTGTTCGAGATCAACCGCAACTTCCGCAACGAAGGCATCTCGGTTCGGCACAACCCCGAATTCACGATGATGGAGTTCTACGCGGCGTACTGGAACCACCACGACCTGATGGACTTCACCGAAGGCGTGCTGCGCCATGCGGCGCGCGTGGCGAGCGGCTCGGCCGCGATCAGCTACGCCGGCAAGCCGGTCGCGCTGGACCAGCCGTTCGCGCGGCTGACGATCCGCGATTCGCTCGTGAAGCACGCCGGGTTGAGCGAGGCCGAAGCGGTCGATGCTTCGGTGCTGCACACGAAGCTCAAGGCGCTGGGTGAAGAGCCGCCGGCGCATTGGACGCTGCCCGAGCTGCAGTTCGGCCTGTTCGAGGCCGTCGTCGAAGAGCAGCTGTGGCAGCCGACCTTCATCATCGACTACCCGGTCGAGGTCTCGCCGCTGGCGCGCGCGTCGGACACCGACCCGTCCATCACCGAACGCTTCGAGCTCTTCATCACCGGCCGCGAGTTCGCGAACGGCTTCTCCGAGCTGAACGACGCCGAGGACCAGGCCGCGCGCTTCCAGGCGCAGGCCAGCGCGAAGGAGGCGGGTGACGAGGAGGCGATGTACTACGACGCCGACTTCATCCGCGCGCTCGAGTACGGCATGCCGCCCACCGGCGGCTGCGGCATCGGCATCGATCGGCTGATCATGCTGATCACCGATTCGCCCAGCATTCGGGATGTGATTCTGTTTCCTTCCTTGCGCAAGGAAGGGTGACGCGCGCGGGGCTTCGACAGGCTCAGCCCGAACGGGGGGCAAGGGCGCGGGGCTTCGACAGGCTCATACCGAACGGGGACAAGGGCACCAGGCTTCGACAAGCTGAGCCCGAGCGGGTGCAAGGGACCCCGTTCGGGCTGAGCCTGTCGAAGCCCGCACGCACCGCAGTCAGCGTTGCCTGAACTCCGCCTTCCGCTTCGCCAGGAACGCCTCCATCCCCTCCTTCTGATCCTCCGTCGCGAACAACGAGTGGAACAACCGCCGCTCGAACATGATGCCGTCGGACAGCGGCCCTTCGAACGCGCGGTTCACGCTCTCCTTGGCCATCAGCACGCTGGTGTTGCTGAGCTCGTTGATCGTCTGCGCCGCGGCGAACGCGGTCGCGAGCAGCTCGGCGGCCGGCACGATGCGCGAGACCAGCCCGGCGCGCTCCGCCTCGGCCGCGTCCATCATGCGGCCGGTCAGCACCATGTCCATCGCCTTGGCCTTGCCGATCGCGCGCGGCAGGCGCTGCGTGCCGCCGGCGCCGGGGATGATGCCGATCTTGATTTCGGGTTGGCCGAACTTCGCGGTGTCGGCGGCGATGATGAAGTCGCACATCATCGCGAGCTCGCAGCCGCCGCCCAGCGCGAACCCGGCAACCGCCGCGATCACGGGCTTGCGCACGGACCGTATCGTCTCCCAGTTGCGGGTGATGAAGTCGCCGCCGTAGGTGTCGGCGAAGGTCATCTTGGCCATCGCACTGATGTCGGCGCCGGCGGCAAACGCCTTCTCGCTGCCGGTGATCACGATGCAGCCGATGCCGGCATCCGCATCGTAGGCCTTCAGCGCGGCACCGAGCTCATCCATCAGCTGGTCGTTCAGCGCGTTCAGCTGCTTCACGCGGTTCAGCGTGATCACGCCGGTCTTGCGCGGGCCGTCGCCGTGCACGGCGGTCAGGATGCATTCATAGCTCGTTGATGTCGTCGTCATCGCGTTCTCCATTGATTTCCACGCTCTCCGTCACGAGCCGGCCGCCATCTCGGGCCGCTGCTTGATGACCATCTCGAGGTAGTTCGCACTGTCGTTCGCCTGCGTCAGCCGCAGCCGCACCGGAAAATAACGCAGCGCCGGTGCGAACCACATCTCGATTGCGAGCTCGTTGCCGCTCATCGAGCGCCGGCGCGGCTTCAGCCGTATCGTGTCGAGCGGGCCGAACGGCGTGTCCAGCGTCTCGTGGTCGACCACATCGTAGGTCCACACGCCGACGCGGTGCGGCAGCGCCAGCGGGAAGTCGACCGTGCGCCCGACCGTCAGCAGCTCCGGCTGCGTGCTGAACACATAGGTCAGCTGGACGAACTGGCTGACCGTGTCCTGGACGCCGGGCACCACCTCGCTGCGATTGCCGTTCGCGAGCACGACGCCATCGGGGTCGAAGCGCAGCGTCACGTGCCGCGGCGTCTGGAAGCCGAGCTTGGCCTCCTGGTCGTAGCGCTGCGGCACCAGGCCGCGGTCGGTCACCTCGCCTTCGCTGAACATGCGGCGGTAACCGACGGTCAGCACTTCGTTGCCGATGATGGCCTCGAGGCGGATCTGGTAGCGCGTGCCCTGGCGTATCCATTCGAACTGCGCGCTGCCGTTCATGTCGCCGCGGTAGTAACCGTTGACGATGTAGCTGACGCGTGTGGACACCGGCCACTCGAAGCCGGCCGCGCCGCTGGCTGGCGCCGGGGCCGCCATGGCGACCGCGGCCCCCGATGAGGCAGCGCCCGCAGCGGCGACGACCGGCACATCCGAGGCCGCCGCGGACGGCGCGCTGGCGGG
>DATCSE010000302.1:0-16520 GCA_036568605.1 Burkholderiaceae bacterium | reverse complement strand
GAGCGGCGCCGCGACGCGGAGCGAACTGCTGCAGCTCAGCGGCGACCGCCGCGCCATCCGCGAGCAGACGGTGCGCGCCGCGCTCGCGCGGCTGCTCGAAGCGGCTCAAACGGCGGCCGGCTGAGCCCGACGGCGGACCAGGGCACCTGACCACGACGCGCGATGGCCATCCTGCTCGCTACCCAATTCGATGCCGGCGACTGGGCCGCCTGGTGGCCGGCGCTGCAGCAAGCCCTGCCAGGCGAGCGCCTGCTGCGTGACAGGGCGGAGGCCGTGTCCGGCGACCCGATCACGATCGCGCTGGTCGCGAATCCCCCGCACGGCGCGCTGGCCGACCTGCCGGACCTGGGCCTGGTGCAATCGTTGTGGGCCGGCGTCGACAAACTGCTGGCCGATCCGACCGTGCCGCGCAACGTGCCGCTGGCCCGCATGGTCGACCCGGCGATGAACGAAGCGATGGCCGAAACCGCGTTGTGGGCGGTGCTGAGCCTGCACCGCGACCACTTCGCCTACGCCCGCGCGCAGCGCGAGCAGCGCTGGCAGCCGCTGCCGCAGCGGCGCGCCGACGAAGTCCGCGTCGCCGTGCTGGGCCTCGGCCAGATGGGGCGTGCCTGCGCGCGGCGCCTCGCGCGCAACGGCTACCCGGTCGCCGGCTGGAGCACCCGCGCGACCGAGATCGACGACGGCGTGGTCACGCACGCCGGCGCGGCGGCGCTGCCGCAGGTGCTCGGCGAAGCCGACATCGTCGTCAACCTGCTGCCGCTGACCGATGCGACCCGCGGTCTGTTCAACGCGGACACCTTCGCGCGGATGCCGCGCGGCGCGGCGCTCGTGAACCTGGCACGCGGCGGCCATGTCGTCGAGGCCGACCTGCTGGCCGCACTCGACAGCAGGCAACTCGGGCACGCAGTGCTCGACGTGTTCGACACCGAGCCGCTGCCGAGCGTGCATCCGTTCTGGCGCCATCCGGCGATCACGGTGCTGCCGCATGTCGCGGCGCAGACCGATCCGCGCAGCGCCGCGGCGATCGCCGCGCGCAACGTATCGGCATGGCGCGAAGGGCGCCCGCTCGAGAACCTCGTCGACCGCTCGCGCGGCTACTGAGCTTTCAGCCCGGCTCAGGCCTGCAGCGCCAGTGCCGCGCTCGACGCACCTGGCCCGCTGCGCGGCAGCGCTGCCGTGTGCTGCAGCGTCATCAGCGCGAGGCGTTTCAGCGCATCCCAGGCGTCCTGCGGCCAATCGGGCTGACGCAGCCCTTTGACCAGCCCGTCGCAGATGTGTGCGGCGTCCAGCAGATGGGCCAGCGTGTTGTCGGGGATCAGCGGCGCCGCGCGCTCGATCAGACGTTCCTTCACGCCCCAGACGCGCGCTTCGCGCAGCGCCATCGGCATCGGCTTGCCGCCGGCCAGCGCGTCCTTCACGCGCTTCAGCGCACGGATGTCCTCGGCCAGCGTCCAGTGCACCAGCACCGCGGCCTCGCCCTCGGCGCGCAGGCCGTCGAGCATGCGCAGCGCACGCGCGACCTGCCCGGCGAGCACCGCCTCGCCGAGCTTGAACACGTCATAGCGCGCGACGTTCAGCACCGCCGCCTCGATCTGCTCGAAGCTGAGCTCGCCGGCGGGGTACAGCAGCGCGAGCTTCTGAATCTCCTGATGCGCGGCCAGCAGGTTGCCTTCGACCCGGTCGGCGAAGAACGCCAGGCTGCGCTGCCCCTCGTCGCCGTTGCGCACGCGTTGCTGCTGCGCCGCCAGGCGTTGCGCGATCCACTGCGGCAGCGCCTTGCGCTCGATCGCATCGACGCGGACCGTGACGCCAGCCGCATCGAGCGCACTGAACCACGCGCTGCCCTGCTGGGTGCGATCGAGCCGCGGCAACTGCACCAGCGTGACGACGTCGCCGCTGAGGTTCTCGCAATAACGCTGCAAGGCCTCGGAGCCGTCCTTCCCAGGCTTGCCCGACGGGATGCGGATCTCGATCAGCTGCTTGTCGGCGAACAGGCTCAACGCCATCGACGCGCCGAGCAGGCTGCTCCAGTCGAAGTGGTTGCCGGCGACCGTGTGCACCTGACGCTCGCTGCAGCCGGCTGCGCGCGCCGCGGCGCGAATCGCATCGCCGGCTTCCTGCGCGAGCAGCGCCTCGTCGCCCCACACCGTGTACAGCGGGCGCACGCCCTTGCTCAGGTGCTGGGCGAGTTGGTCGGCACGGACTTGCATGAGGGTCCTAGAAATTCTGAATCGAGGCGAGCCGCCGCATCACCTGCGCGACGATGTCGGTCTGCATCGAGCGCTGCAGGAACGCTTCCTCCTGTTCCTTGCCGAGCGCATCCTTCTCGGTATAGGTCATGTCGCGGGTCAGCGAGAGCTCGGTGGTCGGGATCAGCTCCTTGCCATTCACGCCGCGCACGCGGAACTTGAAGCGGCCGCGCACCGTGAATTCGGTGATCTGCCCGGCTGCGGTGCTCGCGGCGACGACCTTGTCGCGCACATCGTCGATGGCTTCGAGCACCACCTCAGCCTGCGCGGCACTCTCGACCACGCGGGTCGTCGTGCTCGCGTTGAGGTTCATGCGCAGCTCCTCGGCCAGCGGCGAGCGCGGCCTGAAGCCGACCAGCTGGATCGTCTTGAAGCGCAGTTCGGGCGCGCGGCGCAGCTCGAAGCCGCACGCCGCGAGCAACTGAGCCGAAGGTACCGCAGCAGCAGCCAGCAGGAAGATGCGGCGACGCGTCACGCCGTTCACACGACCACGTTCACGAGCCGGCCGGGCACGACGATCACCTTCTTCGCCCGCTTACCCTCGGCGAACTTGATGAACTCGGGGCTGTGCAGCGCGGCGTGCTCGATCGCATGCTTGCTCGCACCGGCCGGCACCTTGATCGCGCCGCGCAGCTTGCCGTTGACCTGCAGCACCAGCTCGATCTCGGTTTGCTGCAGCGCCGCTTCGTCGACCTGCGGCCACGGCGCGTCCAGCAGATCGCCGAGTTGCTTGACGTAGCCGAGCTCGCGCCAAAGCACGTAGGTCGTGTGCGGCGCCGCCGGGTACAGCGTGCGCAACAGGATGCCGAAGCCCTCGCGCAGCACGGCTGCGTCGGCGGCGGTCTCGGCCAGCTTCGCGCTTTCGAGCGCGTTCAGCATCTTCATCGCGCCCGAGACGACGGTGTTGTACTGGAGCCGGTCGTAGTCGTGGCTGATCTGGCGCAGCAGCGTGTGGACCTCGCGGCGCAGTTCGGCCGCCCCGGCGCTCGCGCCCGCCAGCGTCGTGCTGGCGGCGTGGATGCGGTCGGCGTTCTTCACGCCGTAGGCCCACAGGCGGCGCAGGTAGCGGTACGCGCCTTCGGCGCCCGAGTCGGACCAGGTCGCGCTCTGGTCCGGCGGCGCCGCGAACATCGTGAACAGCCGCGCGGTGTCGGCGCCGAACTTCGCGACGATGTCGCGCGGCTCGACCACGTTGTTCTTCGACTTCGACATCTTCTCGACGCCGCCGAGCTGCACCGGCTGGCCGTCGGCCGCCAGCGTCGCGCCGACCGGGTGGCCGCGGTCGTCGTACTGGACGATGACTTCGCTCGGGTAGAACCACTGCTTCTTGCCGTCGGCGTCCTCGCGGTAGAACGACTCGTTCAGCAGCATGCCCTGCGTGAACAGCCGCGTGAACGGCTCGCCGATCTTGACCAGGCCGAGATCGCGCATCGCCTTGGTCCAGAAGCGCGCATACAGCAGGTGCAGCACCGCATGCTCGATCCCGCCGATGTACTGGTCCATCGGCATCCAGTAGTCGTTGCGCGCGTCGACCATCGCGTGATGGCTGTCCGGGCAGGCATAGCGCATGTAGTACCAGGCCGAGTCGACGAACGTGTCCATCGTGTCGGTCTCGCGCTGGGCCGGCTTGCCGCAGACCGGGCAGGGCACGTTCAGGAACGCGGCCGACTTGTTCAGCGGATTGCCGGAGCCGTCGGGGATCAGGTCTTCCGGCAGCACGACCGGCAGGTCCTTCTCGGGCACCGGTACGGCGCCGCACGCGTCGCAATGGATGATCGGGATCGGCGTGCCCCAGTAGCGCTGGCGGCTGATGCCCCAGTCGCGCAGGCGCCAGGTCGTCTTCTTGCCGCCCAGCCCGCGGTGTTCGAGCGCGGTGGCGATCGCGTCGATCGCGACCTGGTAGCTCAAGCCGCTGTAGTTGTCCGAGTTGATCGTGACCGCGCGCTCGCCGCTCAGGTCCTTCAGCGCGTACCAGTCCTGCCAGTGATCGTAGGTGTAGTGCGGCTCGCCGTCGACGTGCACGACCTGCAGGATCTCCAGGCCGTACTTCTTCGCGAACGCGAAGTCGCGCTCGTCATGGCCGGGCACGCCCATCACCGCGCCGTCGCCGTAGCTCATCAGCACGTAATTGCCGATCCAGACCGGGATCTGCTCGTGCGTCAACGGGTGCTCGACGAACAAGCCGGTGGGCACCCCCTTCTTCTCCTGGGTCGCCAGCTCCGCCTCGCTGGTGCCGTGATGTCGGCACTCGTCGACGAACGCGGCGATTGTCGGGTTGCCGTGCGCCGCATGCAGCGCGATCGGATGCTCGGGCGCGACCGCGCAGAAGGTCACGCCCATGATGGTGTCGGCGCGGGTCGTGAAGACCCACAGCTTGCCGTCGCCGATCAGCTGGTGATCGGCGCCGCGGATCTGGTGCGGGAACGCGAAGCGCACCCCTTCGCTCTTGCCGATCCAGTGCTCCTGCATCAGCCGAACGCGCTCGGGCCAGCCGTGCAGGTAGTCCGGCGCCTTCGGGTTGGCGACGTTGGCGAGCAGCTCGTCGGCGTACTGCGTGATCGCGAGGTAGTAACCCGGAATCTCGCGTTTCTCGACCAGCGCACCGCTGCGCCAACCGCGGCCGTTCTCGACCTGCTCGTTCGCGAGCACGGTCTGGTCGACCGGGTCCCAGTTGACGATCTGGGTCTTGCGGTACGCGATGCCCTTTTCGAGCATCTTCAGGAAGAACCACTGGTTCCACTTGTAGTACGCGGGGTCGCAGGTCGCGATCTCGCGCGACCAGTCGAAGGCCAGGCCCAGCGGCTGCATCTGGGCCTTCATGTCGGCGATGTTGTCGCGTGTCCAGGCTGCCGGCGCGACCTTCTTGTCGATCGCGGCGTTCTCCGCGGGCAGGCCGAACGCGTCCCAGCCCATCGGCATCAGCACGTTCATGCCTTTCATGCGCCGCTGCCGGCCCATCATGTCGCCGATGGTGTAGTTGCGCACGTGGCCCATGTGCAGCTTGCCGCTCGGATACGGCAGCATCGAGCAGGCATAGAACTTCGGCTTCGAGGAATCCTCGCGCACGCGGTACGCGTCGGCGGCCCAAGCGGCCTGCGCGGCGCGCTCGATCTCGTCGGGTTTGAAGTCGGGGTTCATGCGATCGATTATAGAAAGCGGTCTCTGGGCGGCGACGCCGCCGTGCACGTCCCTATACACTCAAGTGCCTACACCCCTCGGCGACCGCCACAGGCCGAAGTCATGCCGCCCCGCGACGACGACGAACCCCGTGAAGCCTACCCGGTGGCGCGATTGCCTGCCGCGACGGTCAGCCAGAACACGCTGGCCTGGCTCGAGCATGCGGTGATCGGCCTGAACCTGTGCCCGTTCGCGAAGGCGCCGTGGGCCAAGGGGCAGGTCCGCTGCGTCGTCAGCGCGAGCCGCGACCCGGGCACGCTGCTGGCCGAGCTGGCCGACGAGCTGCGGCTGCTCGTCGAGACCGATCCGCAGCGGATCGAAACCACGTTGCTGGTCGCGCCTGACCAGTTCGCCGAGTTCGACGACTTCAACGATTTCCTCGATGCCGCCGATGCCGCATTGGCTTCGCTGGACCTCGAGGGCACGATCCAGATCGCGAGCTTCCACCCGCGCTACCGCTTCGCCGGCACCGCGCCCGACGATCTGGACAACGCGACCAATCGCGCGCCCTATCCGACGCTGCACCTGCTGCGCGAGGACAGCGTGGCCCGCGCGGTCGAGGCCATCCCGGACCCGAGCGCGATCTACGAGACCAACATCCGCACGCTGCGCGAACTCGGCGAGGCAGGGTGGGCGGCGCTGCGCAAGCGGTTCGACGACGGTTCCGGTTAGCATCGCCGCTTCACGAACCCGAAACATTCACGAGGGAGTCTTGCCATGAACCTGCGCTTGTCCGCCTCGGCGGTCGCTGTGCTGGGCGCGCTGTTTGCCGCCGGCTGTGCCAGTACCGAAGGTGCCCCGTCCGAACAGCAGCAACCGGCCCGTACCGAACTCGTCTATCGGACCGGCTCGAACATTCCGGTGCGCGAGAAGGCGCTGACGCCGGAAGAAAAGGCCAAGCAGACCGAGGACAGCCAGCGCACGATGCAGCAGATGCAGGCGACGGGCGCCGGCAAGCCGAAACTCTGATTCCCGGAGGCCCTGCCTCCGGACGTGCTCAGGGCTTCTTGCCCGCCGCCGCTTCGCCCGGCGCGGTGACGAACCCGATCCGGTTCAGCCCTGCCTTCTGGACCATGTCGATCAGTTCGGCGACGCGGCCGTACGGCACGGTCGTGTCGGCGCGCAGCTGCACCTCGGTGCGAGGGTTGGTGCGCGCGGTTTCGGCAATGCGCTGCGCGAATGCCGCGACCTCCAGCGCCTCGTCGCCGAAATAGAGCTTGCCCTGCGGGTCGATCGCGACGCTGATGAACTGCGGCGTGTCGCTCGGCTGGGCGCCCGTCACCTTCGGCAGGTCGAGCTTCAGGCTGGACGTCATCAGCGGCGCGGTGATCATGAAGATCACCAGCAGCACCAGCATCACGTCGATCAGTGGCGTCATGTTGATGTCGCTCATCGGCGCCGGCCGATTCGCGCGTTCGAGGCGACCGAAGGGCATGGCGCTCGAGGCTTCGTTCGGTTCAGCTCGACGCCGAGGCGTCCACGATCATCTCGCGCAGGTCGTGCGCGAAACCTTCGAGATCGGCCTCGCACGAGCCGACCAGCTTGCCGAAGATGTTGTAGGCCAGCACTGCGGGGATCGCCACCGCGAGGCCGGCCGCCGTCATCACCAGCGCCTCGCCCACCGGGCCGGAGACCCGCTCGATCGTGATGGCGCCGGCCGCCGAGATGCTGATCAGCGCGTGGTAGATGCCCCAGACCGTGCCGAACAGGCCGATGAACGGCGCGGTGCTGCCGACCGACGCCAGCAGCACCTGGCCGAACTGCAGCTGCTCTAGCACACTGTGCAGCGCGTCGCGCAGGCGCCGGGTGAGCTGCGAATCGGCATGGCCTTTGGCCTCCAGCGACTGGCCCGCGGGCGATGCCATCGCCGCGGCGAGCAGCGGCTGCAACGCGCTCTCGCGGTCGAACGCGGCGAGCTGGTCGCGGCCCGCCTCGAGCGATGGCGCGGCCCAGAACGCCGGCACCGCGCGTTCGATGTCGCGGCGCACGCGGCGCAGAAGCCAGGCCTTCCAGAGGATCACGACCCAGGCGCTGACCGACATCAGCAACAGCAAGGCAGCCACGCTGCGCGTGATCGCATCGCCCTGCGCCCAGAACTCGGCGAACCCTGTCATGAGCGCGCGGCTCCGCCGAGTCCCAGCACGTCGTTCATGTCGTACAGGCCGCTGGCCTTGTCGGCCAGGAAGCGGGCGGCGCGCAGGCTCCCTTGCGCATAGCTCACGCGGCTGTTCGAGCGGTGCGTGATCTCGATGCGCTCGCCGGTGCCGGCGAACAGCACGGTATGGTCGCCGACGATGTCTCCGCCGCGCACGGTGGCGAAGCCTATCGTCGACGGGTCGCGCTCGCCGGTCACGCCTTCGCGGCCGTAGACGGCGCAATCCTTCAGATCGCGGCCCAGCGCCGCGGCGACCACTTCGCCCATCTTCAGCGCGGTGCCGCTGGGCGCGTCGACCTTGTGGCGGTGGTGCGCTTCGATGATCTCGATGTCGTAGCCCTCGTGCAGCGCGCGCGCCGCGACGGCCAGCAGCTGCAGCACGACGTTGACGCCGACGCTCATGTTCGGCGCCATCATGATCGCGATGTGCCGGGCGAACTCGGCGATGCGTGCCTTGCCGGCGTCGTCGAAGCCGGTCGTGCCGATCACTGCCTTGACGCCGAGCTCGCGGCAGCGTTCCAGATGCGCGAGCGTGCCCTCGGGCCGGGTGAAGTCGATCAGCACATCGGCGCCAGCGAGGCCGCGGCGCAGATCGTCGGTGATCGCGACGCCGCTCGTGCGGCCCAGCGCGGCGCCGGCGTCCTGGCCCAGTGCGGGACTGCCGGGCAGGTCGAGCGCACCGTGCAGCGCCAGGTCGGGAGCGCCGAGCACCGCCTCGATCAGCATGCGCCCCATCCGGCCGGAAGCGCCCGCCACCGTGATGCGCAGCGGCCCAGCGCCGCTCATGTCAGCCCCCTACGGCGCTGCGCGCCGGTCCCCCCGAGGGGGAGCGAGCGGCTCGGGAGCGGCCCAGCGCCGCTCATGTCGTCGGCTCGAGCGGCGGGTACGCCCGCGCCGGCCCGCTTGGTTCGACCTGGTACGGCGGCGTCGCCGGCGGGACCGGCAGCGCTTTGATCTGCTCGTCGCTCAGCACCAGCGGCGGCGCGTTGCGCGAGGTCTTGAAGGTGTCGATCGACGCGACGAAGTCGTGCTCGCCCGGCAGTTCGCCGCCGGTATCCAGGTCCTTCAGCACGTCGCCGTCGAAGCGCGCGATGACCTTGCGCTGCTGCGGCGCGGCGCCCGGGCGGCGGATCGTGAACACGTAGTCCCACCGATCGCCGTGGAAGACATCGGCCAGCAACGGAGAGCCCAGCACGTCGCGCACCTGCGAGCGGGTCATGCCCGGCTTGGCGAGTGCCGCCTGCTCTTTCGTGATCACGTTGCCCTGGACGATCTCGACCTTGTAGGGCGTGATCACGCCCATGAAGCTGTCGGAGGACTGCAGCGACTGGCAGCCGGCGAGCAGGGCTGCCGACGCGAGCAGCAACGCCGTGCTGGCGGCGCGCCCGTAGGCGGGGGGATCGAAACGCATGGGCTGGCGAGGGAGCTGAAAGACCGCGGCACCGAAGCGCGGCGCCAACTCGATATCATGTGGTC
Source organism: Burkholderiaceae bacterium (assembly GCA_036568605.1). Classification (GTDB taxonomy): domain Bacteria; phylum Pseudomonadota; class Gammaproteobacteria; order Burkholderiales; family Burkholderiaceae_C; genus DATCSE01. The sequence continues at coordinate 7,460 of DATCSE010000302.1, read as the reverse complement.
GATTCTAGCGGCTGGCCCTCCGGCCTTCCCCGCACGACGACGATGACACATGCCGACGAACTGAAGAGCAGCGGGCTGAAGGCGACGCTGCCGCGCATCAAGGTCCTGGAGATCTTCCAGCGGGCCACCCAGCGCCACATGAGCGCCGAGGACGTGTTCAAGCTGCTGCTGGCCGAAGGCGCCGATGTCGGCCTGGCCACGGTCTACCGGGTGCTGATGCAGTTCGAGCAGGCCGGCATCCTGACCCGCACGCATTTCGAGACCGGCAAGGCCGTGTTCGAGCTGAACGAAGGCAAGCACCATGACCACCTGGTGTGCATCGACTGCGGCCGGGTCGAGGAGTTCTTCGACGCGGAAATCGAAAAGCGCCAGCGCAGCATCGCGCAGACCCGGGGCTTCGAGCTGCACGACCACGCGCTGGCGCTGTACGCGGTGTGCACGAAGAAGAACTGCCAGTACAAGACGAAGTGAAGACCGGGCACCGTTCGCGCCGAGGTATCGAGGCCCCAGCCCGAGCGGTGGTCATTCGGGCTTCAACATGGCCTTCGCGTGGCGCTCGATGAATTCCTTGTAGGTGTCGATTCCGCGCAGCTGCAGGATCGTGTTGCGTACCGCAGCCTCGACCAGCACCGCGAGGTTGCGCCCGGCGTCGACCGCGATCACGGTCTTGCGCACCGGCACGTCGAGAATCTCCTCGTTCAGCGGCTCGTACGGCAGCCGCTCGAACTCGCGGTCCATCGTCTCCTTGCGCACCAGGTGGACGATCAGCTTCAGCCGCATCTTCCGCCGCACCGCGGTCTCGCCGAAGATCGCCTTGATGTCCAGGAGGCCGATACCGCGCACCTCCAGCAGGTTCAGCAGCAGGTCGGGGCAGCGCCCTTCGAGCGCGGTCTGCGAGACGCGGTACAGGTCGACCGCGTCGTCGGCGACCAGCCCGTGGCCGCGCGAGATCAGTTCCAGCCCCAGTTCGCTCTTGCCCAACCCCGATTCGCCGGTGATCAGCACGCCGACGCCCAGGATGTCCATGAACACGCCGTGGCGCGTCGTCCGCTCGGCGAAATGCTGGCTCAGGTAGCCGCGGACCACGTCGATCACGTGGCCGGCCGATTCCTTGGTGGCGAACAGCGGGATTTCGGCGCGGTCGCACATCGCGACCAGCTTGTCGGGCGGCACCTCGCCGTCGGCGACGATCAGGACCGGCGGCTCGAGCGTCACGATGCGCGAGATGCGCCGCTCGGCGGTGTCGCCGGACGTCTGGCTCAGGTAAGCGACCTCGCGCCGCCCGACGATCTGGACCCGGTACGGGTGGATGTAGTTCAGGTAGCCGACCAGGTCGGCCGCCGACTGCGCGCTGCGGATCGCGGCTTCATCGAACTTGCGTTCGGGGTGGGCGTGCCCGGCGATCCACTCCCACTCGAGGATCCCGCGGTGCTCTTCGAACAGCGCCTCGGCGCTGATGACGGTAGGTTTCACGCGGACAGTGTGCCCGAAAGGGCGCCCGCGGCGGTTCGACGGGGGTTCAGGCGACTGATCGCAGCGGCTCCCATGCCGCAATCAGCCGGTGCACTGCCGCGGCGTCACCCTCGGATTTCAGCCGCTCGCGCAACTCGCGATCGGACAGCATTTCGGCGATCTCGGACAGGATTTCGAGGTGCCGCTGGGTCGCCGCCTCCGGCACGAGCAGGAAGATCAGCAGGCCGACCGGCTCGTCGTCCGGCGCATCGAACGGAATCGGCTGCTGCACCCGCAGCACCGCAGCCAGGGGGTTCTTCAAGCCTTTAATCCGACCGTGCGGAATCGCCACCCCGTGGCCCAGCCCGGTCGAGCCCAGCCGTTCGCGGGCGAACAGGTTGTCGGTGACGGTCGCCCGGGCGATCGCGTGCTGGTTCTCGAACACCAGCCCGGCGTGCTCGAAGGCGCGCTTTTTGCTAGTGGCGTCGACGTCGACCAGCACATTGTTGGCCGGCAGGATGGCAGCGAGGCGGTTCATCACGAGTCCTGGGCGGTCGAGTGGTGGGGCGGTTCGGCCGCCGGACCCATCGACTGTCATTTGCTTGACAGAGATAGGAATTATGAAACGCGCCGAGCTGACCGTGGGCTGACACGACCCCTCGGGCGCGTGGATTGTGCTCCTGCTGCTGCGTCGCAGCAACGAATGCAGTGACTGACGGCAAGCGTGACACGCACCGGCGGGGGGCATGCACGAAAAAGCGGCCGAAGAGGCCGCTTTTTGTTGTGTTACAGAACAGAAGTCGGGCAAAGCCAGCGGGGCTGGCGGCTCGATCGGTCGCCTCAAGCCTCCGACGCCGGCGCGCCGTCGATGCGCTTGGGCGCGGTATGGTGGTGATCCTGCACCCGGGCCTTGTGGCGGCAAACCTGGCGGTCGAGCTTGTCCATCAGCTGGTCGATCGCGGCGTACAGGTCCTCGTTGCATTGTTCGACGAAGATGTCCTTGCCCTTGACGTGCAGCGTCACCTCGGCTTTTTGTCGACGTTCCTTTTCCTTGAGCTTCTCTACCGACAGCAGCACGTTGATGTCGACGACCTGATCGAAGTGGCGCGTGACTCGATCCAGCTTGGTGAGCACGTACTCGCGCAGGGCCGGGGTGACATCGAGGTGGTGGCCGCTGATCGTCAGGTTCATGAGAACTCCTTTCGCTGGGGTGGGAGACGCTGTGGCGCGTGTAGAGGCGGCGCGCTGCGGGGTGAGAAGGCGAGGATGGCGGTGGGGCGCGATGGCCGGACCAAGGCGGTTCGGTCGAATCCAGTGTGCCAATGAACTTCATGCGTGACAAGCCGGTGACACCAGCGGTCACAAGGCTTGGGCATGGCCCGCGAATGCAATAATCCACGGCTCTTTTGAGCGGTGGCGTCACCGCGTTGGCGCGCGCATGCTGAACATCTTCACGCTGGTCAACGGCCGGCTCGTCCAGGAAGAAATCGAAAGCCTCGCGGCGCTGGCCGACGTCAAGCCGATCTGGGTCGATCTCGACGCGCCGACCCCCGAAGAAAAAGGCTGGATCGCGCAGCACTTCGGCGTCACGATTCCCGAAGATGCGGTCGACGACGACCTCGAAGAATCCGCCCGCTTCTACGAAGAAGACAACGGCGAACTGCACATCCGCTCCGACTTCCTGATCGACGATGAAGCGCCGCGCAACGTGCGGGTCGCGTTCATCCTGTACCGCAACGTGCTGTTCTCGGTGCACGGCGAGGATCTGCCCGTGTTCCGGCTGCTGCGGCTGCGGGCGCGGCGCATCCCGGCGTTGATCGAGGACGCGAAGGACGTGCTGTTGAAGCTCTACGACGCCGATGCCGAGTACAGCGCCGACGCGCTCGAAGGCATCTACGACAGCCTCGAAGCGGTCAGCGCGCAAGTGCTCAAGCAGAGCGTCAATGACGAGGCGGCCGGCGAGGCGCTGTCGGCGATCGCGCGCGAGGAGGATCTGAACGGTCGGATCCGCCGCAACGTGATGGACACGCGCCGCGCGATCAGCTTCATGATGCGCAGCCGCATGCTCAATGCCGAGCAGTTCGAGGAGTCGCGCCAGATCCTGCGCGACATCGACTCCCTCGACAGCCACACGACCTTCCTGTTCGACAAGATCAACTTCCTGATGAACGCGACGGTCGGCTTCATCAACATCAATCAGAACAAGATCATCAAGATCTTCTCGGTGGCGAGCGTCGCGCTACTGCCGCCGACGCTGATCGCGAGCATCTACGGGATGAATTTCAAGCTGATGCCCGAGCTCGACTGGCCTCTCGGCTATCCGTTCGCGATCGTGCTGATGATCGCCTCGGTTGCCGCCCCATTCCTCTATTTCCGCCGCAAGGGCTGGCTGCGCTGAGAGGGCTGGTCAGGGTTGCCGCGGCACCCGGCCGTGTCGTCGGATGACGATCGCGGCGGGCGAGGGCGAAGAAGAACGTTGCGAAGCGCCCCCGGGCGAACGAGGGAGGGAGGAGGGAGGAGGAAACACCCGGAGATTGCAGCCAATCTGAGTGGCAGGCTTCGCAACTGAAATGGGATAAGCGTCTTTCGTCGATGATCAAACCCGAGTCTGACAGTTCCCTCCGAACGATCAAGACTCCGACGTCCGGCAACGCCGGCACAGGGGTTATGACGGAAGTATGCCTTTGGAGTTCCATGGCCGTTCGCGGCTTTGCGTTCGCTTACGTAACGATACGGGACTGAGACAAGCGGCGCGCACGATTTCACGGGTCGCGCGTCCGGTTCGAGCCGCCGGGAGGGGACGCTTCCGGGGCGCAGTGTCGTGTCACCGGTGCCGACTAGAATCGCGGCGACATTCAAGGATCGCCGCATGCTCTACCCCGAATTGTTCAAGCAGCTCGAAGCCGTGCGCTGGAGCATGGACAAGGACATCCCCTGGGACAAGTTCGACGCTAACAAGCTGTCCGAAGAGCAGGCCCAGACGATCAAGATGAACGCGATCACCGAGTGGGCGGCGCTGCCGGCCACCGAGATGTTCCTGCGCGATAACCGCGACGACAGCGATTTCAGCGCGTTCATGAGCGTCTGGTTCTTCGAGGAGCAGAAGCATTCGCTGGTGCTGATGGAGTACCTGCGTCGATTCCGCCCGGATCTCGTGCCGACCGAAGCCGAACTGCACGAGGTCCGCTTCGAGTTCGACCCGGCTCCGGCGCTCGAGACGCTCATGCTGCATTTCTGCGGCGAGATCCGGCTGAACCACTGGTACCGCCGCGCCGCCGAATGGCACACCGAGCCGGTGATCCAGGCGATCTACGAGACGCTGGCGCGCGACGAGGCCCGCCACGGCGGCGCCTACCTGCGCTACATGAAGCGCGCGATGCAGAAGTTCGGCGACGAGGCGCGCGCCGCGTTCGCGAAGGTCGGCGTGCTGATGGCCAGCGCACGCCGCACCGCGCAGGCACTGCATCCGACCAACTTGCACGTCAACACCAAGCTGTTCCCGCGCGACACCATCCAGAGCCGCGTGCCGAACCCCGAATGGCTGGAGCAGTGGCTGGACCGGCAGATCCAGTTCGACGCGGTCTGGGAGACCAAGGTGGTCGACCGCATCCTGCACAACCTCAGCCTGCTGATGGAGCGCAGTTTCGCGAGCGTCCAGGAGCTGAACCGCTACCGCAAGGAGATGGTCGCGACCTTGGCCGCAGCGGCGAAGGGTGCGGGTCCGTTGCCCGCCTGACGATCCGGTTCTCGCACCTCCCGAGGCCCGCCACGCGCGGGCCGTCTTGTTTTTGGGCTTGCCAGCGCGGGTGCGCCCTCATCGCCTGTCTCGACGGTGCGTCGGCGCGGCGACAATCGCGACCATGCCCGTCTCGTTCCTCGACAAGCTGTGTCCCCGCGCCGAGTTGGCTGCGCGCCTCGCCACGCTGCCCGTGCCCATCGTCTTCACGAACGGCGTGTTCGACATCCTGCACCGCGGCCACGTCACCTACCTCGCGCAGGCCCGCGCACTCGGCGCGAGCCTCGTGCTCGGACTGAACAGCGATGCCTCGGCACGCGGGCTCGGAAAGGGCCCGGACCGGCCGCTGAACACCGAAGCCGATCGCGCGTGCGTGCTCGCCGCGCTCGAGAGCGTCAGCCTGGTCACGCTGTTCGACGAGGCGACGCCGGTCGAGCTGCTGAAGCTCGTGCGCCCGCAGATCTACGTGAAGGGCGGCGACTACGACATCGAGGCGCTCGAAGAGACGAAGTGGGTGCGCAGCTGGGGCGGCGACGCGCGCGCTCTGCCGTTCGTCGACGGTTATTCGACGACCTCGCTGGTGCGGCGGATCCGCGGCTGACCTCCTGTGGGCGCCGGCGGTTCGCCGCGCCGGTTCACCAGCACGATCCCGAGCGCGACCGCCGCCAGCGCCAGCACCAGGCGGCGCGTGATCGGCTCGCCCAGCAGCAGCGCGCCCATCAGCAGGCCGAACACCGGGGTCAGCAGCGTGAACGACGTGAGCCGTGTCGCCGGATAGCGCCGGATCAGCCAGAACCAGACCAGGTAGCTGATGAACGTGACGATCACGACCTGAAAGACCATCGAAGCCCAGGCCAGCGCCGACAGCCGTGTCGGCATCGCCGAGCCGGTGACCAGCGCCGCGACCGAGAGCAGCAGTCCGGAGACCGCGAGCTGGTATAGCAGCGTCTTCACGGCGCTCGCCTGGCTCAGCCGCGTGCCGCGGATCGCCAGCGTCGTCGCGCCCCATAGCACGCCGGCCGCGACGCCCAGCGCATCGCCGACCAACTGGTGCGCGCCGGCCGCCGGCTGCGTGAAGCCTTCGGCGAACGCCCAGGCAACGCCGGCGAACGCGAGCAGCAGCCCGGCCATCTGCAGTGGGGCGAGCCGCTCGGCGCGCGCGATGAACGGCATGCCCAGCGCGACCACGAACGGCGAGATGTAGATGAACACCACCATGCGCGAGGCGGTCGTGAACTGCAGCCCGACGAAGATGCACAGGAACTCGACCGCGAACAGCGCGCCGGCGATGAGGCCGCCCCCCAAACTGCCGTCGCGTTCGAACAGCCGGATGCCGCGCAGCCGGGCCCAGCCCCACACCAGCAGCGCGCCCAGCGTCGAACGCAGGGCGGCCTGCCACAGCGCCGGAATCTCGGGCAGCGCGGCCTTCGCGGCCACCTGGTTCAAGCCCCACAGCAGGCAGCAGCAGACGACCGCGGTAACGGCCAAGGTGTCCAGATGAGTCTTTCGATCGCTCATGGTCCGGATGACGAGTTCCGTGATGCGGGGCGTCGCGCGAACCCGCGGCGCCCGATCACCCGGGCGACGAGCGCGCATGCGGCGCCAGCGGCGAACCCGCTCGCGTGCGCGAGCGGCGCGACCGCGATGTCCCAGCCTGCCGGATGGCGCAGCGGAGCGCCCCACGGCGCTTCACGGGCGACCTTGAGGCACAGGCCCGCGAGCAGTGCCGCGCCCACCCACCGCTGCGCCGGCGTCGCCGGCGTGGCCAGCAGCAGTTGCAAGGCGATCACGGCCACGCCGGCGTGCAGCACGCCCGACAACCCGCCGTAGTGCGACAGCGCCGGCTCGACCACCAAGCCGAGCTGGGTCAACGGCCAGGCCGCCGCCCAGGCCCATGCGGATGCCGCCGGCGCGCGCGCTGCGACGCCCAGCGCGCCGACCGCCACTGTGCCGGCGAGATTCGCGAACAGGTGAAGCGCGCTGTAGTGCACACCGACCGCGCTGAGCGCGCGCCATGGTTCGGCGCGCGCGAGCGCAGGCTGCCAGTCGAGGGTTTCGCGCGGCAACGCCCAACCGATCAGCGCCACGAGCGCGAGCAGCGCCGCCAGCGCCGCCCAGGCCCATCCGGGCCGCGCACCGGCGGGTGTGCCAGTCAACTCGGGGTGCCGCCGAACACCGCGCGCCACAGCGCGAGCACCGCGTCGCGCTGCGGGCCGAACACGTCGGCGTCGCACTGCGTCGGACGTTCGTCGAGGCGGGCACGGTGCTGCGC
>DATCSE010000301.1:0-2639 GCA_036568605.1 Burkholderiaceae bacterium | reverse complement strand
CTCGTGATGTTACGACTAGCCGTCGGAGAGGTGTAACCCAGGGCATATCCGTTGGCGTCGTTTTGAGGATTACCCGACGCCAAAACGTCCTGGACATTGATCTTGGCGGCCGAAGCGGCGACGAGGCCCTCCGATACGCGTGCGCGAACGGTGTAGTCCTGATACGCCGGCAGTGCCACCGCCGCCAGAATGCCGATGATCGCCACGACGATCATCAATTCGATCAGGGTAAAGCCGGCCTGGGCGCGGCGCTTCATGGTCTGGATACGGTTCATGAGGTTGACTCCTGCGGAGTGGTGAAGGTGGTGACGACGATCGTTTCAATGCAGACCGCGTGCCACGGGATCAGGGCGGGAAAACGTGACTTCCATCATCAAATCTGACACAAACAGTCAGTCAGGCCGGCTCGGACTTGCATTTCGGTTTGGCGACACGTGACGCAAATCGTCACAGCCGCTTGCATGCGAGTATCCGATGTTCAGACTGGCGATGCCAGCGTAATGACCTGACCCGCCCGAAGCGCGCGGATCCGATGCGGCGTGCCCAGTTGCTCGATCTCGCTCATCACCGCATCCACTTCGCCGGGCTTGATGTGGGTGATGTGCACGTCGACGCTGCCACCCAGCTGCGCGAGCTCCTGGCCCAGCGCGGACGGGCAAAGATGGCGGCTGATCCGGGCCAGCTCGCGCTCATCGTCGCTGAACGCGGTCTCGATCACGAGGTGCGCGATCTTCATGTCCTTCAGGCGCTGCCACAGGGCCGGGTTCGGCCCGGTGTCGCCGGTGTAGACCCACGCGCCGGGGTCCTCGGCGCCATCCCCGCGGCCCGCGTGAACCGCGAAGCCCACCGCTGGCACCGTATGCGCTGCGCTCAACACCTCGATGCGCTTGCCGTTCAGCGTGAGCCGGTCGCCCACCGCGAACGGCATGAATCGCAGCACCGGCTGCTCGGCGCTCGGCAGCCGCGTGAAGTCGGGCCAGATGACCCCATTGAAGATGTGGGTGCGCAGCGCTGCCAGCGTCTCGGGCAGCGCATGAACCTGGATGGTCGGCCGGCCGTGCGCTTCTCGTTCGCGCATCACCGCATCGGCGAGCAGCCCGATCGAGAGCACATGGTCCAGATGCGAGTGGCTGATCAGGATGTGATCGATGCGTGCCATCGCCTCCAGCGGCAGATCGCCCACGCCGGTGCCGGCGTCGATCAGGACGTCGTCATCCAGCAGGAACGCCGTGGTCTTGCAGCCCGCGGCGATCGAACCGGAACAGCCGAGCACGTGGACGTTCATTATTTGGTGTCGAAGGTATAAGCCCCGTCCCAGTCGGCCGGTGGCGGCAGGCTGCGCAGTTCGGCGATGCGTTCGTCCAGCCGTCGGGCCAAGCCCGCCAGCGGGGAGTCCGGATCGACGCTGCGCAGGCGCTGCAGCTCGGCTTGCGCGTCGGCCCAATGTTGCAACCGGTACTGGTCGAGCGCAAGTTGCCAATGCCGCAGTTCTTCCAGAAACGTGGGGGTGCGCGCAACTTCCTGGACAAGCGGCGTGAAAAGGGTCACGGGCGTCGCTTTGCCCTTGACGCGCACGCGGTCGACCTCAATCCAGTGCAGCCGGGGAGGCGCATCGTCATCGCCGCGGCCCGCAGCGGTGGGCGCGTCGAGCGCCGCTTCATGCGTCGTCTCGCCGACCAGGATGTCGACACCGTAGTGCCGCGTCAGCGCCTCGATGCGCGAGGCGAGGTTCACCGCGTCGCCCATCACCGTGTAGCTGCGCCGGATGTTCGAGCCCATGTCGCCCACGCATACCAGCCCGGTGTTCAGCCCGATGCCGACACCGATGGGCGGCAGGCCGCGGTTGCGCAGCTCGGCATTCAGCGCCTCCAGCGCCCGCTTCATCTCGAGCGCGGCCTGCACCGCGTTCGCGGCATGCCGCTCGTCGGCGACCGGCGCGCCCCAGAACGCCATGATCGCGTCGCCGATGTACTTGTCCAGCGTGCCGCGCCGGGCGCGGATCACGCCGGTCATCGCCGAGAAGAAGCGGTTGACCAGCGCGCGCACGTCCTCGGGCGCAAGCTGCTCGGAGACGCGCGTGAAGTTGCGCATGTCGCAGAACATCACGGTCAGCACGCGGTTCTCGGCGTGCATGTCGTAGCGAGCCGGGTCGCGGGCCATCTGCTCGACCAGCTCCGGCGGCACGTACGTGCCGAACAGCCGCGCGAGCGAGCGCCGGTTGCGGCCTTCGACGATGTAGCCCCAGACCGTGAGCCCCATGTACAGCAGCAGCGCGAGCAGCAGGCTCGCGCCCAACGGCAGCACGAGGCCGAAGCCGCGGTACGCCAGCAGGTTGCCGGCGAGCAGCAGCACGATCAGGCCGACCATCAGCCGCGCCGCGTGGATCGCGCGCAGCCGCGGCAGCAGGCCGATCAGCAGCGTGGCGATCGCGAACAACTGCAGCAGCTCGAAGCCGGCGGCCCAGTCCGGCTCGCCCGGGATGCGCTCGTCGAGCAGCCCGGAGAGTAAATTCGCATGCACCTCGACGCCCGGGAACACCTCGGCCACCGGCGTCGCGCGCATGTCGTAGACGCCGGGCGCGGTGGAGCCGACCAGCACCAGCTTGCCGGCCAGGTGCGACGCGGCGACGCGCCCCTTGA
>DATCSE010000300.1:0-7258 GCA_036568605.1 Burkholderiaceae bacterium | reverse complement strand
TCAGCACCCAGGCCGCGCCGGCGACGGCCGCCGGCACGAGCACGCTGCCGCCCGGCAGCACGCGGCACAGTTCGGCTGCCGGCCCCGAACGCGTCCACTCGTCATGCGCGAGCCAGCGCGCATAGGGGCTGTACGACCAGGCCGCGAGCGCCGCCCAGGCCCATGCCACCAGGGCCAGCAGCACCGGCGCGAACACGCGGCGATGGCGCGCGCGGTCCGCGGCGTTCACGCGTCGAACACGAAGATGCTCTGCAGCGCGTTGTGGTTCTTGATGTCGACGTCGATGCCGATCTTCGCGTTCTTCGATCGGTAGGTGGGCGCCTTGCCGACGAACACGGGCGCACCCGGCACGGTCGAGAACACGGTGTCGGACAGCGTGGTCTGCCCGCCGGTGGCGCCCAGGTACGGGTCGAGCTCGGCGTAGTAGTCGGTGCCGATCGCCAGCGTCCCCTTGCCGCCCTCGACGTCGAAGCGGATGGGCGCGCGCTCGACCGACACGACCGTGCCGATCAACTTGGCCAGATCGGCGATCGGGCCGCCCGCCTGGCCGGTGTAGACCTTCAGCAGCGCCTCTTCCTGGGCCTTGGAGGCCTTGTCGTCGACATAGATCGCCGCCGTCCAGTTGCCCTGCAGGATGTTGCCCGGCACGTGCGCCACCGCGGCGATCGTGTTGCCTCCGACGTCCACCCCGTCGACGCTGCCCTGGTCGATGCGCCACGCGACGATCGTGTCGCAAGTGCCGTTGTCAGGGTCCTCGCCTATCCAGCACGGGCACAACACCCGGCAATTGCAGACTTCGAGCAGGCGCCCTTCGAGGTGATAGGCCATGTGAGCCTCCGGTGGTCTGGGGTGCGCGACGTGCGCGGTGCGCCCATCGAACCCCTCGTGCGACGGGCGAGGTTCGATGCTACGCCCGCACCCGCGGTGAGACAACAAGCGCGGCGCGGTTCACACCGGAGCGCGTCAGCGTGTCTTCGGCGCTCTGCGGGACGCCGTGTGCGTCATGACCGTCGAGATCGACGACGCGATCACGGACCATTGCTCAGGCGCCAGCAGCTTGGCCGAGTCCGCATGCAGCGCCGAGTCCTCGAGGTCCAGATCGCGGCGCAACAAGCCGGCATACCGCGCCAGGCCTTTCTCCGCCTGTTCGGCAGCGCTGCGATGCCCGAGCTGCAACGCCTTCAACCGGACCAGCACCTCGTTCAGCAACTCGTCGCGCTGTCCGCAGTCGGCCTCGAGCTGCTGGATCAGCGCGTCGGTGTCCGCTTCGCGGCCGCGCAACGCGGCGAAGAGCGCGACGCCTTTGGGGCGGTGCGTCGCGTCGTCGAACGATTGCAGGCGCTGGACGAGACGGGCCAGCGAGTTCAGCGCGGGACCCGGCTCGCGCCAGTCCGGCGACGCGGCCATCGCCTCGATCCGCTCGAGCAGCCGGCGCATCTGCGCGTGCTCCGCGTGGAGGATCCTCCAGGCTGATTCGGCGGCCAGCATGATGTCTCCGGTGGTCCGCCCATTCTGCGCCTCCTGCGCGGCTACGTGAGGGTGTCCAGCAGCGGCCGCCATTTCCTCGCGAGCAGCGCGTACCCGTTCGCGGTCGGGTGTATCTCGTTTTCCCAGTCGTGGCTCTCGCCCTCGGTCCGCCGCTCGGCGCGGGTCGTCGCGCCTCGTGAATCCACCACGTGGACGTTGCGGCCCGCGAGATTCGCCGCGAGGTTCAGCCACAGCGCGGCATGCCGGTCGATCAGCAGATCGGAGACCGCGTTCCAGTCCCCCTCGGGGATCTGGTAGGCATTGACCGCCTTGAAGAGCCACGGGCCCTGAGCGGGGCCGGCCGGCGCATCGCGCGGCGTCATGTAGTCGTAGGTGTGGAAGAAGACAGGGATGTCGCGGTTGATCGCCTTCTTGTCGCGCTGCGCCAGCAGCAGATCGACGACCTCGGCGATGTGCGACTCGAAGGTGGCCCACCCCGGTTCGCTCAGGTACCGCGAGGGATCCGGGCCGCCGCCCCATTCGGCCGGGGCGAGCAGGATGCGCTGGTGCAGCGGTGCCTCCGGCGGCGCGTTCGCGGCATCGATCAGGTCGTTGCCGCCGCCGGACATCAGCAGGCCGTCCCATTTCCACGCGATGCGGCCGTTGAGCAGGTTCAGGAACACCTGCGCGGTGCTGGTGTCGGTCATGTGCGCGAGCGCTACGCCCGGCCGCGCGCAGTTCACCGCCAGCGAAGCCCGGGACAACACCATCTGCTGCAGCAGATTCGTCGTCGACCACGGCGGGATGTTGCCGATCGAGAACCACGAGTCGCCCTGGGCGAGGTACTTCTTCTGGAACGCCGCCACGTCGTACAGGCCGGCCTCGCCCGTGCCGCTGAGCTGCGACGGGCTGATCGAGATCAGGTTGATGTCGGGCATGGGGCTCCCCGCTGGTCGCGACCGACGGAGGGTCGATGGCCGAGGACTGTATCGGTCCGCGTCGCCTGCCTCAACGGTTTCTAAGCGCTTTCGACGTTGAACCTCCGCACCAGCATTGCCAGCCGCGCCGCCTGATCCTTCAAGCTCTCCGCCGCGGCGCTGCTCTCCTCGACCAGCGCCGCGTTCTGCTGCGTCACCTGGTCGAGCTGGCTCACCGCGTCGCCGATCTGGCCGATGCCGCTGCTCTGCTCGGCGCTCGATGTCGAAATCTCGCTGATCAGGTGGTCGATGCGCTGAACCTCGGCGACGATGGCGGCCATCTCATCGCCAGCCGCCTGCGTACGGCTGGCGCCGGCCTCGACGCGCTCCACGCTGCTGTGGATCAGCGCCTTGATCTCGCGCGTCGCGCCGGCCGCGCGCTGCGCGAGCGCGCGCACTTCGCCGGCGACCACCGCAAAGCCGCGACCCTGCTCGCCGGCACGCGCAGCCTCGACCGCCGCATTCAGCGCGAGGATGTTCGTCTGAAACGCGATGGCGTCGATGACGGCCGTGATCTCGGCGACCTTCCGGGACGCGGTCGAGATCTCGCCCATCGTCGCCGCGACCTGCGCCACCGCGTCGCCGCCGCGGCGCGCCGCCTCGACGCCGCGCGCGGCCAGCTCGTTCGCCTGGCGCGCGGTGTCGGAGCTGCTGCGCATCGCGCTGGTGAGCTGCTCCATCGATGCGGCCGTCTGCTGCAGGTTGCTCGCCTGTTCCTCGGTGCGCTGGCTCAGGTCGATCGAGCCGGTGGCGATCTGCGCCGAGCCCGTGGCGATGTTCTCGCTGCTGGCGCGCACCTCCGTCACCAGGCTGCGCAGCGACTCGTTCATCTCCTTCATCGCCTGCAGCAGCTCGCCGGTCTCGTCGCGCGTCCTGACCTCGATACGCGAGCTCAGGTCGCCTGCGGCCACCGTGCGCGCGACACCGACCGCCTCGCGGATCGGCAGCACCACCGATCGTTGGATCACCCAGGCGAGCAGCCCGCCGAACAGCGCCGCCAGGGCCGCCAGCACGAGCATCAGCATGCTGCTGGTGGTGGCGTCCTGCTCGATCTCGGCGACGCCGGCACGCATCTGCGCTTGCTGCATGTCGACCAGCGAGTCCACCGCCTTGAAGCAGCTCGACTGCAGCGGTCGCACCTCCTTCAGCAGCATGGCCGTGGCTTCGGCGTCGTGGTCGCCCATGCCCAGTTCGATCACCTTGTTCATCGCGGCTTCGTACGGCAGCAGCGTCGACTGGACCTGGTCCAGCAACGCCCGGCTCTCGCCGCTCTTGATCGACGCCTCGAGCGCAACCAGCAGCTCGGCGTTCCTGGTGCGCATCTCGTCGATGCGCTTCTTCTCGCTGCGGCGGCCCGCGTCCTCGTTCATCAGCACGAGGTTGCGCACGCCGCGCGCGATCACGTTCAAGTTGTCCTTGATGTGCGAGAGCTGTTCGACCTTGACGAGCCGGTCGCTCGTCAAGCGCGCCGCGGAACTGCGGATGTCGAAGAGCTTGGCCGAGCCGATGACGGCCATGCACACCGCGACCACGATCACGAAGCCGAAGGCCAGTGTCAGGCGCGTGCCGATCTTGAGGTTGCCGAGGAAAGAGGACATGCTGAACTCCCTGTGTCCATTGCACCGATCCGGGTTTCGACCAGTCGTGCGCTGGCTTGAGCCGGCATCGGTCGCGTGGGCTGTCAGCGGTTTGACTACACCGCCCTCGCGTCGCGACTTTCCGGGTCGACAACAGCGCGCATCTCGGGCCAGCGTGACTTCGTTCGCTGGACGAGGCGCGCGCGTCGCGGCCGGCTCGACGAGAATCGCCCGATGGCCTCGTCGATTTCCGCGATCAGCCTCTCCGGCATGAACGCCGCGCAATCGGCGCTGGGCGTCTCCGCGCACAACATCGCGAACCTGGGCACCGCGAACTTCCGGCGCCAGCAGCTCGAGCAGACCGCCGCGCCATCGGGCGGCGTGACCACCCAGGTGAGCCAAGTCGCCGAACCCGGCGAATCGCTGGCCGCCGACATGATCGACATGCTGCAGGCCAAGAACGCGTTCCTCGCGAATCTCTCCGTCTTCCGCACCAGCGACCGGATGACCGGCGCGCTGCTAGCCGTCGTCGGCTAGGGCTCCTCGACGACGAAGTCGGCCACGTGCCGGCTTCGGCGCAGCGGCGCCAGCGCCGCGCTGACTTCGCGGTGCAGCGCATGCCCCTCGTAGGCATGCAGGGCCGACGCATCGGCGAAAGTCGCGATCAGGCAGACGTCCGCCGAGGCGCCGCGCAAGGCCGCGTCCCGCACCGCGACCTCGAAGCCCAGCATGCCCGGCACGATGCCGGCGCAGCCGCGCAGGCGCTGCGCGAACCGCGGCGCGTCCAGCGGTTCGTGCAGCTCCCACAACACCACGTGCCGGATCATCGCGGCCCCGCCTGGCTCTCCGGCAGCTCCTGCAGCACGAAGGCGTGGCGCAACTGCGCACTGCCGTCACGCGACCGATCGAGCCGCACGATCAGCGAGCGGCGCACGCCGAACACGGTGTCCGACTCGAGGTACGGGTCGCCGTCGACAAACAGGTGCGTGATCAGCGTCTCGTGCCCCGGCGCCTGGATCATGAAGTGCAGGTGCGCGGGACGCCACGGGTGGCGCCCGCCGGCGACCAGCATGCAGCCGACCGGGCCGTCGGTGGGCACCGGGTAGGCGGTCGGCACCACCGTGCGAAAGCGCAGGCGCCCTTGCGCATCGGTGCGCAGCTTCGCGCGGCCGCGCCGCTCGTTCCCGAGCTCGGCGCGCTGCACGTCGTACAGCCCTTCCTCGTCGGCCTGCCAGACGTGCACGTCGGCGTGGGCGAGCGGCCGGCCGCCGCTGGACATCACCTGCACGTCGACCTCCAGCGGCTCACCGGGCGCGCCGTTGGCGATGTCGGCCCCCTGCGGCAGCACCGGCGCGTCGTCCACATAGAACGGGCCGAACACCGTGGCTTCGGTGACGCCCTCCGGCGACGGATGGTTCATCGCGATCGTCAGCATCGAGACACCCAGGATGTCCGACAGCAGGATGAACTCCTGCCGCGTGTCGGTGCACTTCTGCCCGGTGGCGGTCAGGAAGCGGATCCCCTCCATCCACTCGGCCTCGGTGAGCCGGACGTCGCGCACGAAGTCGTGCAGGTGCCGCACCAGCGAGGTCATGATCTGCTTGAAGCGCGGGTCGTCGCAGCGGTCGAAGCTGCGCACGACGGCGTCGGTGATGTTGTGTTCGTCGATGTTGCGCATGCGGTGTCACTCCTGCAGCGTGCGCTGCGTCGGGAACAGCGACCAGCCGTGGCGCTGCTGCAGCCAGCCCCACAGGCCCTGCTTGAAGACCAGCGTGGTCACGATCGCGAGCAGGCCCAGGCCCATCAGGTACCAGCTGCCGTAGTCGCTGAAGGCCTTGTTCAAGGCCCAGAACACGAGCGCGCCGACGATGGGGCCCTCGATGCGGCCGATGCCGCCGATCACCACCATGAAGATCGCGAAGGCGGTCCAGTTGACGCTGAACGCGGCGTCCGGCGAGATGCGCAGGTTGCCGACGAAATACAGCGCACCGGCCAGCCCCGCGCCGGCCGCCGCGATCACGTAGACCGCGAGCTTCACGCGCCGCACCGGCACGCCTTGCGACTCGGCGGCGACCTCGTTGTCGCGGATCGCGAGCAGCGCGAGCCCTTGCTGGCTGCGCAGGAACAGGTAGACCCCGGCGATCACGCCGGCCACGCAGGCCAGCGCGATCCAGAACGTGATGCTCTCGCGCGCGGCCCGGCTGATGCCGCGCAGCGCGGTGAGACTGGTGCCCGAGCCGCCGCCCACCGCGCTGACGTTCGCGATCGACAGCCGGCACACCTCGGCGATGACCCAGGTGCCGATCGCGAAATAGCCGCCCTGCAGGCGGAACGCGACCCACGACAACGGCAGCGCGGCCAGTCCCGCGGCGAGCGCCGCGAGCGGGATCGCGACGAAGGGGTTGACGCCCGCGAAGTTGCCCAGGCCCAGCATCGCGTAGCCCCCCAGCCCGAAGAACGCCTGCTGGCCGATCGACACCATGCCGCCGTAGCCGGCGAGCAGGTTCCACATCATCGCGAAGATCAGGTAGCACGCGATCTCGACGAACTCGCGCAGCCAGCTCGAGTCGCCCCACAGCGGCAAC
The DNA here is from genome assembly GCA_036568605.1 of Burkholderiaceae bacterium. Lineage (GTDB taxonomy): Bacteria > Pseudomonadota > Gammaproteobacteria > Burkholderiales > Burkholderiaceae_C > DATCSE01. The sequence continues at coordinate 652 of DATCSE010000300.1, read as the reverse complement.
GTCGCGGCACTGGCCACGAGGGCCAGGCCGGCCATCAGCGCGTAGCGGCTGGCCCGCGTGCCGCGCAGCACCGTCGGGCCGGTCTGCGGTTCGCGGTGGCTGGGCTCCGCGGTTCGCAGCGAGTGAATCGACGAGGCAACGGTCATGGCGTCCTTCTCATCCGCGTGTTTTCGGGAACAGCCCTTGAGGCCGCACGACCAGCACCGCGAGGAACACGAGGTGGCCGAACCAGATGCCCCAGCCCGGGTCGAGCCGGAAGCCGATCTGCTGCGTGAGGCCCAGCACCATCGCGCCGACGAAGGTGCCCCAGAACGAGCCCATGCCGCCGATGATCACCGCCTCGAACGCGAACAGCAGCAGCAGCGGCCCGTCGCTGGGCGCAACGGTCGTGCGCATCGCCTGCAGCACGCCGGCCAGCACGATCAGCACGAACGCGGTGCCGGTGGCGAGCGCGTAGACCTTGCGTGCGTCCAGCCCCATCAGCTCGGCGACCTCGCGGTCGTCGGACACCGCGCGGAACGAGCGACCGATCGCGGTGCGGCCGAACAGCAGCTGCAGCCCCGCGGTCGCGGCCAGCGCGCAGCCGAAGATCGCGAGCGGCAGCACGCCCACCGCGCTGCCGCCCGGAAGCAGCAGGCTGCGCGTCGCGAGC
>DATCSE010000299.1:0-8032 GCA_036568605.1 Burkholderiaceae bacterium | reverse complement strand
TCGTCGAGCGGGGTGTCGAGCATCAGGCGCGTGATGCCGAGGATGCCGTGCAGCGGCGTGCGAATCTCGTGGCTCATGTTGGCGAAGAACGCACTCTGCGCGCGCAGCGAACGCTCCATATCGGCCAGCTGCCGCGTCAGCGGTTCCTGCGGGCGACGCGACGCCGTGCGGCGCCGCGTCCGCGCGGGGCCTCCGGGGGACTTCGTTGTTTCCTGCCTGCGCGGCATCGGTTCTCCTGGCGAGTGGAACGCAGCATGCGTTCGCGGAGCGCGCAGTCACCGATTCGAAGGCATTTGGCCGGTGCCTCCAAGGGGTGCGGACGACCGTTCTCTGACGGTTTCATTGCCCGCGCGACGTTTGTTGGGGAGGCGCGGTTGCACGCAAGTCCGGTCGGCTGTTACGATCGCCGCTCGATTTGCCATCCGCCCGCCCCCAATGAAACGCCTCGCCATCCAACCCCACGACGCCGCCGGCGTCGCGCGTGGGTTCGGGCTGGCCGGCTTGGGCTGGGCGAACTGCGCCGTCCTCGGCCTGGCAGCGATCGCGCGACGCCGCTCGCCGCGCACGAATCCCTAGAGCCCTCTCGGCCCGCTTCGACCGACGAAGCTTCCGCTGAGAGATCAGCGGAAGAGTCGATCGGACCCCTTCGTCTTTGCTTCCGCTGCCCCCTGGGTCCGACTCGGGCCCCACGGCGCTCACAAAGCGCTGTGCCGACAGAAGAAAGAAGAGGTGCCGCCGTGTTGCATGGTTGGCTGAGACCGATGAAACAGGCGGTGCGATCGCGCATCGCCGCCCTGCTGGCCGGATTGCTCTCCCCCGATGACCTGCTGCGGCAGGTCACCTACCGCCGCCTCTGGAGCTCGATCCTGATCAGCTCCTTCGGCGGGCAGGTCACGATGCTCGCGGTGCCGCTGACCGCGGCGGTGCTGCTGCACGCGACGCCGACGCAGATGGGCCTGCTGACGACGATGGAGATCCTGCCGTTCGTGCTGTTCTCGCTGCCCTCGGGCGTCTGGCTGGACCGAGTGCGCAAGCTGCCGGTCTACATCGCCGGCGAGAGCACGATGGCGCTGATCGTCGCGAGCGTGCCGCTGGCCTGGTGGCTGGACCGGCTGGCGATGGGCTGGCTGTATGTCGGGGCGTTCTGTCTGGGCACGATCTACACGACCGCCGGCAGCGCCGCGCAGATCGTGCTGACCCAGGTGGTCGCGCGCGAGCGGCTGGTCGAGGCGCATGCGAAGAACGCGCTCGCGAACTCGGGCGCCGAGGTCGCCGGGCCGGCATTCGCCGGTGCGCTGATCAAGGTGGTCGGCGCGCCGCTGGCGTTGCTGGTCGACGCGACGCTGCTGATCGTCTCGGCGCTGATCCTGCGCGGCATCGTGATCCACGAGGAACGCCGCCCGCGCGCGGACGCACACTTCTTCAACGACCTGAAGGCCGGCGTGCGCTTCGTCGCGCGGAATCGCTTGCTGGTGGCGCTCGCGCTCGCGGTCGGCATCTGGCAGATGTGCCACAACGCGGCGGTGGTCGTGCAGATCCTGTTCGCAACGCGCACGCTGGGCTTGTCGGAGCAGGCAGTGGGCCTGAGCTACATGGGGATGGGCCTGGGCACGATCGCCGCGAGCGTGTTCGGCAGCCGGATCAGCCGGCGCATCGGACCGGGGCCGTGCCTGGTGGTGGGCATTGCGGTGTGCGGGCTGGGCTGGACGTTGCTCGCACTCGCGCCGGCAAACGCCTGGGGCATTGCGGCGTTCGCCGCGATGCTGATGCTGTTCTCGAGCGGCGCGGTGCTGGTGTTCATCAACTTCCTCGCACTGCGCCAGGCGGTCACGCCCGAGCCGCTGCTGGGCCGCATGACCAGCACGATGCGCTGGCTGATCCTGATCCCGGCCGGTCCGGGCGCGCTGATCGGCGGCTGGCTCGGCGAGCACATCGGGCTGCGTTGGGCCCTCGGCTTCGCCGGGGCGAGTGCGCTGCTGCTGGCGCTGATCGCCTGGCGCGCTGCGGTAATTCGCAGCGTCCGCGAGCTGCCGCAGCCCGAGCGCGTCGACGATTGGCTGGGCGCCGATGCCAGCGTGCACCGGCCGGTGCCGGCGGTCGAGACGACATGACGAAACTAGCCTGATCGAAGGAGATGAGCGTGACGATGGACCCGCTGCTGATCGCCGTGCCCGAACGCCTGGAAACCGAACGCCTGATCCTGCGCTGCCCGCAGCCGGGCGACGGGGCGATGGTCAACGAGGCGGTGCGCGAATCGCTGGCCGAGCTGGGCCCGTACATGCCGTGGGCCCAGGCCGCGCCCGGCCTCGACGAATCGGAGGCGCTGTGCCGGCGCAACCAGGCGCGTTTCCGGCTGCGCGAGGACCTGCCGTACTGGATCTTCGAGCGCGACGCCGCCGGCGGTGAAGGGCGCTACATCGGCGGCACCGGGCTGCACCGTATCGCCTGGGACGTGCGCCGCTTCGAGATCGGCTACTGGTGCCGCACGTCGTGCCAGCGGCAGGGCTACATCACCGAGGCGGCGCGCTCGCTGCTGCGCATGGCGTTCGATCGCCTCGCCGCGCGCCGCGTCGAAGTGCGGATGGACGATCACAACGCGGCCAGCTGGCGCGTCGCCGAACGGCTGGGTTTCACGCTCGAGGGCATCCTGCGCCAGGACAGTCTGACGCCGCAGGGCGAGCCGCGCGACACGCGGGTCTATGCACGGGTGCGCGGCATCGAAGAGGCGGCCGATGCCCTCGCCTGACGTCCGCCCCATCATGAAAAACGCCTCGGCAGACCGAGGCGTTCGTCTTGCGGCCGGTGGCTAACCGGCGCCGCGGGTCATGGCTGCCGGCGGCGCCGCCCGATGAAGACCACGGCTCCCAGCCCACCGAGCATCATCGCGTAGGTGCTCGGCTCGGGCACTGCGGCGACGACACTGACTGCATCCAGCGACGTGCCGTACGAATCGCTGGTGCCGGTGCCCAGGAAGCTCAGCGTCGTCAGCGTGCTGTTGGCGATGAAGCTGTAGGTCCCCTGCGACCACTGGTTGTTGCCGCTGTTGTTGACCGGCAGCAGCGGTGCGGCGAGCCATCCGCTGCCCACGTTGAAGCTCAGGCCGTTGGTGCTTGCCGCGGTGTTCGTGCGGTTCGAGTACCAGAAGCTCAGGTCATAGGCGGCACCCACGATCGTCGCGAACGACTGGCTGATCGAGCCGTTCGAATAGGCATCGAGCTCGGCGTAGTTGGTACCGTCCTTCGCGGTGCCAGCGACGTTGTCGCGGATCTCGACCGCTGGGTTGGCCGTCCACCCGGGGATGGCGGCGTAGGTGCTCCAGGTGCCGTTGGCCTGGGCCGTGTCTTCGAAGCTGCCGTTTTGCAGCAGATTGGGGCCGGCCGATGCGGCGAGCGGAGCCGCCAGCAGGGCACTGATCAGGAGCGTGCGCATGAAGGTCAGGGGTATTTGTAACGGGCCGTATCCTCTCGGATCGGCCGCGTTCCGACCATCCCGCGACTCGGGGTGGGCGTGCCGTCGCGACAACGCTCCAGTTCAGTCGTGCAGGCCAGCGCTGACCGGCGCGAAGCGGTCGACCGCATCGGTGATGATCCCGTCGATGCCGAGCCCGACCAGCCGCAGCGCTTCGGCCGGGTCATTGACCGTGTAGACCAGCGCGCGCAGCCCGCTGCCGCGCAGGCGCGCCAGCACGTCGGCGTCCATCACCGAGTAGTTCGTGACGACCGCGACGCAGCCTAGCGCCTGCGCCTCGTCGAACCAGCCCGGGCGCAGCGTGTCGAGCAGCAGTGCGCGCGGCAGTGTCGGCACCGCGTCGCGCGCCGCTTTCAGCGCCGCCGGCTCGAACGAGCTCAGCAGCGGCGGCGTCGCGGCGCCGGACCAGAGCCGAGCCGCTTCGAGCGCGACGCGCTGACCGGTGTGCTCGCCGGTGCCTGGCGTCGGCTTGATCTCGATGTTCAGCGCATGGCCGTTGCGTCGGCAGAACGTTGCGATGGCCTCCAGGCTGGCCGGCGGTTCGCCGGCGAACGCGCGGCTGTGCCAGCCGCCCGCATCGAGCCGCGCCAGCTCGCTCCACGGCCGCTCGCCGGCGATGCCGCGGCCCGAGCTCGTGCGCTGCAGCGTCGCGTCGTGCAGCAGGAACGGCACGCCGTCGGCGCTGAGCTTGATGTCGCACTCGAACGCACGAAAGCCATGGCTCGCGCCGACCCGGAACGCGGCCAGCGTGTTTTCCGGCGCGAGCCTGCCGGCGCCGCGATGCGCGATCCACAGCGGGTAGGGCCAGCTCGTCATCGTGGTGCTCGTCGTCATCCCGCGATCATCGCGCACTGGTTCAGGCGATTCGCTGTTTCGTCGCCGCGTCGAACCAGTGCAGATGGTCGGGCGACGCCTGCAGCGAGACCGCATCGCCGATCTTCGGCGGCGGCAGCGTCGCATCGAGCCGCACCGTGAACAGCGTGCCGCCGAAGCGGCCGTAGACCAGCCGTTCGGCGCCCAGCATCTCCAGCGCCTCGACCCGCAGCGACCAGTGGCCCGCAGCCGGCGCGCCCGAGTTCAGCTCGACGTGCTCCGGTCGGATCCCGAGGATCAGCTCGCCGCCGCGCGGCGCGGATGCCGGCAAGGCCACGCTTTGCCCGTCGGCCAGGAAGCGCGAGCCTTCGACGTGCCCGGTGATCAGGTTCATCGGCGGCGAGCCGATGAACCCGGCCACGAAGGTCGTCGCGGGCCGGTGGTAGACCTCCTCGGGCGAGCCGATCTGCTCCATACGCCCGGCATTCATCACGATCATGCGCTGCGCCAGCGTCATCGCCTCGACCTGGTCGTGCGTGACGAACAGTGACGTGACGCCCAGTTCGCCGTGCAGCTTCTGGATCTCGAGCCGCGTCTGCGCGCGCAGCTTCGCGTCTAGGTTGGACAGCGGCTCGTCGAACAGGAACACCTGCGGCTGGCGCACGATCGCGCGGCCCATCGCGACGCGCTGGCGCTGTCCGCCCGAGAGCTCGCGCGGCTTGCGCTGCAGGAACGCACCGAGCTCGAGGATCTTCGCGGCCTTGTCGACGCGGGCCTTGATCTCGGCCAGCGGCACCTTCGCGATCTTGAGCCCGTAGGCCATGTTGTCGAACACGCTCATGTGCGGGTACAGCGCGTAGTTCTGGAACACCATCGCGATGTCGCGCTCGCTCGGCTCGACGTCGTTGACGACGCGCCCGCCGATCGAGATCGTGCCGCCCGAGATTTCCTCCAGGCCGGCGACCATGCGCAGCAGCGTCGACTTGCCGCAGCCCGACGGGCCGACGATCACGATGAATTCGCCGTCGGTTATCTCGGCGTTCACGCCGTGGATGACTTGGTTCGCTTTCGGCCCGTGGCCGTAGCGCTTGACGACGTCCTGGAGGGAAATGGCTGCCATGTTGCTTCTCAGATTTTTGCCGCTGTGCGCGTCCACGGGCGCGTTCAGCCGCGCAGCCAAGCGGTCGCCGCGGAACCGGCCTCGCCGGGCCGCTGGCGGCGCCCCCTGGAGGGGGAGCGCCGAAGGCGCTTCGGGGGTGGGCTCATTTTTCAGTGTCGACAAGGCCCTTGACGAACCACCGCTGCATCAGCATCACGACGATCGCCGGCGGCACCATCGCCATGATCGCGGTGGCCATCACGATGTTCCATTCGTTGCCGGAGTCGCCGCCGGCGATCATGCGCTTGATGCCGACGACCACCGGGTACATGTCCTCGCTCGTCGCGGCGAGCAGCGGCCACAGGTACTGGTTCCAGCCGTAGATGAACTGGATCACGAACAGTGCCGCGATCGAGGTCTTCGACAGCGGCACGAGGATGTCCTTGAAGAAGCGCATCGGGCCGGCGCCGTCGATGCGCGCGGCCTCGACGAGCTCCTCCGGCACGGTCAGGAAGAACTGGCGAAACAAAAAGGTCGCGGTCGCCGATGCGATCAGCGGGATCGTCAGACCGGCATAGCTGTTGAGCATGCTGAGGTCGGAGATGACCTTGTAGGTCGGCAGGATGCGCACCTCGACCGGCAGCATCAGCGTGACGAAGATCGCCCAGAAGAACAGCCCGCGCAACGGGAAGCGGAAGTACACGAGCGCGAATGCCGACAGCAGCGATACCGCGATCTTGCCGATCGCGATCGCCAGCGCCGTGGCCAGGCTGATCCACATCATGCGGCCGACCGGCGCGTTGGAGCCGGCGCCGCCGCCGTGGCCGGTCAGCGCGGCGACGTAGTTCTCCCAGAAGTGTTCGCCGGGCAGGAGCGGCATCGGCGCCTGCACGATCTCCCGCGCGGTGTGGGTCGACGCGACGAACGCGAGGTAGATCGGAAAAACCACGATCATCACGCCGAGGATCATCACGACGTGGGCCAGGATCGCCAGAGCAGGGCGGCGCTCGACCATCAGTAGCTCACTTTTTTCTCGACATAGCGGAACTGCAGCACCGTCAGCGCCACCACGATCAGCATCAGCACGACCGACTGCGCGGCCGAGCCGCCGATGTCGCCGTTCTTGATGCCGTCGATGTAGACCTTGAAGACCAGGATCACGGTGTCGCGACCGGGGCCGCCGGCGGTGGTGGCGTCGACGATCGCGAAGGTGTCAAAGAACGCGTACACCATGTTGATCACGAGCAGGAAGAAGGTCGTCGGCGTCAGCAGCGGGAACTGGATCGTCCAGAAGCGGCGCCACGGCCGCGCGCCGTCGATGGACGCCGCCTCGATCAGCGACTGCGGAATCGACTGCAGCCCCGCGACGAAGAACAAGAAGTTGTAGGAGATCTGCTTCCACACCGCGGCCGCGACGATCAGCGCCATCGCATGGCCGGAGTTGAGCAGGTGGTTCCAATCGAAGCCGAAGAACTTCGCGAGGCCGTACGAGACCACGCCGAGCGACGGCGAGAACATGAACACCCACAGCACGCCGGCGACCGCCGGGGCGACCGCGTACGGCACGATCAGCATCGTGCGGTAGAACAGCGCGCCGCGGACCACGCGGTCCGCGAAGACCGCGAGCATGAGCGACAGCGTGATGCCCAGCGCCGCCACCAGCACCGAGAAGATCGCGGTGGTCTTGAACGACTCGACATAGGCCGGGTCGGCGAACAGCGCCTTGAAGTTCTCCAGTCCGGCCCATTGGCGCGACAGCCCGAAGCTGTCCTCGACCTGCATGGACTGCAGGATCGCCTGGGCTGCGGGCCAGAAGAAGAACACCGCGATGATCGCGAACTGGGGCGCGAGCAGCGCCCAGGGCAACCACGCGGACTGGAAGCGGACGCGCTTTTCCAAGTGGCGACGCGCGTCAGGTCAGAGCGCCGAGGCCTTGGTCGCCTTCTCGAAGCGCTCCAGCTGCTCGTTGCCGCGCTTGATCGCCGATTCGAGCGCTTCCTTGGGCTCCTTCTTGCCGGACCAGATCTGCTCGGTCTCCTCGTCGATGATCGTGCGGATCTGCAGGAAGTTGCCGAGGCGGATGCCGCGTGACTTGTCGGTCGTCTTGCGGATCATCTGCGTCACCGCGACGTCGGTGCCGGGCTTCTCCTTGTAGAAGCCCGACTTCTCGGTGAGCTGGAAGGCCGCCATCGTGATCGGCAGGTAGCCGGTGCGCTTGTGGTTGGCGGACTGGACTTCGGCGTTCGACAGGAACTTGAAGAACTCGGCCACGCCCTTGTACTCGTCGGGCTTCTTGCCGGCCATCACCCACAGGCTCGCGCCGCCGATCACGGTGTTCTGCGGCGCGCCCTTCACGTCGGGATAGACGGGCAGGGTGGAAATGCCGTACTTGAACTTGGCGTCCTTGGCCACGCGCGCATACAGGCCCGAGGAGCCGGTCATCATCGCGCACTCGCCCGAGGGGAAGGCGGCGTCGGGCGTGTTGTTGCGGCCCTTGTAGACGAAGGTGCCGTCCTTGGCCATCTTGGCCAGGTTCTCGAAGTGGCGCACCTGCAGCGGCGAGTTGAAGGCCAGGCGCGCGGCCGTGCCGCCGAAGCCGTTGTTCTGCGTCGCGTACAGGGTGTTGTGCCAGGCCGAGAAGCTCTCGAGCTG
>DATCSE010000298.1:0-2885 GCA_036568605.1 Burkholderiaceae bacterium | reverse complement strand
CGCGCGTTCGCGGCGCCGCGCAAGCTGACCTTCGCGTGGAACGCGAACGCGTTCTGCCTGACGCCCATCGTCGCTGCAGTCGAGCGCGGCTTCTTCGAAAAGAACGGCCTCGAGGTCGATCTGATCAACTACACCGGCTCGACCGACCAACTGCTGGAATCGCTCGCGACCGGCAAGGCCGACGCCGCGGTCGGGATGATCCACCGCTGGCTCAAGCCGCTCGAATCGGGCTTCGACGTCAAGATCGTCAGCAGCTCGCACGGCGGCTGCGTGCGGCTGATCGGCTCGCGCGCAGCGGGCGTCACGACCTTGCAACAGCTCAAGGGCAAGACGGTCGGCGTCAGCGATCTCGCGAGCCCGGGCAAGAACTTCTTCTCGATCCTGCTCGCGAAGAACGGCCTCGACGCGGAGCGCGACGTGAGCTGGCGCCAGTACCCCGCCGACCTGCTCGGCACCGCGGTCGAGAAGGGCGAGATCCAGGCGATCGCCGACGGCGACCCCAACCTCTTCCTGCTGGAGAAGCGCAGCGCCCCGCAGGCCTACGTCGAGCTCGCGACCAACCTGAGCGGCGAATACGCGCGCAAGGTCTGCTGCGTGGTCGGCGCTCGCGGCGAGCTGGTGCGCAACGACAAGCCGACCACGGCCGCGCTGGCGCGCGCGATCGTGCAGGCCTCGGACTACGTGGCCGAGAACCCGAACGAGTCGGCCAAGCTCTTCGCCAGGTACTCGCCCAAGGTCGCGGTGGAAGACCTGCGCGCACTGCTGGGCACGCTCACGCACAAGCACCACCCGGTGGGCGCGAACCTGCGCGACGAGATCGAGTTCTATGCGCGCGACTTCCGCTCGGTGGGCGTGCTGAAGAAGAGCACCGACCCGGCGCGCTTCGCGCAGCACGTGTTCGCCGACGTGCTGGCATGAGTGCACGGGTCTTGCGATGAGTGCGATCGCCGCGACCGCGCACGCGCATGCCGCCGGTGCGACGACGAGCGCCCCGCCGCGGAGGCCCTCCACCGGACAGCGCTTCTGGTGGACCGGCTTCGCGGCCGCGGCCACGTGGCTCGCGCTCGGCGCCGTCACGCGTGTATGGCCCAACCGCGCCGCCGGCTTCAGCGACTGGGCCTACACCGATGAGCTCGGCCTCGCGGCCTACGGCGCCGCCGGGCTGCTGCTCGCGCTGGCCGTGCTCGGCATCGCCGGCACGCGTATCGCCCGCGTGACGCATGCGGTGCGCCCGGCCGGCGCTTGGCTGATCGTGCTGCCGCTGCTGCTCGGCGCCTGGGAAGTGCTGACCGCGAAGACCGGCCGGCTGCCGACGCCGTTCTTCGCGCCGCCGCAGAACCTCGTCGAGGTCTACGGCGACGACTGGCAGCGCCTGGGCAACAGCGCATGGCATTCGCTGCGGCTGCTGGCCCACGGCTTTGCGATCGGCACCGTGTGCGGGTTCCTGACCGGCGTGGCGATCGGCTGGTCACGCGGCATCGGGTACTGGGTGCATCCGGTGATCCGCTTCGTCGGGCCGATCCCGGCATCGGCGCTGCTGCCGCTCGCATTCTTCACGTTCCCGTCGAGTTACGCGGCCGCGGTGTTCGTGATCGCGTTCGCGACCTTCTTTCCGATGACCATCCTGACCTGGTCGGGCGTCGCGAGCGTCAACCGCCAGTACTACGACGTCGCGCGCACGCTGGGCGCGAGCGAATGGTTCCTGGTGCTGCGGGTCGCGATTCCCGCGGCGCTGCCGCAGGTCTTCGTCGGGCTCTTCATGGCGCTGGGCGCATCGTTCTCGGTGCTCGTGATCGCCGAGATGATGGGGGTGAAGGCCGGACTCGGTTGGTACCTGACGTGGGCGCAGGGCTGGGCCTCGTACGGCAACATGTATGCCGCGTTGATCATCATGGCGGTGATCTGCTCGAGCACCGTGACTCTGCTGTTCGTGCTTCGCGACCGCGTGCTGTCGTGGCAGAAGGGGACGCTGAAATGGTGAGCGAGCGATGAGCGCCGTGCTCGATGCCGTGCCGGTCGGCGACGTGCCGACCACGCGTGGCGCGCGCATCGGCGCGCACCGCGTCAGCCACCGCTTCGAGCTGCCCGGCGGCGGCCCGCTGCCGGTGCTGGACGCGATCGACCTGCAGGTGCAGCCCGGCGAGTTCGTCGCGCTGCTGGGCCCCAGCGGTTGCGGCAAGTCGACGCTGCTGCGCCTGATCGCCGGGCTCGAGCCGGCCAGCGAAGGCACGCTGACGCACGACGGCGCCACCATCACGCGATCCGATCCGTCGCGCATCGTCGTGTTCCAGGACCCGACGCTGTTCCCGTGGCGCACCGTCTGGGACAACGTCGCGCTCGGGCTCCAGGCGCGCGGGCTGCTGAAGGAGCAACGCGGCCGTGTCGACGATGCGCTCGCGCGGGTCGGCCTCACGGCATTCGCGAAGGCGCATCCGCACCAGCTCTCCGGCGGCATGTCGCAGCGCGTCGCGCTGGCACGCGCGATCGTCAACGACCCGACGCTGCTGATCCTCGACGAGCCGCTGGGCAAGCTCGATTCGCTGACCCGCATCACGATGCAGAGCGAGCTGGTGGGCCTGTGGCAGCGTGCCGGGTTCTCGGCGCTGCTGGTGACGCACGATGTCGAGGAGGCGTTCTTTCTCGCGCAGCGTGTCATCGTGCTCAGCGACCGGCCGGCCCGCATCGTCGCCGAGCTGCGCAACGAACTGCCGTATCCGCGGCAGCGCGGCAGCGCCGCACTGGCCGAGCTGCGCCACGAGGCACTGCACTTGCTGGGGCTGGATGCGACATGGTGACGATGGCACGGCGGCGAGCCGCGGCCCGTGATGGCGTTTTCTTGGCCTGATGGCGGGGCCATCGTCATCGATCGCGCGGAACTGCAGGAC
>DATCSE010000297.1:0-3222 GCA_036568605.1 Burkholderiaceae bacterium | reverse complement strand
GCCGGCTCAGCCGTGCGCGCAGCAGCCCGAACCCGCCGCCGGCTGCGGCTCGTAGCGGTCGTGGTGGCGCACCCACTCCATCTTGTAGTCGACGTCGCGCTCGTCGCGCCCCTTGGGCACGAGGTCCAGCAGGTTGTAGGTGCCCATCATCACCTCGACGCCGCGCCCGTAGGTCGAGTAGGTGTGGAAGATCTCGCCCGCATCGTCCCGGTAGAACACGCTGATGCCGGGCCATTCCTCCGACGCCATCGGCCATTCGCCGTAGTTGTAGTGCAGCTTGCCGCGGGCCACTTCCTCCGGCGTGAAGGTGACGCCGAAGTCGCGGTTGAAGTCGGTGCCGTGCGAGGACACCCATCTGAACTTCCAGCCCATGCGCTGGCGGAAGCGCTCGATCTCGGGCAGCGTCGCGCGCGAGACGGCGACGAAGGTGACGTCGCGATGCGCCAGGTGCACGTTCATCCCGTCGACGTGGTCGGCCATGAACGAGCAGCTCGGGCAGCCCTGTTCCCATCCGGGCGCGAACATGAAGTGCTGCACCAGCAGCTGGCGGCGGCCGTCGAACAGCTCGGCCAGCGTGCGCGGGCCGTCCGGCGTCGCGAAGACGTAGGGCTTCTGGACCTGCTCCCAGGGCAGTGCGCGGCGCTCTTGCGCGATCCGGTCGCGCAGGCGCGTCAGCTCCTTCTCGTGAGCCAGCAGCGCCTTGCGTTCGGCCAGCCAGCGGTCGTGGGATACGGTGGGATGTCGGTTGGTGGCGGTGTTCATCGTGTGCTCCTCGCATTCAGTGGAGGTTCATCGTTGCGCCGGCTGCTTCGGCCTCCTGACCGCGCGGATCTTTCCGCTCTCTCCGCCGCCGCAATAGAACAGGTCGGCTCCGTCGGACTCCAGCCCGCTGACGCCCACGCCGTGCGGCATCTCCAGCCGATCGAGCACGGTGCCGCTGTCCGGGTCGATGCGGCGGATCTCGCTCTCGTCGCTTTCCCAGGTGCCGTGCCAGAGCTGGCCGTCGACCCAGGTCACGCCGGTGACGAAGCGGTTGGATTCGATCGTGCGCAGGATCGCGCCGGTCTCGGGGTCGATCCGGTGGATCTTGCGGTCTCGGTACTGGCCGACCCACAGGCTGCCCTCGGCCCACGCGAGGCCCGAGTCGCCGCCGTGGCCGGGCGCCGGGATCGACATCAGCACGTCGCCGGTCGCCGGATCGATCTTGTCGATGCGCGCTTCGGCGATCTGGTACAGGTAGGTGCCGTCGAACGCGGTGCCGGCGTCGCCGCTGCGCGGCAGCGTGCGCGCGACGTGGCCGCTGTCCGGGTCGATCGCCAGCAGCTGCGCGCCGGCCGCGGCCCAGACGCGCTGGCCGTCGTGCGTGATGCCGGCGATGTGCCGGGCCCCTTCGAACGGCCCGTATTCGCGCACGATCTCGGCGCTGCGCGCAGGCGGTTCGGGCTTCTTGCCGTGGCCTGCCGGGTGGCGGGGAGTGCTCATCGTGTTGCTCCATTCAGCGCGCCGCGATGGCGGCGCCGTCGGAGCAAATCTACGTGAGCGGCAGCGCAGCAGGGAGTAACAAGATCGTCGTGAATCCGATCAGCGGCGGCGCCAGCCAGCGCTGCGCGCGCGCTCGCCCGATCGCGCGAACCCGGCCGGCCGCCTCCAGCTCGACCAGCGCGCGCTGCACCGTGCGCTGGCTCGCGTCCAGCGCCAGCGCGAGGGCCGAGGTGGACCAGGCGGCGCCATCGGCGAGCAGCGCCTGCAGCGACGCCTGATCGCCATCGATGGGCGGCACCAGCACCGCGACCTCGTGCGTGCCGTCGTGCGGGACCAGCGCGAAGCCGCGTTCGGTCGCGGCGATGTGCGCGCGCGGCGCGGCGAGCGCGCGCAGCCGGCCGATCTCGACGCGCAGCCGCGCGTGATGCGTCTCGTCGGGGCGGCGCGTGCGGAATGCGCGGGCGATCAGCGCGTTGCGATCGACGTCGCCGGGCCATGCTTCGGCGAGCGCGCGCGCCAGCACGAACAGCACCGGGCGGCGCGCGAGCGAGCGCCACGTGGCGCCGGCGCGCAGGCCGCGCCGGCAGGCATCGACCACCAGCGTGCCCGACGCGAACAGCGCCTCGACCTCGGCCAGGCGCAGCGGCTGCTCCTGGCCCGCGTGCAGACGGCGCGCCGCGGGCCGCTCCAGCGCGCCGCGCGCGTCGGCCACCTCGGCCATCAGCGCCGGCACGCCGGCGTGCGCGGCGGCTTCATGGGCACGCGCCAGCGCCTCTTGCGCCGCCGTCGTGCGCAGCGAGCGCAATGCAAGCTCTGCGGCCGCGAGCTCGGCCACGGCGCGCAGCGACGGCGGCAGGGCACGCGTCTCCAGCCGGTCCAACAGCGCCGCGGCCTCGGCCAGGCGGCCCAGCAGCAGCAGCCGGCGCACCGCGATCAGACGGGCCTGCAGCGCATTCGCGTGGTCGGCATGCGCCTCGAGCGTCGCCGCCGCGGCGGCCAGCGTGCGCGGTGCGCTGCCGAGGTCGCGCATCGCGAGGGCCACCTCGGCCTCCGCGACGACGCAGCGGGCGCGCGACAGCGCCTCGTACGAGCCGAAGCCGCGGGCGGCGCTGCGCAGCAGCTCGCGGGCGCGCGGGTGCTCGCCGAGCTGCGCCATCGCGATGCCGCGCAGCGCGAGCGCCGGAGGGTCGTCACGCAGGCTGACGCGCTTCAATGCGCCGAGCGCGTCGCCGGCGACCAGGGCCCGCGCGGCGGCGGCGATCAGGGAGTCCATCGCCGCAGGTTACCGCGGCGACGGAAGGGCCGGCGGAGCAACTCAGGCGGCGCAGGCGCGTGCCGCGTCGAGGATCGCTTCCTCGGACGGCAGCTTGCCGATCCCGGCCAGCCCTTCGTCCGCGCATTCGATGTACGACCAGCGCACGATGCCGCCGCGGTCGATCAGGAACAGCCCTTTGAGCTGCGGCCACTGGCGCTCGATGTCGGCCTGGTCTTGTGCGGTGTTGACGTAGCCGTCGCGCTCCTGCAGCACCTTGCCGGCCTCGGCGATCGGCAGCGGCTCGGGCAGCTCGCCGGTCGGGTTGATGCGAATCGTGCCCATCTGCTCCAGGATCTCCGGCGTCGGCTGGGGCTTGGGCACGCCGTAGGCGCGATGCGTCGTCAGCGCGGGGTCGGCGGCCAGGCGCACCCGGGCCGGCCGGAACTTGAAGTACAGCCGCGCATTCTCGGGGGCGGTCGCGACGA
>DATCSE010000296.1:0-9307 GCA_036568605.1 Burkholderiaceae bacterium | reverse complement strand
TGCCGACGGCAGCCCGGCCGCCGGACCGGTACCGGTGTTCAGCTTCCTCGGCGACGCCAGCCAACACCCACAGCAGCTGCCGTGCTGGATCACGCACACGAACGAGCGCACGCACGAGATCATCCGCTCGGGTTTCGACCGCAGCCCGATGTTCACCGGGCTGATCGATGGCGTCGGGCCGCGCTACTGCCCCAGCATCGAGGACAAGGTCAATCGCTTCGCCGACAAGAGCTCGCACCAGATCTTCCTCGAGCCTGAAGGACTGACGACGCACGAGTTCTACCCGAACGGGATCTCGACCTCGCTGCCGTTCGACATCCAGATCGCCGCTGTCCACAGCATGGCGGGCTTGGAGCACGCGCACATCCTGCGGCCTGGCTACGCGATCGAATACGACTACTTCGACCCGCGCGAGCTGAAGACCAGCTTCGAGACGCGTTCGATCCGTGGGCTGTTCTTTGCCGGCCAGATCAACGGGACGACCGGCTACGAAGAAGCCGCCGCGCAAGGCTTGTTCGCCGGCATCAACGCGGCGCTCGCGGTGCGCGCGGAAGAAGCCTGGCTGCCGCGGCGAGACCAGGCTTACCTGGGCGTGCTGGTGGACGACCTGGTGACCAAGGGCGTGACCGAGCCCTACCGGATGTTCACGAGCCGCGCCGAGTACCGGCTGCGATTGCGCGAGGACAACGCCGACATGCGGCTGACCGAGACCGGTCGGCGCCTCGGACTGGTCGATGACCGGCGTTGGGATGCCTTCAACCGCAAGCGCGACGCGGTCGCGCGCGAGACGCAGAAGCTGGCCAGCACGTGGGTTCATCCGCAAAGCCTGCCGGCACCGACCGCCGAGCGGCTGCTGGGCCGCGCGATCGAGCATGAGTACAACCTGGGCGACCTGCTGCGCCGGCCGGGGATCGACTTCGACCGGGTCGCTGAAGTGGCCGCCGCGGCCGTACCGACGGCGGCTGTTTCACGTGAAACCTTGCGCGCGGAGCTGGGGGCTACGCTGGCCGATGCGGTGATCGAGCAAGTGGAAATCAGCCACAAGTACGCCGGCTACATCGACAAGCAGGACGAGGATGTCGAACGTGCCCAGCGCTACGAGCACCTGCGGCTGCCGGATGAACTCGACTACGGCCAAGTCAAAGCCCTGAGCTTCGAGGTTCGACAGAAGCTGACGCGGCATCGGCCGGAGACGCTGGGCCAGGCCTCGCGGATCTCGGGCGTGACGCCCGCAGCCATTTCGCTGCTGCTGATCCACCTGAAGAAGGGGCGCTTCAAAGGCTTCGCGGCGAACGAGCCGGCCGACGCGAACGCCGCATGACGGCGGCCGAGACACAGGCGATACGGCTTGCGCGGCTGCGTTCAGCAGCGGCGACGCTGCAACTGTCGCTGCCGGAACGCGACGCACAGCGGCTGCTGGCCTATCTCGATCTGCTGCAACGCTGGAACGGCACCTACAACCTGACCGCGGTACGCGACCCGAACGAGATGCTGGTGCAGCATTTGTTCGACTGCCTCGCCGTCATCCCCCCGTTGCAGCGCACCCTCGCCGCCGTACCGCATCCACGCGTGTTGGACGTGGGCAGCGGGGGCGGCTTGCCAGGCGTCGTGATCGCGATGCTGCTGCCGGCAGTCCGCGTAGTCTGCGTCGACACCGTCGGGAAGAAAGCGGCGTTCATACGCCAGGCCGGTGTCGAGCTTCAACTGCCGAATCTGCAGGCAGAGCATGGCCGCGTGGAGTCGCTGCGCGCCGAGCCATTCGATCTGATCACGTCCCGCGCCTTCGCGTCGCTTGCCGACTTCACGCGCCTGACGCAACGTCATCTGGCCAATCCGGGCATCTGGGCCGCAATGAAGGGCAAGCGTCCAGACGACGAGATCGCAGCCCTCCCAGCAGAGGTCACGATGTTTCACGTGGAACCTCTGCACGTTCCCGAACTGAACGCCGAGCGTTGCCTGGTCTGGATGCGCCGACGGCCGGACTGATTTCCAGCCCCGGTCGGTTGCGTGCGGCCGACACTCCCGCCGAACCGCCTTCGACGCCAGGCCGCCGTACCGGACAATCCCTCCTCCACTGCCCGCCTCTCTTCACGCCCGCCTCGACCGACATGGCCCGAATCTTCTGCGTTGCGAACCAAAAAGGCGGGGTCGGCAAGACGACGACGACCGTGAACCTTGCTGCGGGCCTGGGCAAGATCGGGCAGCGTGTGCTGGTCGCCGACCTCGATCCGCAGGGCAATGCGACGATGGGTTCGGGCGTCGACAAGCGCGCCCTGGAGCTGACCATCTACGATGTGCTGCTCGAAAGCGCCGGCGTGGCCGAGGCGCGGCGGCGCTCCGAGAAGGCCGGCTACGACGTGCTCGGCGCTAACCGCGAGCTGGCCGGTGCGGAAGTGGAGCTGGTGGAGCTGGAGCACCGGCATCTGCGCCTGAAGCATGCCCTCGCCGCGGTCGATGCCGACTACGACTTCGTGCTGATCGACTGCCCCCCGTCGCTGAGCCTGCTGACGCTGAACGGCCTGTGCAGCGCCCATGGCGTGATCGTCCCGATGCAGTGCGAGTACTTCGCGCTCGAAGGGCTCAGCGACCTGGTCAACACGATCAAGCAGGTGCATGCGAATCTGAACCCGTCGCTGGAGCTGATCGGCCTGCTGCGCGTGATGTTCGATCCGCGCATCACGCTGCAGCAGCAGGTCAGCGATCAGCTCAAGGCGCACTTCGGCGACAAGGTGTTCGACACGGTGATCCCTCGCAACGTGCGCCTGGCCGAGGCGCCGAGTTACGGACTCCCCGGCGTCGTGTTCGATCCGGCGGCCCGGGGTGCAACGGCGTTCGTCGAATTCGCCAAGGAAATGGCCAACCGCCTGGGCGAAAAAAGCCCATGAAGGTGAATCCGCCAACGACCGGCCGACCGCCGCGGCTGGCGGCCCCGCCTGCTCTGAAGCCGGGGCTAGACATCGCCCTGCTGTCACGTATCGAGGATGCCGGGCTGAACGCCAGTGCCGCGCCGCAACAGCGCTGGCTGGACGGCTGGCTGGTGCGCTTCTCGCCGGGCAAGGCCAAGCGGGCTCGCTGCATCAATGCGGTGGCCGCCGGCCGCACCTCGCTGGCGCAGCGGCTGGCCGCGTGCGAACGCCTCTATGCCGAGGCTGCGCTGCCGCTGATCGTGCGCGTCACCCCATTCAGCGAGCCGGCCGGGCTCGATGAACGCCTGAACGAATACGGCCTGCGCCGCTTCGACGACACGCACGTGATGGTCGCGACGCTGTCCGACGAGATGACCGCGACGGACAAGCTGCCGCCCGGGGTGCAGATCGGCGCGCTGGCGCTGGAGCCGTTCGCGCGTCGCGTCGGCGAGCTGCGCGGCTCACCGCTCGCGCAGCGCCAGGCGCACGCCGAACGGCTGCTCAGCTCGCCGGTGCCGTTCTTTGCGTTCGAGCTCAGTGTTGCCGGCGAAGCGGTCGCCTGCGGCCAGATCGCACTCGAGGATGATCTGGTGGGCATCTACGACGTCTACACCGCGCCGGCGGCGCGCGGCCGCGGTTATGCAACGCTGCTGTGCCGCCATCTGCTGGCCGACGCGCGCGCCCGCGGTGCGCGGCACGCTTATCTGCAGGTGGACAGCGACAACGCCTCGGCACGGGCCGTCTACGCACGACTCGGCTTCGTCGACGCGTATACGTATCACTACCGCGCGCGCGATCCCGCCGCCGCCTGAGCCGCCGACCGCAGGCGCTAGACGCAGCCGTTAGAGCCCGAGCCCTTCGTCGACGCCGAGGTGCACGTTCATGGCCTGCACCGCCGCTCCGCTCGCACCCTTGCCGAGGTTGTCCAGCCGGCACATCAGCAGCACCTGCGAATCGTTCGCGAACACGAAGATGTCGACCCGGTTGGTGTCGTTGCAGGCCTGTACGTCGAAGTAGCCCTCCTCGATCGCCGCCGGGTCGCGCAGCGGCATCACGCGGATGAATCGCTCCCCGGCATACCGCCGGGCGAACGCCGCATGCACCTGTTCGGCACTCGTGCCGGCTTTCAGCTCCGAGAGGTGCAAGGGCACACTTACCGACAAGCCCTTATAGAACTTGCCGACAATCGGCATGAACAAGGGTTTGACGCGAAGCCCGGTGTGCGCGGCCATCTCGGGGATGTGTTTGTGCGCAAGCGTCAGGCCGTACGGGCGCGGCGAATCCAGCCGCGGATCGCCGCCGGCCTCGTACTGCTCGATCATCTTCTTGCCGCCGCCCGAATAGCCGGTGATCGAGCTCGCGCTGATCGGCGCCGTCGCCGGCACGATCCCCGCGTCGACCAGCGGACGCAGCAGCAGGATGAACGCCGAGGCGTGACAGCCGGGGTTGGCGATGCGCTTGCTGGCGCGGATCTTCTCCCGCTGGTCGGGCGCGAGCTCGGGCAGTCCGAACGCCCAGCCGGGCACCGTGCGATGCGCCGTGCTCGCGTCGATCACGCAGGTCTTCGGGTTCTCGATCAGGCCGACTGCCTCGCGCGCGGCCGCGTCGGGCAGGCACAGGAACGCGACGTCGGCGGCATTGAGCAGCCGCGCGCGCGCGGCCGGGTCCTTGCGCTTGTCGGGATCGATGCGCAGCACCTCGACGTCGCTGCGGTGCGCGAGATACTCGTGTATCCGCAGCCCGGTGGTGCCTTCCTGGCCGTCGACGAACGCGCAGTACTTCATCTCTTCAACCCCTCATGAACCAGCGCCGGGCTGGCAATCGATCGCGAAGGATAAACCAGGCCCATGACATCCGCAGTCGAGACGACGTTGCCCTCACCGCAGACGCCGCGCGTCTTGATCCTGCCGGGCTGGCTCGATTCCGGCCCGGCGCATTGGCAAAGCCGGTGGGAGTCACTGCATGGCGACCAGCGGGTGCAGCAGGATGACTGGCTCTGGCCGCGCCGCGGCGACTGGATGGCGCGGCTCGACGAGGTGATCCTCGAAAGCGACCGCCCCGCGGCGCTGGTCGCGCACAGCCTGGGCTGCCATCTGGTCGCCGCATGGGCCCAGCACTCCCAGCATGTGGCACGCGTGCGGGCCGCGCTGCTGGTCGCGGTGCCCGACACCGAGCGCGACGACATGCCGCCCAACCTCTACAGCTTCCGCCCCATCGTGCGCGAGCGGCTGCCGTTCGCGAGCCTGGTCGTCATCAGCAGCGACGACCCGTACGGCGCGCCAGAGCGAGCCGCGCAAATCGCGAGCAACTGGGGCAGCGCCCTCTTCACGATAGGCCCACGCGGCCACATCAATGGCGATTCCGGCCTCGGCGACTGGCCGCAGGGCCGCGAGCTGCTGCGCGGGTTGCTGGGCTCGCAGCCCAATCCGTGACAATCCGCGCCATGGTGACGAAAAAACCCAAAGGCCTGGGCCTGGGCCTCGAAGCGCTGCTCGGTCCGCGTGTCGCCGAAGCGACGGCCAGCGCCTCGGCGCCGCGCCCCGACGAGACGCCGCGTACCCTGGCGCTGGAGCAGCTCCAGCCCGGCAAATACCAGCCGCGCACGCGGATGGACGAAGGCTCGCTGTACGAGCTCGCCGAAAGCATCAAAGCCCAGGGCGTGATGCAGCCCATTCTCGTGCGGCCGCTCGGATCCGAGCGCTATGAGATCATCGCCGGCGAACGCCGCATGCGTGCCGCGAAGCTCGCCGGGCTGGCCGACGTGCCGGTGCTCGTCAAGAACGTGCCGGACGAAGCTGCCGCGGCGATGGCGCTGATCGAGAACATCCAGCGCGAGGACCTGAACCCCCTCGAAGAGGCGCACGGCCTGCAGCGCTTGACCGACGAATTCGGCCTGACGCACGAGGAGGCCGCGCAAGCGGTGGGCCGGTCGCGCAGCGCGGCCACCAACCTGCTGCGCCTGCTGAAGCTCAGCGAGCCGGTGCAGCAGCTGCTGATGGCCGGCGACATCGACATGGGCCACGCGCGGGCGCTGCTGCCGCTCGATGGTGCGCAGCAGATCCTCAGCGCGAACGAGATCGTCGCGAAGAAGCTCAGCGTGCGCGAGGCCGAGAGGCTCGCGGGCCGTGCCGCACAACGCAACGCGCGACAGGCCCCATTGCTGCGCACGAAGCACGAGAAGCCGCGCGACTTGCAGCGCATCGAGCAGCAGTTGTCCGACGCGCTGACCGCCGCGGTCGAGATCCGCGTGAAAAAACGTTCGCGCCACGGCGAGCAAGGCGAAGTCGCGATCGCGTTCGGCTCGCTCGACGAGCTCAACGGGCTGCTCGAGAAGCTGGGCCTTTCGCAGCACTGAGTCTCCCCCGAGCTCGGGGTGTCGCGATTACCCCGACGACGCACGCGTCGCCGGTTCGGTGTAGGCTGTACTCGCAGTCTGCGCGATGATCCGCGATGATCGGGGCGTGGAACTTTGTGGCGCACCGAAAAGTCAGGGAGTCGGACGTCAACGCAGGCGATCGGGGCACGTTGTTTGCTAAAGACGTTTACCGTCAAATCGAGAGCTGCGTGACTAACACCTCTGTATTCGCACGATCGACAGGAGCAGAATCATTTAAGGTAAAAACATGACCAGCTGATGAACGGAAAGCTCTGATGGCGCCCCACCGGGTGTCATCAGAACTTCCCCAGGGCACCGAGGCCGGGCAACAGCCGTCGGTGTCTCCTGGCAACTGCACAGGAGATCAGCATGGACGTGATCAGTAACTTTGCCGCACGGTTCGAACGCAACCGTGAGGAGGAACTGACGATCGAGGAGTATCTGGCCGAGTGCAAACGCAACCCGGTCGCGTACGCCACAGCCGCCGAACGCATGCTCAAGGCGATCGGCGAGCCGAAGATGGTCGACACGCGCAACGACCCGCGCCTGTCCCGCATCTTCGCGAACAAGCTGATCAAGATCTACCCGGCGTTCGCCGAGTTCTACGGGATGGAAGACGCGATCGAACAGGTCGTCTCGTACTTCCGTCATGCCGCGCAAGGCCTCGAAGAGAAGAAGCAGATCCTCTATCTGCTGGGCCCGGTCGGCGGTGGCAAAAGCTCGATCGCCGAGCGCCTGAAGCAGTTGATGGAGCAGGTGCCGTTCTACACGATCAAGGGATCGCCGGTGAACGAGTCGCCGCTGGGACTGTTCGATGCGATCGAAGACGGCCCGCTGCTCGAGCAGGAATACGGCATTCCCCGACGCTACCTGACGCGCATCCTGAGCCCGTGGGCCGTCAAGCGGCTCGACGAGTACGGCGGCGACATCCGCAAGTTCAAGGTCGTCAAGCGCTACCCGAGCGTGCTCAAGCAGATCGGTGTCGCCAAGACCGAGCCCGGCGACGAGAACAACCAGGACATCAGCTCGCTCGTCGGCAAGGTCGACATCCGCAAGCTCGAGACCTATGCGCAGGATGACCCCGACGCCTACAGCTTCTCCGGCGGCCTGTGCCTCGCGAACCAAGGCCTGCTCGAGTTCGTCGAAATGTTCAAGGCGCCGATCAAGGTGCTGCACCCGCTGCTGACCGCCACGCAGGAAGGCAACTTCAAGGGCACTGAAGGATTCGGCGCGATCCCGTTCGACGGCATCGTGCTGGCCCACAGCAACGAAAGCGAGTGGAAGAGCTTCCGCAACAACAAGAACAACGAAGCCTTCCTGGACCGCATCTACATCGTCAAGATCCCGTACTGCCTGCGGGTCTCGGAAGAGATCAAGATCTACGAGAAGCTGCTGCGTAACTCGTCGCTCTCGGCCGCGCCGTGCGCCCCCGGCACGCTGAAGATGATGAGCCAGTTCGCGATGCTGACACGGCTGAAGGAGCCCGAGAACTCATCGCTGTACTCCAAGATGCTGATCTACGACGGTGAGAACCTCAAAGACACCGATCCGCGCGCGAAGAGCTATCAGGAATACCGCGACTACGCCGGCGTCGACGAAGGCATGGCGGGCGTCTCCACGCGCTTCGCGTTCAAGATCCTCTCCAAGGTCTTCAACTTCGACCCGGCCGAGATCGCCGCGAACCCGGTGCACCTGATGTACGTGCTCGAGCAGCAGATCGAGCGCGAGCAGTTCCCGGCCGAGTTGGAGCAGAAGTACCTCGGCTTCATCAAGGAGCACCTGTCGGCGCGTTACGCCGAGTTCATCGGCAAGGAAATCCAAACGGCGTACCTCGAGAGCTACAGCGAGTACGGCCAGAACATCTTCGATCGCTACGTCACCTACGCCGATTACTGGATCCAGGACCAGGAGTACCGCGACACCGACACCGGCGAGGTGTTCGACCGCGCCTCGCTGAATGCCGAGCTCGAGAAGATCGAGAAGCCGGCGGGCATCTCGAACCCGAAGGACTTCCGCAACGAGATCGTCAACTTCGTGCTGCGCGCACGTGCCAGCAACGCCGGCAAGAACCCGTTGCGGACCAGCTACGAGAAGCTGCGCACCGTGATCGAGAAGAAGATGTTCAGCAACACCGAGGAGTTGCTGCCGGTGATCAGCTTCAACGCGAAGGCCAGCGCGGACGAGGCGAAGAAGCACGAGAACTTCGTCAACCGCATGGTCGAAAAGGGCTACACCGCGAAGCAGGTGCGCCTGCTGTGCGAGTGGTATCTGAGAGTCAGAAAGAGCAGCTGAGGAACGAACCCCTCCAGGCTGTGGAATGAAGGTGTACTGAACCCATGCTCCAGCAGATCATCGATCGGCGACTCGCGGGCAAGAACAAGTCCATCGGCAACCGCGAGCGCTTCCTGCGCCGCCATCACGAGCAGGTTCGCGAGGCGGTACGCCGCGCCGTGGACGGACGCGGCATCCGCGACATGGAGCGCGGCGAGAACATCTCGATCCCGAAGAAGGACATCAACGAGCCGGTCTTCGGCCACGGCCAGGGCGGCTCCCGCGAGATGGTGCACCCTGGCAACCGCGAGTACGTGGCCGGCGACCAGATCGAGCGGCCCAAGGGCGGCGGCCAGGGCAGCGGGCGCGGACAGGCGAGCGATTCCGGCGAGGGTGAGGACGATTTCGTCTTCCACCTGACCAAGGAAGAGTTCATGCAGATCTTCTTCGACGACCTGGCACTGCCGCGCATGACGCAGACCCAGCTCGCCGAAACGCCAGAATGGAAGAGTCACCGCGCGGGCTTCGTCAGCGACGGCACGCCCAGCAACTTGTCCATCGTGCGCTCGATGCGCGGCGCGATCGGCCGGCGGCTGGCGATCGGCTCGATCTCGCGCGGCGAATTGCGCGAGCTGGAGGACGATCTCGAGGAAGTGCTCGCACGCCCGATCAGCGCCGAGCGCGAAGCCGAACGTGAGCGGCTTGAGGCGCGCATCGCCGAGCTGCGCCACCGGCTCGACCGCATCCCCTACCT
>DATCSE010000295.1:0-8389 GCA_036568605.1 Burkholderiaceae bacterium | reverse complement strand
AGCACCGACAGCCCGCCGACACCCGAATCGAAGACACCGATGCAAGGCGACGGCGCGGGCGCGATCGGGCTGAGGCGGCGGCTGGTGTTCATCACGGAGCGGAAGTCTATGCGCGACGTGCCACGCGACGCGGCGCGCGACGCTGCGCGAACAGCTTGTTTCGCGAGGTTCCGCGCGTTCAGGCTAAAATCGAACGATCGTGCTTTTTTGTGCGGCGAAGTCGCCTGCGCGGCAGGCCGGTCGCATACCCCGGAACTAGAATCTTTTCGCCCAGTTTGTTGAACACACAGCAGCCAGAGGAGCTCATCGCATGAAGGTACTCGTCCCGGTCAAGCGGGTGGTGGACTACAACGTCAAGGTCCGCGTGAAGAGCGATGGAACGGGCGTGGACATCGCCAACGTGAAGATGAGCATGAACCCGTTCGACGAGATCGCGGTCGAGGAAGCGGTGCGGCTGAAGGAAAAAGGCGCCGCCACCGAGGTGATCGCCGTCTCCTGCGGCGTGACCCAGTGCCAGGAGACGCTGCGCACCGCAATGGCGATAGGCGCCGACCGCGCGATCCTGGTCGAGACCACCGAGGAACTGCAACCGCTGGCCGTGGCCAAGCTGCTGAAGGCCCTGGTCGACAAGGAACAGCCCGGCCTCGTGATCCTGGGCAAGCAGGCGATCGATGACGACTGCAACCAGACCGGGCAGATGCTGGCCGCCTTGACTGATTTGCCGCAGGCCACGTTCGCCTCGAAGGTCGAGATCGTCGATGGCAAGGCGAAGGTCACCCGCGAAGTCGACGGCGGCCTGGAAACCCTTTCAATCACGCTGCCGGCCATCGTCACGACCGATCTGCGTCTGAACGAGCCGCGCTACGTGACCTTGCCCAACATCATGAAGGCCAAGAAGAAGCAGCTCGACGTCGTCAAGCCCGGCGACCTGGGCGTGGACATCAAGGCGCATCTGAAGGTGCTCAAGGTCAGCGAGCCGCCCAAGCGCAGCGCCGGCATCAAGGTGCCCGACGTGGCCACGCTGGTTTCCAAACTGAAGAACGACGCCAAGGTGATCTGATGACTGCGCTGGTAATCGCCGAACACGACAACGCCTCGATCAAGGGCGCGACCCTGAACACCGTCACCGCGGCGCTGAAGTGCGACCCGCAAGTCCACGTGCTGGTGGCGGGCGCCAACGCCGCCGAAGCCGCCAAGGCCGCGGCGCAGATCGCCGGAGTGGCGAAGGTGCTGCATGCCGATGGCGAGCCGTTCGCCCATGGCCTCGCGGAGAACGTGGCGGCCCAGGTTCTGACGGTCGCCAAGGACTACGGCCACATCCTGTTCCCGGCCACGGCCTCGGGCAAGAACATCGCGCCGCGGGTCGCTGCCAAGCTCGACGTGGGTCAGGTCTCCGACATCAGCAAGGTCGACAGCCCCGACACCTTCGAGCGCCCCATCTACGCCGGCAACGCGATCGCGACGGTCCAGAGCCTGGACGCTGTCAAGGTGATCACGGTGCGCACGACCGGCTTCGACCCGGCTCCCGCGACCGGCGGCAGCGCCAGCGTGGAGACCATCGCCGCGGTGGCGGACTCGGGCAAGAGCGCCTTCGTCGGCGCCGAGATCGCGAAGCTCGATCGCCCGGAGCTGACCGGCGCGAAGATCATCGTCTCGGGCGGCCGCGCGCTGGGTTCCAGCGACAAGTTCAACGAGGTGCTGACGCCGCTGGCGGACAAGCTGGGCGCCGCGCTGGGCGCGAGCCGGGCCGCGGTCGATGCCGGTTATGCGCCGAACGACTGGCAGGTCGGCCAGACCGGCAAGATCGTCGCGCCGCAGCTGTACATCGCCGCGGGGATCTCGGGTGCGATCCAGCATCTGGCCGGCATGAAGGACTCCAAGGTGATCGTGGCGATCAACAAGGATCCCGAAGCGCCGATCTTCAGCGTGGCCGACTATGGCCTCGAGGCCGATCTGTTCACCGCGGTGCCGGAGCTGGTCAAGGCGCTCGGCTGAGCGGCTTTTCGATGCACTGAACCACGAGGGCGCGCAACGCAGGTTGACGCGCCCTTTTTGATGTCCGGAGACAAACATGACCTACCGTGCGCCGATCAAGGACATGCTGTTTTGCATGAAGGAGCTGGCGGGGCTGGAGCAGATCGCGAAGCTGCCCGGCTTCGAGGAGGCCGGCTACGACACCGCGCAGGCGGTGCTCGAGGAATGCGCCAAGTTCAACGAGGGCGTGGTCGCGCCGTTGAACGTCGAGGGCGACAAGAACCCGTCGTCGTGGAAGGACGGCGCGGTGACGACGACGCCCGGCTTCAAGCAGGCGTTTCGCCAGTTCGCCGAGGGCGGCTGGCAGGGCCTGCAGCACCCGGCCGAGTTCGGCGGGCAGGGCCTGCCGAAGACCATAGGCGCGGCCTGCAACGAGATGCTCAACGGCGCGAACCTCAGCTTCGCGCTGTGCCCGCTCTTGACCGACGGCGCGATCGAGGCGATCTTGACCGCCGGCACGCACGAGCAGCAGCAGCTGTACCTGCCGAAGATGATCTCCGGCGAGTGGACCGGCACGATGAACCTGACCGAGCCGCAGGCCGGCAGCGACCTCGCGCTGGTGCGTACGCGCGCCGAGCCGCAGCCCGACGGCACCTACAGGATCTTCGGCACGAAGATCTTCATCACCTACGGCGAGCACGACATGGCGCCGAACATCGTGCACCTCGTGCTGGCCCGCGTCGCCGGCGCGCCCGAGGGCGTGAAGGGCATCAGCCTGTTCATCGTGCCGAAGTTCCTGCTGAAGGCCGATGGCTCGCCCGGCGCGCGCAACGACGTCCAGTGCGTCAGCATCGAACACAAGCTAGGCATCAAGGCGAGCCCGACCGCCGTGCTGCAGTTCGGCGACGGCATCTCGAAGGAAGTGAGCGGTCCGGGCGCCATCGGCTGGCTGGTCGGCGAGGAGAACCGCGGCCTCGAGTACATGTTCATCATGATGAACTCGGCGCGCTATGCGGTCGGCATGCAGGGCATCGCGGTCGCCGAGCGCGCGTACCAGAAGGCAGCGGCGTTCGCGAAGGAGCGCATCCAGTCGCGGCCGGTCGACGGCTCGCTGCCCGGCAGCGCGCCCATCATCCATCACCCCGACGTCAAGCGCATGCTGATGACGATGCGCGCCTACACCGAGGGTTGCCGTGCGATGGCGATCACCGCGGCGGCCGCGTTCGACGCGGCACACCATCATCCCGATGCCGAGGTGCGCAAGCAGAACCAGGCGTTCTACGAATACATGGTGCCGCTCGTGAAGGGCTACAGCACCGAGATGGCCAACGAAGTCGCGAGCCTGGGCGTGCAGGTGCACGGCGGCATGGGCTTCATCGAGGAGACCGGCGCGGCGCAGTACCTGCGCGATGCACGCATCCTGCCGATCTACGAGGGCACGACGGCGATCCAGGCGAACGACCTGGTGGGCCGCAAGACGGCGCGCGACGGCGGCCGCACGCCGAAGGCGATCGCCGCGCAGATCGCGGCCACCGAGGCCGAGCTCGCGAAGCGCGACAGCGCCGCGGCGCGCTCGATGATGAAGCGCCTGAAGGCGGCGCGCGAGGCGTTCGAGGATGTCGTCGATTTCGTCGCCGGCAACACGAAGGCGAGCCCGAATGCGGTGTTTGCCGGTTCGGTGCCCTACCTGCTGCTCGCCGGCAACGTGGTCGCCGGCTGGCAGCTGGCACGTGCGCTGCTCGTCGCCGAAGACCAGCTTGCGAAGGGCGAGGGCGACGCGGCATTCCTGCAAGCCAAGGTCGCGACCGCGCGCTTCTATGCCGAGCATCTGCTGAGCAAGGCCCCGGCGACGCGCGATGCGATCGTCGACGGAGCCGAGAGCGTCACCGCGCTGCCGGTCGAATCGTTCTGACGACAACGAGCGTTCGCCCTGAGCTTGTCGAAGGGCGCGTGCCACCCATCCTGGGCTTCGACAAGCTCAGCCCGAACGGAGTACACATGCCTCTGCCCGCTGTTCTGCAAAACCTGCCGCTGCCCATCATCGGCTCGCCGCTGTTCATCATCAGCAATCCCAAGCTCGTGATCGAGCAGTGCAAGGCCGGCATCGTCGGCTCGATGCCGGCGCTGAACGCGCGACCGGCCGAGCAGCTGGACGAGTGGCTGGCCGAGATCACCGAGACGCTGGCAGCCTACGACCGGGCGAACCCGGACAAGCCCGCGGCGCCGTTCGCGATCAACCAAATCGTGCACAAGAGCAACCACCGGCTCGAGCACGACATGCAGATGTGCGCGAAGTACAAGGTGCCGATCGTGATCACCTCGCTGGGTGCGCGCACCGACGTCAACGAAGCGGTGCACGCCTGGGGCGGCGTCGTTCTGCACGACGTGATCAACAACGCCTTCGCGAAGAAGGCGATCGAGAAGGGCGCGGACGGGCTGATTTTGGTCGCGGCCGGTGCCGGCGGACATGCGGGCATCAAGAGCCCGTTCGCGCTGGTGCAGGAAATCCGGGATTGGTTCGACGGGCCGGTCGCGCTGTCCGGCGCGATCAGCACCGGCAACGCGGTGCTCGCCGCGCAGGCGATGGGTGCCGACTTCGCCTACATCGGCTCGGCCTTCATCGCGACCGAGGAGGCGCGTGCGGCCGAGGCCTACAAGCAGGCGATCGTCGCCGGCAGCTCGGACGACATCGTCTACTCGAACCTCTTCACCGGCGTGCACGGCAACTACCTGAAGCCGTCCATCCTCGCGGCCGGGCTGGACCCGGACAACCTGCCGGTCAGCGACCCCAGCACGATGAGCTTCGGCGGCGGCGAGGGCTCGAAGAAGAAAGCCTGGAAGGACATCTGGGGCTCGGGCCAGGGCATAGGCGCGGTCAAGCAGATCGTGCCGGCGCGCGAGCTTGTCGGCCGGCTGGCACGCGAGTACCAGCAGGCGCGGCAGCGTCTCGCGCTGGCCTGAATTTGCTGACTCGACGCCGTGGACACGGGCTGCGACGCACCCGTGTCGCAGCCCGGTGGTACAGTCGCGCCCTGTGACTTGAGGTCCTTCCCGTCCCCTTGCTGGTAGCAGTTCAAGGCGGGTCGCTAGTCCGCCGGTCGGTGTAGCCGTAACGCGGAAGGTTGTGTAACCCACTACAGCATCGGAAACCGATGCGAAAGGTGAGCGAGATGATGCAGCAGTACAGGTCGAACTCGTACCTGTTCGGGGGCAATGCGCCCTATGTCGAAGAGTTGTACGAGGCCTATCTCGACAACCCCGGCTCGGTGCCCGAGAACTGGCGCAAGTATTTCGATGCGCTCCAGCACGTTCCGGCCGTCGACGGCTCCGAGACGCGCGACGTGGCCCATGCCCCGGTCGTCGAGTCGTTCGCGCAGCGTGCGAAGGCCAACGCGTTCGGCAACAAGGCCTCGGGCGCCGATCTGGCGGTCGCGCGCAAGCAAGTCCACGTCCAGTCGCTGATCGCGGCATACCGCTTCCTCGGCTCGCGCTGGGCCGACCTCGATCCGCTGAAGCGCCAGGAGCGCCCGAAGATCCCCGAGCTCGAGCCGGCGTTCTACGACCTGACCGAGTCCGACATGGACATCGTGTTCAGCGCGACGAACACCTACTTCACGACCGCCGAGCAAATGACGCTGCGCGAGATCGTGCAGGCGCTGCGCGAAACCTACTGCGGCTCGATCGGCGCCGAGTACATGCACGTCACCGAGCCGGCCGAGAAGCGCTGGTGGCAGGAGCGGCTGGAGTCTATCCGCAGCAAGCCCAGCTTCGACGCCGAGAAGAAGAAGCACATCCTCGACCGCCTGACCGCGGCCGAAGGCCTGGAGCGCTACCTGCACACCAAGTACGTCGGCCAGAAGCGCTTCTCGCTGGAAGGCGGCGAGAGCTTCATCGCGTCGATGGACGAGCTGGTGCAGCGCGGCGGCCTGAAGGGCGTGCAGGAGATCGTGATCGGCATGGCGCACCGCGGGCGCCTGAACGTGCTGGTCAACACGCTGGGCAAGATGCCCAAGGACCTGTTCGCCGAGTTCGACCACACGGCGCCGGAGAACCTGCCGTCGGGCGACGTGAAGTACCACCAGGGCTTCTCGAGCGACATCACGACGCCGGGCGGCCCGGTGCACCTGAGCCTGGCGTTCAATCCGTCGCACCTCGAGATCGTCAACCCGGTCGTCGAAGGCTCGGTCAAGGCGCGCCTCGATCGGCGCGGCGACAGGGAAGGCGACTCGGTGCTGCCGGTGCTCGTGCACGGCGACGCGGCGTTCGCCGGCCAGGGTGTCGTGATGGAGACGCTGGCGCTCGCGCAGACGCGCGGCTACTACACCGGCGGCACGGTGCACATCGTCATCAACAACCAGATCGGCTTCACGACCAGCGACCCGCGTGACTCGCGCTCGACGCTGTACTGCACCGACGTGGTCAAGATGATCGAGGCCCCGGTGCTGCACGTGAACGGCGACGACCCCGAGGCGGTCGTGCTGTGCACGCAGCTCGCGCTCGACTACCGCCAGGAATTCAACAAGGACGTGGTCGTCGACATCGTCTGCTTCCGCAAGCTGGGCCACAACGAGCAGGACACGCCGGCACTGACCCAGCCGCTGATGTACAAGAAGATCGCGGCGCACCCCGGCACGCGCAAGCTGTACGGCGACAAGCTGGTGACGCAAGGCGTGCTGCCGGCCGGCGGCCCCGACGAGATGGTCAAGGCCACGCGTGCGGCGATGGACGCTGGCAAGAGCACCTACGACCCGGTGCTGACCAACTACAAGAGCAAGTACGCGGTCGACTGGGCGCCGTTCCTCGGCAAGAAGTGGACCGACGCGGCCGACACCGCGCTGCCGCTGACCGAGATCAAGCGGCTGGCCGAGCGCATCACCACGCTGCCTTCGGACTTCAAGGCGCACACGCTGGTCGAGAAGGTGATTGCCGATCGCGCCGCGATGGGCCGCGGCGAGATCAACGTCGACTGGGGCATGGGCGAGCATCTCGCGTTCGCGTCGCTGGTCGCGAGCGGCTACGCGGTGCGCCTGTCGGGCGAGGACAGCGGTCGCGGCACGTTCACGCACCGCCATGCCGTGCTGCACGACCAGAACCGCGAAAAGTGGGACACCGGCACCTACACGCCGCTCGAGCACGTGGCCGACGGCCAGGCGCCGTTCGTGGTGATCGACTCGATCCTCTCCGAGGAAGCGGTGCTGGGCTTCGAGTACGGCTATGCGAGCGCCGAGCCGAACACGCTGGTGATCTGGGAAGCGCAGTTCGGCGACTTCGTCAACGGCGCGCAGGTCGTGATCGACCAGTTCATCGCCTCGGGCGAGGTGAAGTGGGGCCGCGTCAACGGCCTCACGCTGATGCTGCCGCACGGCTACGAAGGGCAGGGGCCGGAGCACTCGTCGGCGCGCCTCGAGCGCTTCATGCAGCTCGCGGCCGACAACAACATGCAGGTCGTGCAGCCGAGTTCGGCAAGCCAGATCTTCCACGTGTTGCGTCGGCAGATGGTGCGCATGTTCCGCAAGCCGCTGATCATCATGACGCCGAAGTCGCTGCTGCGCGCGAAGGACGCCACCTCGCCGCTCGCCGAGTTCACGAAGGGCGAGTTCCGCACCGTGATCGGCGAGACCAGCGCCGAGATCGCCGCCGACAAGGTCAAGCGCGTGATCGCGTGCTCCGGCAAGGTCTACTACGACCTCGTGAAGGCGCGCGCCGAGCGCAAGCTGGGCGACGTTGCGATCATGCGCGTCGAGCAGCTCTACCCGTTCCCGCACAAGGCGTTCGCGGCCGAGATGAAGAAGTACCCGAACGCGACCGAGGTCGTGTGGTGCCAGGACGAGCCGCAGAACCAGGGCGCCTGGTTCTTCGTGCAGCACTACATCCACGAGAACATGACCGACGGGCAGAAGCTCGGCTACGCCGGTCGTCCGGCCTCGGCCTCGCCCGCGGTCGGCTATGCGCACCTGCACCAGGAACAGCAAAAGGCCCTGCTTGATCAGGCGTTCGGCAAGCTGAAGGGGTTCGTGCTCACGAAATGAGGCCACCCCGGAGGCGCTGCGCGCCTCCCCTCACGGGGCGCCGCGAGCGGCCGGGCGGAGCCCGATCCGCCGCGACCGCTTGATGCGCAGATCACGTACAGAGAACAATCATGGCAATCGTAGAAGTCAAAGTCCCCCAGCTGTCCGAATCCGTGGCCGAGGCCACGCTGCTGCAGTGGAAGAAGAAGCCCGGCGAGAAGGTCGAGCTCGACGAGATCCTGATCGAGATCGAGACCGACAAGGTCGTGCTGGAAGTGCCGGCGCCCTCCGCCGGCGTGCTCTCGCAGCTGGTCAAGAACGACGGCGACACCGTCGTCGCTGAAGAGCTGATCGCGAAGATCGACACCGAAGCCGCCGCCAGTGCGGCTGCTCCCGCCGAAGCCAAG
>DATCSE010000294.1:0-2885 GCA_036568605.1 Burkholderiaceae bacterium | reverse complement strand
GCGGCATCCTGCAGCTGCGCCCGAGCGCGCAGTCGTGGATCGAGGTCACCGATGCGCGCGGCAAGGCGCTGATTTCGCGCCTGGTCGAACCCGGCGAAGCGATCGGCCTGGACGGCACGCCGCCGTTCAAGCTGAAGATCGGCAATGCCGGCGCGACCGAGGTCGTGTACCGCGGCAAGCCGGTCGAGCTGAAGCCGTACATCCGCAGCGACAACGTGGCGCGCTTTGAATTGAAATGACCCACCCCCGTAGCGCCTTCGGCGCTCCCCCTCGAGGGGGCGACCCCAGCGGACCGGCAAAGCCGGATCCGCGGCGTCTGCTTGGCTGGGTTGGGTTCACTTGCCAGGAGCGCCGCTTCGGCGCTATCGGGATCTGAAGGTCGACATCATGACGAACGAGCTCGACGATCTGATCGAACCGGCGCGCCCGGCCGCGCGCCGCTCGCGCCAGGCGAAGGTGGCCTGGGGCTCGCACGTCGTGACGGTCGGCGGCGACGCGCCGGTGCGCGTGCAGGCGATGACCAACACCGACACGGTCGACGCGATCGCCACCGCGATCCAGGTCAAGGAGCTCGCGCAGGCCGGCTCGGAGATGGTCCGCATCACGGTCAACACGCCCGAGGCCGCGCAGGCCGTGCCGTACATACGCGAGCAGCTCGACCGCATGGGCATCGCGGTGCCGCTGATCGGCGACTTCCACTACAACGGCCACCGGCTGCTGACCGACCATCCGGCGTGCGCCGAAGCGCTCAGCAAGTACCGCATCAACCCGGGCAATGTCGGCAAGGGCGACAAGCACGACAAGCAGTTCGCGCAGATGGTCGAGGTCGCCGCGAAGTACGACAAGGCGGTGCGCATCGGCGTCAACTGGGGCAGCCTGGACCAGGAGCTGCTGACCGAACTGATGGACGAGAACGCGAAGCGCGCCGAGCCGCTGGAGCCGCAGCAGATCATGTACCGCGCGATCCTGCTGTCGGCGCTGGGCTCGGCGAAGCGCGCGGAAGAAATCGGCCTGCGCCACGATCAGATCATCCTGTCGGCCAAGATGTCCGGCGTGCAGGACCTGATCAGCGTCTACCGCGCGATCGCGGCGCGCAGCGACTACGCGCTGCACCTCGGGCTGACCGAGGCCGGCATGGGCACCAAGGGCACGGTCGCATCGACCTCGGCGCTTGCGGTGCTGCTGCAGGAAGGCATAGGCGACACGATACGCGTGAGCCTGACGCCGCAGCCCGGCGAGGCGCGCACGCAGGAGGTGGTGGTCGCCGCCGAGATCCTGCAGTCGCTGGGCCTGCGCACCTTCAACCCCAGCGTGACCGCGTGCCCCGGCTGCGGCCGCACGACCAGCACGACGTTCCAGGAGCTCGCGAAGCAGATCGACGACTACCTGCGCGCGCAGATGCCGCTGTGGAAGGCGCGTTACCCGGGCGTCGAGAAGCTCAAGGTCGCGGTGATGGGCTGCATCGTCAACGGCCCGGGCGAGAGCAAGCATGCCGACATCGGCATCAGCCTGCCCGGCACCGGCGAGGCGCCGGCCGCGCCGGTGTTCATCGACGGCGAGAAGGCGTTGACCCTGCGCGGCGAGGGCATTGCGCGCGAGTTCCAGACGCTGGTCGAGGACTACATCGAGAAGCGCTTCGGCGCCGCGACGGCCTCGCATTGACGACCTCGGCTCGCCTCGCGGCAGGCGAGTCCATCGTCAGATCCTTCAGAACGCAAAGGCGCAAAGAAGGACTGGCCTTGACGTCTTGGCGACTTTGCGATTCTTTGCGTCTTTGCGTCTTTGCGTCTTTGCGTCTTTGCGTCTTTGCGTCCAAAAACCCAACGCGAACCACGAACCTTCGTATGGCTGAACAACTGCGTGCCGTCAAAGGCATGAACGACATCCTGCCGGCCAGCGTGCCGCGCTCCGAGCGGCTGCCCGATTCGGCGCTGTGGTCGTGGTTCGAGACAGCGGTGCGCCGCGTGCTCGGCCGCTACGGCTACCAGTACGTGCTGATGCCCATCGTCGAGCCGACCGCGCTGTTCGTGCGCGGCCTCGGCGAGGTGACCGACATCGTCGAGAAGGAGATGTACTCGTTCGTCGATTCGATGAACGGCGACAAGCTGACGCTGCGCCCCGAGGCCACCGCCGGCATCGTGCGCGCGATGATCGAGCACAACGCGCTGTACAACGGGCCGCTGCGCATCTGGACCATGGGGCCCATGTTCCGGCACGAGCGCCCGCAGCGCGGCCGCTACCGGCAGTTCCACCAGCTCGACGTCGAAGCGCTGGGCTTTCCGGGCCCGGATGTCGATGCCGAGATGATCCTGATGGTGCGCGGGCTGTGGAAGGAGCTGGGCCTGGTTGTCGGCCGCGACGTGCGGCTGGAGCTGAACAGCCTGGGCCAGCCGGACGAGCGCCGCGCGCACCGCGACGCGCTGATCGCGCACTTCGAGCGCCACATCGACCGGCTCGACGCCGACTCGAAGCGCCGCCTGCACACCAACCCGCTGCGCATCCTCGACAGCAAGGTGCCGGCGATGCAGCCGCTGATCGAAGCGGCGCCGCAGCTCTTCGACTACCTCGGCGAGGCCTCGCGCGCCCATTTCGACGGCGTGCGCGCGGTGCTCGACGCAGCGGGGCTCGAGTACCGGTTGAACCCGCGCCTGGTGCGCGGCATGGACTACTACAACCTGACGGTGTTCGAGTGGGTCACCGACCAGCTCGGCTCCCAGGGCACGGTCTGCGGCGGCGGTCGCTACGACGGGCTGATCGAACAGCTCGGCGGCAAGAGCGCGCCGGCGGTGGGCTTCGGCCTGGGCATCGAGCGGCTGCTGTTGCTGCTGCAGGAGATCGGCGTGCCGGTGCCCAACGGTGCGCCGCAGGTCTACGCAGTGCTGCCG
>DATCSE010000293.1:0-18049 GCA_036568605.1 Burkholderiaceae bacterium | reverse complement strand
ACGCATACCCTCGCGTGCGATGCGATCGGCTTCGGCCACGGGCTGCGCGCCGAGACGCAGCTGGCCGACCTGCTCGGCTGCGCGTTCGACTACGACGCACTAGACCAAGCCTGGCTGCCGACGCGCGATGCCGCCGGGCGCACCAGCGTACGCGGCGTCTACATCGCCGGCGACGGTGCCAGCATCCTCGGCGCAGACGCGGCCGAGCTGTCCGGCGCGCGGGCCGCGCTGGCGGCGCTGGAGGACCGGAAGATCCCGACACCGCCCGATCATGCGCAGCAACTCGAGCAGGCGACGCGACCGCACCGCACGTTCCGGCGCGCGCTCGAGACCGCGTTCGCGCCGCCGCCGCACTGGGCCGCCGAAGCGCCCGACGAGCTGCTGGTCTGCCGCTGCGAGGAAGTCAGCGCCGGAACCTTGCGCGCCTGCGTGCGCGAGACCGGCACGCGCGAGCTGAATCGCCTGAAGGCGCTGACCCGCATCGGCATGGGCCGCTGCCAGGGACGCCTGTGCGCGCCCGCCGCCGCACGGCTGCTCGCCGATGCGGCCGGCCGCGCGCTGCACGAGGTTGGCCGCCTGCGCGGGCAAGCGCCGGTCAAGCCGCTGCCGATCGCGTTGCGTTTCGAACAGCCGGCGACGATGCCGGTCGTGGTGCCGCAGGAGGCCGACGATGACTGAGGCGCTGCGCTGCGACGTCGCGATCGTCGGCGGCGGCATCGTCGGCGCGTCGGCCGCGCTGTTCCTGCGCCGCTTGGGGTTGTCGGTCGTGCTGCTCGAGCGCGGGCTGTGCGGTGCGGCCGCGAGCGGCGTCAACTATGGCGGCGTGCGCACGCAGGGCCGCTCGATCGAGCAGCTGCCGCTGTCGCTGCGTGCGCGCACGCTGTGGGCGCGGCTGCCCGAGCTGATCGGCATCGACGGCGAGTACGTGCGTTCGGGGCACCTGAAGCTCGCGCGTGCTATCGACGACCTGCACAAGCTCGAGGCATACCGCGACGCGGTCGCGCCGCACGGTCTCGCGCTGCAACTGCTGAGCGGCAGCGCGTTCCGCCGCGCCTACCCGTGGCTGGGCGAGCAGGCGATCGCCGGCTCGTTCTGCGACGGCGACGGCCACGCGAACCCGCGCCTCGTGTCGCCGGCGTTCGCGCGCGCGGCGCAGGCCGCCGGCGCACGCATCATCGAAGGCTGCGAGGTGCGCGAGCTCGCACGTACCGGCGGCGGCGATGAACAGGGTTTCATCGTCGGCGACGGCCGCGGCCTCAGCGTGCGCTCGCGCTGGCTGCTGAACTGTGCCGGCGCGTGGGCGCTCGCGGTGGCCGAACGCTTCGGCGACAGCGCGCCGATGCACGCGATCCACCCCGGCATGGCGGTGACCGAGCCGGTGCCGCGGTTCATGGACGTCAACATCGGCGTCGAAGGCGGCGGCATCTACGGCCGCCAGACCGCGCGCGGCAACTGCGTGATGGGCGGCAGCCGCGGCGTCGCGAACGGCTCGCTGTACGCGGTGCCGACCGCGGATTCGATCGCCGCGCTGTGCGACCGCATGGCCGCGCTGTTCCCGGCGCTCGCGCATGCGCACGTGATCCGGTTCTGGAGCGGCGTCGAAGGCGCGCTGCCCGATCACCAGCCGGTGATCGGGACCAGCCCGACGACACCCGGGCTCCTCCACGCGTTCGGCTTCTGCGGCGCCGGCTTCCAGATCGGCCCGGCCGTCGGCGAAGCGCTGGCCGAGCTCGTGCACCACGGCCGCTCCGGCGTGGCGCTCGACGCCTTTTCGATCGCCCGCTTCGGCGGTTCCTCCCGTTCCACCATCACCACCACCGCTTCCACCCTCGCCTCGCAAGGAGCGCATTGACATGGCCCACTCGACGACGACATCCCGCACTTCCGTTCTGGCCGCCGCCGCAGCGTCGCTGCTGCTCGGCTCGCACGCATACGCGCAGGACAAGACGCTCTACATCGGCATGAACGGCGGCGACATGGAGCGCTCGTACACCAAGTACGTGTTCCCGGCCTTCGAGAAGATCCACAACGTGAAGGTCGTCGTCGTGCCGGGCACCTCGTCGGACATCCTCGCGAAGGTGCAGGCCAGCAAGGAGAAGCCGCCGGTGCACGTGATGTTCCTCGACGACGGCGTGATGATGCGCGCGATCAAGATGGGGCTGTGCCAGAAGCTGACCGACACGCCGTCGCTGAAGGACCTGTACCCGAGCGCCCGCATGGCCGGCGACATGGCCGCCGGCGTCAACGTCGGCATGACCGGCATCGGCTACAACAAGAAGATGTTCGACGAGAAGAAATGGCCGGCGCCGACCTCGTGGATGGACTTTGCCGATCCGAAGTTCAAGGGCAAGGTCGTGTTCCAGTCGCTGCCGGCGAGCAGCTTCGGATTGCACGGCTTCCTGATGTTCAACCGCATCCAGGGCGGCAGCGAGAAGAACGTCGACCCGGGCTTCGGCAAGTGGGCGAGCACGATAGGTCCGAACGTGCTCGAGTACATCCCGAGCTCGGCCAAGCTGTCGGAGATGGTGCAGACGGGCGAGGCCGCGATCTTCCCGCTGACGCCCACCGCCGTCGCAACGCAGAAGGCGCGCGGCGTGCCGATGGAGTACGCGCAGCCCAAGGAAGGCTCGGTGCTGCTGATGGTGGCCGAATGCGTGACCGCGAACAACAGCGAGCCGGCACTCGCGCAGAAGCTTGCCGAGTTTCTGCTGACGCCGCAGGCGCAGTCGGCCGCGCTCGAGTTCGGCAACCAGATCCCGTCGAACCTGAAGACCCAGCCCGGCAACCCCACGGCGCAGGCCACGGTCGATCGTTTCAAGGGTTACATGAAGACCGTGAACACGCTGGACTGGGATGCGGTCAACACGCTGCGCCCGGAATGGAACGCGCGCTGGAACAAGACGGTCGAGCGCTGACGAGCAACGGCACGCCGGGGCCCTGACGCGCGCAGGGCCGGCATCGGGCGCTACCATCGCCGTCACGCAGCAAGGCACCCACAAGGAGCCGATGATGACGACGACCGCTTCCCGCGCCAGCACCGCAACGCCGACCACCACCGCCTCCACCAGCGAGGCATTCGACGGCACCAGTCCACCGGCCGTGCTCTCGCTGATCGGGCACACGCCGCTGGTGCGCGTGACCCGCTTCGACACCGGCCCCTGCTCGCTGTACCTGAAGCTCGAGTCGCAGAACCCGGGCGGCTCGATCAAGGACCGCATCGGCGTCGCGATGATCGAATCGGCCGAGCGCGACGGGCGCCTGAAGCCGGGCGGCACGGTGGTCGAAGCG
The DNA here is from genome assembly GCA_036568605.1 of Burkholderiaceae bacterium. Taxonomy (GTDB): domain Bacteria; phylum Pseudomonadota; class Gammaproteobacteria; order Burkholderiales; family Burkholderiaceae_C; genus DATCSE01. The sequence continues at coordinate 14,761 of DATCSE010000293.1, read as the reverse complement.
ACCGCCGGCAACACCGGACTCGGGCTCGCGCTGGTCGCGCGCGCGAAGGGCTATCGGGTGGTGCTGGTCGTGCCCGACAAGATGTCCAGCGAGAAGGTGCTGCACCTGAAGGCGATGGGCGCCGAGGTCCACATGACGCGCTCCGACGTCGTCAAGGGCCACCCCGACTACTACCAGGATCGCGCCGCGACGTTGGCTCGCGACATCCCCGGTGCGTTCTATGCGAACCAGTTCGGCAACCCCGACAACCCGCGCGCGCACGAGGAGGGCACCGGGCCGGAGATCTGGGAGCAGATGGGGCGCGATGTCGACGCCATCGTCGTCGGCGTCGGCTCCAGCGGCACGCTGACCGGGCTGACGCGCTACTTCCGCCGCGTGCAGCCGGCGCTGACGTTCGTGCTGGCCGATCCGGCAGGCTCCATCCTCGCCGAGTACACGAGGGGCGGCACGGTCGGCAACGCCGGCTCATGGGCCGTCGAAGGCATAGGCGAGGATTTCGTCCCGCCGATCGCGGACTTCTCGAGCGTGCGCACCGCGTACTCGATCTCCGACGAAGAGAGCTTCGGCACCGCACGCGAGCTGCTGCGGCGCGAGGGCATCCTCGCCGGCTCGTCGACCGGCACGCTGCTGGCTGCAGCGCTGCGCTACTGCCGCGCGCAAAGCGCGCCGAAGCGCGTCGTCAGCTTCGTCTGCGACACCGGCACCCGTTATCTCTCGAAGGTCTACAACGACAACTGGATGGTCGACCAGGGTCTGCTGCACCGGCGCGAGTACGGCGACCTGCGCGACCTGATCTCGCGCCGCAGCGAAGACGGCAGCGTGATCAGCGTCTCGCCCGACGACACGCTGCTCAACGCGTTCCAGCGCATGCGCCTGGCCGATGTCTCGCAGCTTCCGGTGCTGGCCGACGGCCGGCTCGTCGGGGTGATCGACGAATCGGACCTGCTGCTCAGCGTGCACGCCGATGCCACGCGGTTCCATGCGCCGGTCTCGGGCGCGATGACCGATGCGCCGTCGACCCTGCCGCCCGGCGCGAGCCTCGCCGAGCTGCAAGCGGTGCTCGATCGCGGGCTGGTCGCGATCATTGCCGATGCGCAGGGCTTTCACGGGCTCATCACCCGCTTCGATTTGTTGAATCACCTGAGAAGGAAACTGGCATGAGTGCCCAAGACAACAACAAGACCTCCTCCACCGCGAAACCGCTGGGCTTCGCGACCCGCGTGATCCACGCCGGCCAGGCGCCGGACCCGAGCACCGGCGCGATCATGCCGCCGATCTACGCGACCTCGACCTACGTGCAGAGCAGCCCCGGCGTGCACAAGGGGCTGGACTACGGGCGCTCGCACAACCCGACACGCTGGGCCTTCGAGCGCTGCGTCGCCGATCTCGAAGGCGGCTCGCAGGCCTATGCGTTCGCATCGGGCCTGGCGGCCATCTCGACCGTGCTCGAGCTGATCGACGCCGGCTCGCACGTGGTCGCGAGCGACGACCTGTACGGCGGCAGCTTCCGGCTGTTCGACAAGGTGCGGCGACGCAGCGCCGGGCTGCGCTTCGACTACGCCGACCTGACCGATCCGCACGGCCTCGAGAAAGCGCTGAAGCCCGACACCAAGCTGGTCTGGGTCGAGACGCCGACCAACCCGCTGCTGCGCCTGGCGGACCTGCGCGCGATCGCCGACACCTGCCGCGCGCGCGGCATCGTCACGGTCGCCGACAACACCTTCGCGAGCCCGTACGTGCAGCGCCCGCTCGAGCTGGGCTTCGACATCGTCGTGCATTCGGTGACCAAGTACCTGAACGGGCATTCCGACGTGATCGGCGGCATCGCGGTCGTCGGCCGCGGCGCGCACCTGGACGCGCTGCGCGAGCGCCTGGGCTTCCTGCAGAACTCGGTCGGCGCAATCGCCGGCCCGTTCGATTCGTTCCTCGCGCTGCGCGGCGTCAAGACGCTCGCGCTGCGCATGGAGCGGCATTGCGCGAGCGCGCTCGAGCTCGCGCGCTGGCTCGAAGCGCAGCCGCAGGTCGCGCGCGTGCACTACCCGGGCCTCGAGTCGCACCCGCAGCATGCGCTCGCGAAGCGCCAGATGAGCGGCGGCTTCGGCGGCATGATCTCGGCCACGCTGAAGACCGATCTCGCCGGCGCACGGCGCTTTCTCGAAACGGTGCGCATCTTCTCGCTCGCCGAAAGTCTGGGCGGCGTCGAGAGCCTGATCGAACATCCGGCGATCATGACGCACGCGACGATCCCGGCCGAGACCCGCGCGACGCTGGGCATCAGCGACGCGCTGGTGCGGCTCTCGGTCGGCGTCGAGGACGTGAGCGACCTGCGCGAGGATCTGCGGCAGGCGCTGGCGACGGTGTGACGGTCAGCGGTCGCCGTTGATGCGCCCGACCCAGTAGTCGGGCCGACGGCGATATGGCGTGCCTCACGGCGCGATACATCTGGCTTCGGCGAAGACGTCTTCGGCATCGAAGGACTCGACTTCGCCGCGCTTGAAGGCCGCAACCCTGCGTTCGATTTCCTCTTCCCAGGCCGCGTCGATACTGGCGCTGGCTGGCTCCCAGAGCGGATCCAGAAGGCGCTCTGCAAGGCGAGCGCGATTTTCAGGCGACTGCGGCATTTCGACGCGAGCGATCATTCGCCGGGCTGCGGCCCGTCGTAGCCTTCGACGATCACGAGGTCTATCGTCGAGACCGGTGCGCGCAGCTTGATCGCCTCCTGGTACTCGGGCGAGTGCCAGCAGTCGAGCGCGGACTGGTACGACGGGAACTCGATCACGACGTTGCGCGTGCGGCTCGTGCCTTCCGGGTTCTCGTAGCGGCCGGCGCGCACCAGGAAGCGCGCGCCGTACTTCTTGAACGGCACCGCATTGGCGGCGACGTAGGCCTTGTACTTCTCCGCGTCGGCCACGTCGACCCGCGCGACCCAGTAGCCCTTTGCCATTCGATCACCTCCGTTTCAGCGAAGCTTCGATCTAACGACTCGTTCGACCCGATCGCCGCTCAGGTCGCCCCGATCTCGACCTCGGCGGCCGGCACCACGCTGACTCGCGGCCCGAAGCTCGCCATGCGTCCGAGCGTGACGTTGTGGTGCGCGCTGATCTGCGCCGCCGTCAGGACCCCGTTGTCGACCGTGGAGTGCGCATCGCCGACGAGGACCACGGGATAGCCCAGCGCCAGCGCGCGACGCACGGTCGTGTCCACGCAGAAGTCGCTCTGCAGGCCGCAGACCACCAGGCGGGCGATGCCGCGTTCCTGCAGCACGCGCTGCAGCTCGGTGCGGTGGAACGAATCGGGTGTCGTCTTGCGAACGCGAACGTCGGCCGGGCTGCTCGCGAGGCCGCGCGCGAGCTGCCAGCCTTCGCTTTCGAACTGCAGCGGGCCGGCGGCTTCCTCGTGCTGGATCAGGATCACCGGCGCGCCGGCGGCGCGCGCCTTCGCGCTGACCGTGTTGATGCGCTCGAGGACGCGTTCGATGTCGTAAGCGGCCTCGTCGCCGGTACACAGCGCATGCTGAACGTCGATGATGAGCAGTGCCGTCTTCATGGTGTGCGTTGTGCTGGTGTCGTGGGTTGCAAATTCGTGGCATCGCGTCGCGCCGGCGTGCTCGCAGCGGCCCACGCCTCCCGCGCCAGGGCGACGACATGCCGAACGTCTGCCTCGGTGTGGAACTCGAACTCCAGCCACTCGGAGCGAGAGGCGCGAAAGTGGGCCAACGGATCGGCCTTCAAACGTGCCTGCACGGCACGCGGCAAGCGGAGGTCGAGCAGATCGTCCGCATGCAGATGGGCGAACTCGCGCCCCGCCACGCGCCACGCCGGGCGACCCGATGCGCCGAACCTGGAGCGCGTCAGCTCCACGCCGGGCAAGCCGCCGAGGGCGCGATGCAGGTGTTCGGTGGGGCTCATCGTGCCTACACCGACCGCGTGATCCCGCCGTCGACGCGCAGGTTCTGCCCGGTGATATACCCGGCCTTGTCGGACACGAGGAACGCGATCAGCTCCGACACTTCCTCCATCCTGCCGTAGCGCCGCATCGGCACGCGCTGCGCGATGCCCTCCTTCTCGGGCAGGCTGTCGATGAAGCCGGGCAGCACGTTGTTGATGCGCACGTTGTCGGCTGCGACCTGGTCGGCGACCAGCTTCGTGAACGACGCGAGCCCGGCGCGGAACACCGCCGAGGTCGGGAACGCGGCGTCGGGCTCGAACGCGGCGAAGGACGAGATGTTGACGATCGCGCCATGGTGTTGCCGGCGCATGATGGGCGCCACCAGACGCGTCGGCCGTATCGCGTTGAGCAGGTAGGTCGCCATGCCGCGCTGCCAGTCGTCGTCGGTCAGGTCCAGCACCGGGCCGCGCGGACCGTGGCCGGCGCTGTTGACCAGCGCGTCGATGCGGCCCCAGCGCCGCATGGTCAGGTCGACGAGGCGCGCGAGGTCGTCGTTCGATTGGTTCGAGCCGGTCACGCCGATGCCGCCGAGCTCCTGCGCGAGCGCTTCGCCCTTGCCGGACGAGGACAGGATCGCGACCCGGTAGCCGTCGCGCGCCAGCGTGCGTGCCGCATGCGCGCCCATGCCGCTGCCGCCGGCGGTGATGACCGCGACCTTGTGGGGGCCGTTCTCGGATGGGATTGCGGTCGGTGTCGCCATGAGATTCGTTCTCCGTTGCGCTTCTCTTGTTCTCGATCAAACGACGACGCTGCGCGCGGCTTGCACGGCAGCGCCGAACCATGGCACACACAGCCGCGCCGGCTCGCCGTTCGCGAGCCAGACGCGTTCCCACACCATGTCGCCGGCGAGGATGTGCAGCCCGTCGGTGCAGCCCTCGCTGGTATGCAGCACCACCGGCGGCGGCGCGGCCAGCTCCCACCAGCGCAGCTCGACGAGGCGCTCCTCGGCCTCGACGATCTCCGGCGTCGCGAAGCGCCACAACGAGGTGCCCATCAGATCGCCGGCCGAGCGGCGCCAGTCGATCTCGCGCGGCCGCGACACCGCGAGCAGCCGGTGGTCGACATCGGTCACCAGATGGCAGGGCTCGCTGCTCGTGCAGACCAGGCGGCGCAGTGCGTAGTCGTCGGACGGCCCGGCGGCGAGCGAGCGCAGCGCACGCTCGGCGACCTCCGGCTCGGGCACGAGTGCACCCGACTCCCAGCGCGAGACCGTCGACTGGTCGACCTCGAGCAGCGCCGCGACATACGCCTGCTTGAGCCCGCGCGCGCGGCGCAGGCGCCGCAGTCGCAAATGGAACGCGGGCAGAGGGGACGCGGGCAGGGCGGTGAGCGACGGGTTCATCGGCACGACGACAACGACGGCAACGAGCGCGCATTCTGACCCGAAGGCGCGAGACCCGGCCTCGCGCAGGGAGACCCGGCTGCTACCTGCGGCGCAACGCGCGCAGCGCCAGCGGCAGCGACAGCACCGCGAGGCCGCAGCCCAGCCACGCGGCGCCGGCCCAGCCCGCATGCGCGGCCACCGCGGCGAGCAGCGGCGGCCCGGCGAGCGAGCCGGTGGCGCCGAACTGCGCGAGTGCCCCATAGGCCTGCGCGGTGCGCTGCGGTCCGCCCGCGATCTGCGGCAGCAGCGCGAACGCGAGCCCGCCGAACAGCCCCAGCGCGGCGTTCAGCAGCAGCGCCGCGAAACCGACCGTCGCGGCCGGCATCGAGGCACCGAACACGACGAACATCAACAGCGCCGGCAGCAGCAGCGCCAGCGCGACCAGCGGCCGGTGCCACGCCGGCCGTCGCACGATCAGCGCGATGAACAGGCTGCCCGGGACGGTCGCGAACGAGGCCCACGCGGTCCAGCGGCCCGCCTCGGCGACGCCCAGCCCTTGCGCCGCGAGCACGGTCGGCAACAGCGCGAGCACGCCGATGCCCAGCGTCGCGAAGCCGCCGAACGCCGCCGCGAGGTACCACGCGGCCGGCGCCATCGGACCGTCCACGGTCGATTCGGCGGCAGGGCGCGCAAGGTCGGCACGCTCGCCGCTGCTGCGGTACGCGGCGATACTCGCGAGCGCAAGCAGCAGTGCCGCGGCGGCGCTGGCCTGCGTCGCGGCGCGCCAGCCCGCCGCATCGGCCACCGCGCCATGGCCCCACGCGCCGACCGCCAGCCCGACCGGCACGAACGTGCTCCACACCGTCAGCAACACCGGCGCGAGCCGCGGCCCGGCACGGTTGGCGATCAGCACCGGCGCACTGACGACCACGCCGACATACCCGATCGCCTCGATCAGCCGCCACGCGATCAACGCCGGCGCGCCCTCCGCACGCGACTCGCCGAAGCTCGCCATCGCGAGCAGCAGCAGCGCGACGATCATCGAGCGCGCGAGTCCGAAGCGCTGCGCGGCGCGGCCGGCGCGCACGCCCAGCAGCGAGCCGCCGGCTTCGATCAACGCGATCAGCACCGCCATTGTCGGCAGGCCCAGGCCGAGCTCGCGCACCATGGGCGGCGCCAGCGCCGCGAACTTGCCGATCTGCGCCGCGGCCAGCACACCGGCCAGGTAGCAGGCGAGCAGCCAGGGCCACATGCCGGCGGCAGGGCGTATGGCGCGCTGCTGCTGCGATGCGTCGAGGTCGATGCCGGTGCTGTCCATCAGACGCCCGAGCATAGGGGCGCGAATGGTGCGGCGCGTGCATAAAGTATTCCGGCCGCGCTGGCCACACGCACGATTCCGTTCATGCTGAACCTGTCGAAGCCCTGTGCCGCTCGTACGATCCGTTCGGGCTGAGCCTGTCGAAGCCCTGGTGCCACTTGCACGATCCGTTCGGGCTGAGCCTGTCGAAGCCCTGGTGCCACTCGCACGACCCGTTCGGGCTGAGCCTGTCGAAGCCCTGGTGCCACTCGCGCGCTTCGACAAGCTCAGCGCGAACGGGGGTATGGCGCTCAGAGCGGGGATGCAGGAGCTCAAATCGCGAACGACAGCTCCAACGGATGCGCGCGCTCCAGGCGCCGCTCGCGATGCACCTGCTGGACCAGCCGCTCGACCAGCTGTTTCGCCAGCGGCCACGGCCCGTGGCCGGACGCGACGTTGACGTGCCCGGCGTGGCCCAGGTCGACCAGCTGGCTGCCCCAGACACGCGACCAGTTGACCGCCGAGCCGAACGGCATCCACGGATCGTTGCGGCTCGCGACCAGCGTGCTCGCGACCGGCAGCGGCCTGCACGGCAGCGATTCGGCGACACCGAACTTCAACGGATCGGCCGGTGCCACCAGCAGCGCCGCGCGGATGCCGTCGCGCTCCGCGTTTCGCGTGCGATTCAGCGCGCGCACCAACGCCAGGCAACCGAAGCTGTGCGCGACGGCAACCCACGGCCCGCGTTTCTCGTGCGCCAGCGTCTCGGCGATGCGGTCGGCCCAGCGCTCCAGATCGGGCACCGCCCAGTCGTGCTGCTCGACGCGCAGCGCCCCGCGGCAGCCGCGCTGCAGCTGACTCTGCCAGTGCTCGGGCCCGCTGTCGTGCAGCCCCGGCACGATCAGCACACGCACCGGCTCGCTCTTGACCGTGCCGCTCATCGCGCGGGGCTACAGCGTCGCGAGCGAGACTTCGGTGGCCTTGACCAAGGCGATCACGTCGCGTCCCGGCGCGAGCCCGAGCTCCTTGACCGAGCGGGTCGTGACGACCGACGTGACGATCAGCCCCGACGGCGTTTCGACGTCGACCTCGCTGACCACCGGCCCCTCGATGACTTCCCTGACCTTGCCCCGGAACTGGTTGCGCGCGTTGATGGCCGTGATGCTCATGACGATGCCTCCTTGACGAGTACGGGCCGCGGTGGCTGTTGCAGCACGCGGTCGAGAATGCGCTGCTCGTGGCGCGCGAATCCGGTGTCCCCATGCGAGCGCGGCCGGCCCAGCGCGATGCGTTCGTCGAACGCGATGCGCTGCGATTCGATCAGCAGCACGCGGTCGGCCAGCGCTACCGCTTCGCTGACGTCGTGCGTGACCAGCAGCGCGGTGAAGCGATGCCGCTGCCACAGGCTTTCGATCAGGCGCTGCATCTCGATGCGGGTCAGCGCATCCAGCGCGCCCAGTGGTTCGTCGAGCAGCAGCAGCTTGGGTGCATGCACCAGCGCGCGGGCCAGCGCGACACGCTGGCGCTGCCCGCCCGACAGCACGGCCGGCCAGTCGCCGGCGCGGTCGGCGAGGCCCACCTGCGCGAGCGCATCGCGCGCACGCTCGCGCACCTCGCCTTGCGCCGGGTCCAAGCCGAGCGCGACGTTGTCGAGCACGCGTTTCCACGGCAGCAGCCGTGCATCCTGGAACATCACGCGCACGTCGCCGTCGGCCGCCGCCGCGCTGCGCTCATCGTCACGCGCTTGCGCGGCGACGTCGATCGTGCCGCTGTCGGCGCGCTCGAGCCCGGCGATCAGGCGCAGCAGCGTGCTCTTGCCGCAGCCGCTGCGGCCTACGATCGCGACGAACTCGCCGGGTGCGATCTGCAGGTTCACGTCGTGCAGCACCGCGCGTTCGCCGTAGGACTTGGCCAGGCCGGCTATGCGGATCGCCGCCCCGCCACCAGCCGGCCGCGGCACCCCCTGCACCGGCACGCGGGCCGCGACATGCAGCGCGAGCGACGCGTACGGCGAGTAGCCGCTGAGCGCGGCGCCTTCGAGCTCGAGTTCGTAGGACGTCATCGTGCGCAACCTCATGCGGCCTTTGCCTGCCGCTGATACCCGGGGTGCCAGCGCAGCCACCAGCGCTCCAGCCCCTTCGAGAGCAGGTCGGCGAGCTTGCCGAGCAGCGCATACAGCAGGATGCCGACCAGCACCACGTCGGTCTGCAGGAACTCGCGTGCGTTCATCGTCATGTAGCCGATGCCGGCCTGCGCCGAGATGGTCTCGGCGACGATCAGGATCACCCACATGAAGCCCAGCGAGAAACGCACGCCGACCAGGATGGACGGCAGCGCGCCGGGCAGGATCACATGCCGGTACAGCGCAACGCCCGAGAGCCCGTAGCTGCGCGCCATCTCGATCAGCCCTTTGTCGACCGAGCGGATGCCGTGGAAGGTGTTGATGTAGATCGGGAAGAACACGCCCAGCGAGACGAGGAACAGCTTCGCGGTCTCGTCGATGCCGAACCACAGGATCACGAGCGGGATCAGCGCGAGCGGCGGGATGTTGCGCAGCATCTGCAGCGTCGAGTCGAGCAGCGTCTCGGCGCTGCGCAGCGAGCCGGTCAAGAGGCCCAGCACCAGCCCCAGGCCGCCGCCGATCGCAAAACCGCTGATCGCACGCCAGGTGCTGGTCGCGACGTGCTGCCACATCTCGCCCGACAGCGCGAGCATCCAGAACGCCCGGACCACGGCCCACGGCTCAGGCAGCACGCGGCTGGACAGCCAGCCGAAGCGCGACGCGAGCTCCCAGGCGATCAGGATGGCGATCGGCAGCAGCGCCGGCAGCAGGCGAGCACGCCAGCGCACCCACGACGATGAATCAGATCGCAATGCGGACATCGGTGATGCGGCGAGAAGTTTCGAGGCCGTCGTCGGTCGCGGGCTCGATCAGCTCGAGCCGGTTGCCGAACGGGTCGACGACGTAGATGCGGCCGGCGTCGATCAGCGGCGCGTCATCGACCGGAACGCCGGCGCGGCGCAGCCGCTGCGTGATCGCGGCCAGGCCCTGGACGCGCAGCGCGAGATGCGCTTGCGGCGCGACGCCGCTGTACATGCCTTCGCGCAGATCCAGCCGCCCCCAGCCCAAGGCATAACGCAGCGAGCCGGGCCGGTCGTGGGCCGGGTCGCGCACCTCGCGCAGGCCCAGCAATCCCTCGTAGAACGCACGCGCCTGTTTCGAGCCCCCGACCGGCAGCGGCAACTGAACGTGGTCCACCCCACGCACCGCACTGTCTTCCTCCCTCTCCCGGAGCCGCGAAGGGGCGCCTTTTTGACCCTCGGAGAGGGCCTGGGTGATGGCCGGCGAGTGGGCACTCATCGTGGTGCTCTCTCAGGCCGCCGCGCGCGCGCCGTCACCGCGCGGCAGATAGTGATTCGCCACGACCTCGCCGAACGGCCCGGTCAGCAACTGCCCGCCCAGGCGCTCGCGCAGGTTCAGCGGCAGCAGCGGGAACACCAGCTCGGCAAAGCGGTGCGCCTCCTCCAAGTGCGGATAGCCGGACAGGATGAAGTACTCCAGCCCGAGCGCCGCGTACTCCTCGATGCGCTGCGCGACCTGCTGCGGGTTGCCGACCAGCGCGGTGCCCGCGCCGCCGCGCACCAGGCCGACCCCGGCCCACAGGTTGGGCGCAACCTCGAGGCCGTCGCGCACGTTGCCCTTGTTCAACCGGCCCTTGTTCAGCTCGGCCATGCGGCGCTGGCCGACCGAGTCCATCTGCGCGAACTTCTTCTGCGCGGTCGCGATGATGTCGTCGTCGAGCTGCGAGACCAGCTCGGCCGCGGCGCGCCACGCTTCGTCCTCGGTCTCGCGCACGATCACGTGCAGGCGGATGCCGAATTCCAGCGTGCGGCCGTACTTCGCGGCGCGCTGCCGGATGTCGGCAACCTTCGCGGCCACCGCGGCCGGCGGCTCGCCCCACGTGAGGTAGGTGTCGAGCTGCTGCGCCGCGAGCTCATGCGCTTCCTCCGACGAGCCGCCGAAGAAGATCGGCGGATACGGCCTCTGCACCGGCGGGTACAGCACCTTGCTGCCCTTGACCTGCAGGTGCCGGCCGTCGAAGTCGAAGGGCGTGCCCTCGTGGCTGCGCGCCAGCACCTCGCGCCAGATCGTCAGGAACTCGGTCGACTGCTCGTAGCGCTGCTCGTGCGGCAGGAACAGGCCATCGCCTTCGAGCTCCTCGCGGTCGCCGCCGGTCACCAGGTTCACGAGTAGGCGCCCGCCCGAGAGACGGTCGAAGGTCGCCGCCATGCGTGCGGACTGCGCCGGCTGCACCAGACCGGGCCGCAGCGCGATGAGGAACTTCAGGCGCCGGGTCGCGTCGATCAGGCTCGCGGCGAGCACCCACGAGTCCTCGCACGAACGCCCGGTGGGCAGCAGCACGCCTTCGTAGCCCAGGCTGTCGGCCGCGATCGCGACCTGCTTGAAGTACGCGAAGTCGGCATGGCGCGCGCCCTTGCTGCTGCCGAGGTAACGCGAGTCGCCGTGCGTGGGGATGAACCAGAGGATCTTCATCAGGTGCTCTTCGAGGGTTGCCAGACGATGTCGGCGACAGCGACCGGCTTCGGGATCAGCCCCAGCCGCGCGAACGCATCGGCGACGCGCTGCTGGTCGGCGACGATCGCCGGCGTCAGCGGCGCGGTCGGCGCATTCGGGCGACGCGAGATGAACAGGTGCACGGTCGCGAGCGAGAGGCCGCTGAAGTCGGCGATCAGTTGCGCCGATTCCTTGCGGTTCGATTGCACGTACGCATCGGCACGGGTCAGCTCGGCCAGCAGCGCGACCACGGTGCCCGGGTGGTTCTGCGCGAACGTGCGCGAGGCCAGGTAGAACGAGTTGTTGTTCGAGAGGCCCGCGCCCGTCGTCAGCGAGCGCGGCTTCAAATCCAGCTCGGTCGCCGCGTAGTAGGGATCCCAGATCGCCCACGCATCGACCGCACCGCGTTCGAACGCAGCGCGCGCATCGGCCGGCGCGAGGTACAGCGGCGCGAACCCGCTCCACTGCAGCTTCGCCTTCTCGATCGCACGCACGGTCAGGTAGTGCGCGCTCGAGCCCTTCTGCAGTGCGACGCGCTTGCCTTTCAGGTCGGCGAGCGTGCGCAGCGGCGAATCGGCCTTCACGAGGATCGCCGAGCTCAGCGGCTTGGGCGGCTCGGCGCCGACGTAGACGAGGTCCTTGCCGGCGGCCTGCGCGAACACCGGTGGCGAATCGCCGGTCAGGCCGAAGTCCAGGCTGCCGACCGCCAGCGCTTCGAGCAACTGCGGTCCCGCGGGGAATTCGATCCAGCTGACCTTGCTCGCGGGAAAGCGCTTTTCGAGCGCGCCCTGCTGCTTCAGGATCACGAGGTTGACGGCGCTTTTCTGGAAGCCGATGCGCAGTTGAGCGGGCGTCTCGCCAGCGGCGCGCACGACGCCCGCGACGCCCAGCGTGGCCGTGACCGCGCCGAGATGCAGCAAGCGGCGGCGATGCGTATCGAGACCGGAGCTCATCGTCAGTTGCCGCTCGCCGCGGTCTTCACCGCGCCGCCGGGCAGCGCGTCCGCGATGCGCACCGGCTTCGGGATCAGCTTCAGCTCGTGGAACGCATCGGCCACCTTCTGCTGCTCGGCCGCGACGGCCGGGCTCAGCGGCGTGACGTTGAACTGATAGCGCTGCAGCGCGAGCTCGACGACGCCGGCGTCCAGCCCCTGCAGCGGCGCGATCGTGGCCGCAGCCTGCTTCAGGTTCGCCTTCAGCCAGCGGCCCTGCTCGACCGAATCCTCGAACAGCGCCTTGATCACGTCGGGCCGCTTCTCCGCATAGCCGCGCTCGGCCAGGTAGAACAGGTAGTTGTTCGCGACGCCGTTGCGGCCGTCGACGATGATGCGGGCGTTGCTCTGCTTCTCGACCGCAGCGAGGAACGGATCCCAGATCGCCCACGCGTCGACCGAGCCTTTCTCGAAGGCCGCGCGCGCATCGGCCGGCGGCAGGAACACCGGCTGGACGTCGCCGTACTTCAGGCCGGCCTTCTCGAGCGCGCGCACCAGCAGGTAGTGCACGTTGGAGCCTTTGTTCAGCGCGACCTTCTTGCCCTTCAGGTCCGCCACCGTCTTGATCGCCGGATCCTTGGGCACGACGATGGCCTCGGCTTCGGGCGCAGCCGGGTCGTGGCCGATGTAGACGAAGTTTGCGCCGGCGGCCTGCGCGAAGATCGGCGGCGCCTCGCCGACGTGGCCGATGTCGATGGCGCCGACGTTCAGCCCTTCGAGCAGTTGCGGCCCGGCCGGGAACTCGACCCACTTGACGCCGACGTTCAGCGGCGCGAGGCGCTGCTCGAGCGAGCCTCGTGCCTTCTGCAGCACGAACAGGTTCGCGCTCTTCTGGTAGCCGATGCGCAGCTCGGTGCGCTGCGGCTGCGCATGGGAGAGGGCGGCCACCAGCAGCGCGCCGGCCGAGGCACCGGCCCACAGCGCGGTGCGCAGCCACGCGCGCCGCGGCGGCGTGGTGGCGGGGATCGGGTTGTCGACATTCATCGGGGTTGATCCTGACGTTCTGGTTCTCGAAGCGAAAAGGCTCGCGCGTGCCGCGTGCGGCAGCACGCGCGAGATCGAACCCACCCGACGCCGGGGGGAGGAGACAAGCTTTGAGTTCCGTTCGCCCTGAGCTTGTCGAAGGGCCGTCCGAGAAGCTCGACCAGGCTTCGACAAGCTCAGCCCGAACGGGATGCGCGACTACGCGCTACATCGCACCAGGCTGAGCGACGTGCGCTCGTGGCGCTCGCGCAGATGCGCCTGCGATTCGAGCGCGTTCGCCAGGCGCGCGGCGCCGGCGTCGAGGCGGCGCTGCACGTCGGCGTCGAAGCGCGGCCGCGCCGCGGCCAGTTCACCATCGCCCAGCACGACTTGCGACTCGAGCGCATAGACCGACGGCACGACCTGGTGGGCGCCCAGGTTGTCCAGCACCGGGCGCAGCGAATGATCGAGCGCCAGCGTGTGGGCCGGGCTGCCGCCGGTGGCCAGCGGCCAGATCCACTTGCCGTGCAGACCATCCTGCGGCAGCAGGTCCAGGAACGCCTTCAGCAGGCCGCTGTAGGCGGCCTTGTAGATCGGCGTCGCGAGCACGACCGCATGGGCGCTCGCCACCTGCTGCAGCGCGTCGCGCAACGGCGCGTCGCCGGTGCGGGCACGCAGCAGCGGTTCGGCCGGCAATTCGCGCAGGCGCAACGTACGCACCGCAACGCCGGCGTGTTCGAGCGCGGCGGCGGCGCCTTGGAGCAGTGCGGCGGAGCGCGAACGTTCGGACGGGCTCGCAGCGATCAGCAAGGCTTCCATGGTCGAAGGCGGTACTGCAACAGGGGTTGTGCGGGTCACTTCGGCGCGTAGATCTGGTCGAACACGCCGCCGTCGTCGAAGTGCGTCTTCTGCGCGGAGCGCCAGCCGCCGAACTCGCCGTCGACCGTCACGAGCTTGACCGGCGCGAACTGCTTCGCGTACTTCGCGGCGACCTTCGCATCGCGCGGCCGGTAGAAGTTGCGCGCGGCGATCTCCTGGCCTTCGGGCGAGTACAGGTACTCGAGGTAGGCCTGCGCGACCTTGCGCGTGTTGCGCTTGTCGACGACCTTGTCGACGACGCTGACCGGCGGCTCGGCGAGGATCGAGAGGCTGGGCGTGACGATCTCGAACTTGTCCGCGCCCAGTTCCTTGACCGACAGGTAGGCCTCGTTCTCCCAGGCGATCAGCACGTCGCCGATGCCGCGCTCGACGAAGGTCGTGGTCGCGCCGCGCGCGCCCGAATCGAGCACCTTGGTGTTCGCATAGATGCGCTTGACGAAGGCCTTCGCGCTGTCGGCGTTGCCGCCCGGCTGCTTCAGCGCATAGGCCCAGGCCGCGAGATAGTTCCAGCGTGCGCCGCCCGAGGTCTTGGGATTGGGCGTGATCACGTCGACGCCGCTCTTCGCGAGATCCGGCCAGTCGGCGATGTGCTTGGGGTTGCCCTTGCGCACCAGGAACACGATGGTCGAGGTGTACGGGGACGCGTTGTTCGGCAGCCGCTTCTGCCAGTCCTGCGGGACCAGCTTGCCGTGGTCGGCCAGTGCGTCGACGTCGTAGGCCAGCCCGAGCGTCACGACGTCGGCCTCCAGTCCGTCGATCACCGAGCGCGCCTGCTTGCCCGAG
>DATCSE010000292.1:0-2705 GCA_036568605.1 Burkholderiaceae bacterium | reverse complement strand
CACCTCGATGAAATGGCCGGCGCCCGTCATGACGACGTTCATGTCGGTGTCGCAGGCCGAGTCCTCGGTGTATTCGAGGTCCAGCAGCGGCACGCCGTCGACGATGCCGACCGAGATGGCGGCCACGGAGTCCTTGATCGGCGAGCGCGACAGCTTGCTGTCGGCGATGAGCTTGTTGACGGCGTCCGTCGCCGCGACGAAGGCACCCGTGATGGCCGCCGTGCGAGTGCCGCCATCGGCTTGCAGCACGTCGCAGTCCAGCGTGATGGTGCGCTCACCCAGCGCGCTGAGGTCGAATACTGCGCGCAGCGAGCGGCCGATGAGGCGCTGGATCTCCTGCGTGCGGCCGCTCTGCTTGCCCTTGGCGGCCTCGCGGTCGCTGCGGGTGTGCGTGGCGCGCGGCAGCATGCCGTACTCGGCCGTCACCCAGCCCTCGCCCGAGCCGCGCTTGTGCGGCGGCACGCGCTCTTCGACGGACGCAGTGCACAGCACACGCGTGGCGCCGAACTCGATGAGCACGGAGCCCTCGGCATGCACGGTGAAACCGCGGGTGATGCGCACCGGGCGCAATTGATTGGCTGCGCGGCCTGCGCTGCGCGTGAAGGTCTTGGTCATGGGAAGAGAAAGTTAGCCGCGGTTCGCGCCGCGGCGGCCGGATCGGCGGATGACTTCGTTGATCTCGCGCACCGAGCGCTCGATCTCCTCGTCGTCCATCGCGGCGACGAGGTCGGCATCCAGGCCACCATGGATGGTGGAGGCAAAGCCGGAGTTGCCGAGGTTCTGCGTCGTGTCGCCCTCGGGATCGCCCGCGCCTTCCCATTCGACGGCCAGCACGGTGACGTTGTCGCCGCGCGGGCCGCCGCGGCGCAGCGCCTGCTCGACGAGCTCGGGCACGGCCTCGGCGATGACGTGGTCGGCGAGATGCTGGACGATCTCCTGGTCCTCCACGCTGCCCCACAGCCCGTCCGAGCACAGCAGGATGCGGTCGCCCGCCTCCATGACGAGCGGCCCCTGGCAATCCACCATGGGCTTGCCGGGGCTGCCCAGGCAGGTGAAGAGCACGTTGCGGTTGAAGGCTTCGCCACCACGGCCGACGCGGCCGAGCGCCTCTTGCAGTTCGGAGTAGGAATGGTCGCGCGTGCGGGCGATGAGCTTGCTGTCGCGCACGAGGTAGAGGCGCGAGTCGCCGCAATGTGCCCACCAGGCCTGGTTGCCCTGCATGATGCAGGCGACGACGGTGGTGCGCGGCGTGTCGGACAGGCCCTTGCTCTGCGCATAGCGCAGCAGCTGGTGGTGGGCGATGACGATGGTTTCCTGCAGGAAGCGCTGTGGGTCGTCCAGCACCGGGCGGGCATCCTGCTGGAACAGCGCGGCCAGCGTCTGCAGCGCGATCTGCGCGGCGACCTCGCCCTCCGGGTGGCCGCCCATGCCGTCGGCCAGCGCGAACAGGCCGGCCTCCCGCGTGTAGCAATAGCCCATGCGGTCTTCATTGGTCTCGCGACCGCCACGGCGGCTGACCTGGAAGACGTCGAATTTCAAGAGAAGGCTCCCGACGGGCCGCCCCTAGGGCAGCCTTGCACGCCCTTGGGGGACAGCGAACAAACGTGAGCGTGGGGGCTCAAGCTTTGGCTCCGGACTTGAGGTTTTCCAACTGGAGCTTCAGCCGCTCGCTGAAGGACAGCTTGGTGTAGCGCCGCTCGGTCTCGCGGGCGAGTTCCTTCTGCAGCGCGAACACGCTCTGCGGGCGCGACAGCGGGTCCAGCGACATGCACCACTCGGTCACTTCGAGCAGGTTGTCGGAATAGACATTGCGCAGGCGCGACAGGCTGAGGTTGAGGCGGTCCTTCTCCAGCCGCTGCGGCGCGTCGTTGGGCGGATAGCCCTGCATGCAGGCATAGATGCAGGCACCAATGGCGTAGATGTCCGTCCAGGGGCCGAGCGAGCCGTCGCGGCGGTACATCTCGGGCGCAGCAAAGCCGGGCGTGTACATCGGGCGGATGAAGTTGCCTTCCTTGCTCAGCACTTCCCGCGCGGCGCCGAAGTCCAGCAGCACGGCCTTGTTGTCGTTGGTGATGAAGATGTTGGCCGGTTTGATGTCCAGGTGCAGCATCTTGTGCTGGTGCACGATGCGCAGACCGCGCAGGATCTCGTCGAACAGGCTGCGGATGGTGGACTCCCGGAACACCTTGTCACGCTTCATGTCGCGCGCGGTCACGATGAAGTCCTGCAGCGTGTCGCCCTGCAGGTAGTTCATGACCATGTAGACGGTCTCATTCTCGCGCAGGAAGTTCAGCACCGACACGACGCTCGGGTGCGAGATCTGCGCGAGCGACCGGCCTTCCTCGAAGAAGCTCTTCAGGCCGAGCCGGTAAAGCGGCTGCTTTTCCGGTTTGACGCGCGGCGTCAATTCACCGGGTGAACGTTCGGCCAGCGACGAGGGCAGGTATTCCTTCAGCGCGACTAGGTGATGGTCGGGATCCTCGGCGAGGTAGACCACGCCGAAACCGCCCGCCGCCAGCCGCTTGATGATCTGGTAGCCCCCAACCACCGTGCCTGCGGGCAATGGCGCCGGCTTCGGCTTGGACATAATCGCGTTTTGTCTGTTTTGCGAGATGCGAAATGCCAGTCTACAGCATGACCGGGTACGCCAATTCCCTGGCGCAACCCCCTAAAGCCGAGGACGGCAGCAATTCTCCCCAAGCCTC
>DATCSE010000291.1:0-3322 GCA_036568605.1 Burkholderiaceae bacterium | reverse complement strand
CCTCCCAGGTTCGCAGCGCGCTGGCCGCGAGCGCGTAGACGAACAGCGTGACGGCCGCGAGCTGGGCCAGTTCCGGCGTCGTTTCGTGGCCGAGCTGCAGCAGGCCCAACGATGCGATCAGCGCGAGCAGTGCCCCGTCGGCAACCGCGCGGGCATAGTCGACCGGGTTCGCTTCGCCGCCGAACGCGAACGGCAGCGGCTGCGCGGATTCGCTGCGCGCCAGGTGATAGGTCGCGTACCAGGTCAGCACCAGCACCGCGACGAGCAGCAGCGCGAACGGGATGCGCGCGGCCAGCGCGAGATCGAACCCCTGGTGGATCAGGGTCAGCGCCTTGATGAAGGCCGCGCCAAACCAGTAGGGCAGCAGCGAGGCATCGGCCGGCAGCCCGCCGACCGTCGGCACGAGCCAGCCGGTGCGGCCCTGCGCGATGCTGACCATGTAGCCGAACGCGGTGATGTCGGCGCTCTTCCATGGGCCGCGGCCGAACACGCCGGGAATCACGTAGGCCGCGCAGAACAGCACCAGCGCCACGCGCGGCAGGCGCTGCGCGGCGCGCTGGGTCACGAGAGCGGGGTTCGGGGCGTTCAACGGTGCTTTGTTGGTGTTGTCGCGCTTGTCAGCCGCGCATCATGCAGCAAGTCGAGGTCCGGTCCGGCGTCTTCGCATACGGCAACAAAAAAGGCAGCCGAAGCTGCCTTCCTGTTTGTCGACATTCCGACCGGTCACTTCTTCGCGCCGAGGTGGGCGAACTTGTTGCGGAACTTCTCGACGCGGCCGCCGAGCGAGTCCACGCTCTTCTGCGTGCCGGTGTAGAACGGGTGCGACTCGCTGGTCGACTCGAGCTTGTACAGCGGCAGCTCGCGACCGTCTTCCATCGTGATGGTTTCCTTGGTCTGCGCGGTCGAGCGCGTGACGAACTTGAAACCGTTGGACAGGTCGACGAAGCAGACGTCGCGGTAGGTGGGGTGGATGCCTTCTTTCATGGGGAGCCTTGCGTTCGTTGCGGGAGCCACGCCGAACCGTTCGGCGCACTTTCCGCGGGAAACCGCGAATTATAGCGATAGCGGCCTTGGGCGATCAGCCGCCCCTTCGCATCATGTCGAAGAAGTCCAGGTTGTTCTTCGCCGACTTCATCTTGTCGAGCACGAACTCCATCGCCTCGATCTCGTCCATCGCGTAGAGCAGCTTGCGCAGGATCCAGGTCTTCTGCAGGATTTCCGGCTTCAGCAGCAATTCCTCGCGCCGCGTGCCGCTCTTGTTGATCAGGATCGACGGGTAGACCCGCTTCTCGGCCATGCGCCGGTCCAGGTGGATCTCGCAGTTGCCGGTGCCCTTGAACTCCTCGTAGATCACCTCGTCCATGCGGCTGCCGGTGTCGATCAGCGCCGTGCCGATGATGGTCAGCGAGCCGCCTTCCTCGACGTTGCGGGCCGCGCCGAAGAAGCGCTTCGGGCGCTGCAGCGCGTTCGCGTCGACACCGCCGGTGAGCACCTTGCCGGACGACGGCAGCACGTTGTTGTAGGCGCGCGCGAGCCGGGTGATCGAATCCAGCAGGATCACGACGTCCTTCTTCAGCTCGACCAGGCGCTTCGCGCGCTCGATCACCATCTCGGCGACCTGTACATGGCGCGCGGCCGGCTCGTCGAAGGTCGAGCTGATCACCTCGCCGCGCACGGTGCGGACCATCTCGGTCACTTCCTCGGGCCGCTCATCGACCAGCAGCACGATCAGGTAGACCTCGGGGTAGTTCGCGACGATCGCATGCGCGAGCTGCTGCATCATCACGGTCTTGCCGGTCTTCGGCTGCGCGACCAGCAGCGCGCGCTGGCCTTTGCCGATCGGCGCGATCAGGTCGATGATGCGGCAGGTGACGTTCTCGTCGGTCTTGATGTCGCGTTCGAGCTTGAACTGCTCCTTCGGGAAGAGCGGCGTCAAGTTGTCGAACATGATCTTGTGCTTGCTCTCCTCGGGCGTCAGGCCGTTGACCTTGTCGACCTTGACCAGCGCGAAGTAGCGCTCGCCGTCCTTGGGCACGCGCACCTCGCCTTCGATCGCATCGCCGGTGTGCAGATTGAAGCGACGGATCTGGCTGGGGGAGAGGTAGATGTCGTCGGTCGAGGCCATGTAGCTCGCGTCCGGCGAACGCAGGAAGCCGAAACCGTCGGGCAGCACTTCGAGCACGCCGTCGCCGAACACCTGCTCGCCGGCCTTCGCGCGCTTCTTCATGATCGCGAACATCAGCTCCTGCTTGCGCAGGCGCGCGACGTTCTCGATCTCCAGCGCCTCGCCCATCTTGATGAGCTCGGAGACGTGGATCAGCTTCAGTTCGGAAAGATGCATGGGTGTACACCCTGGGATGTGGGCAGGTGCGCCGGCGCTGCGCCGACGACCCGCGTCGATCGACGAGCCCAAGCGCGTTCGACCTGCCGGTTAGCCCGGCGCGTGCGGTCACGCGCTGCGGACAGCAAAAACGGAACGTTGGAGTTTGGAGCCGAACCCGCGCGCCGGACTTCGGGGCGAGGTGGCGTATCTCTGGCGCTTGGCCTCGGTGCCGGCTCTTTTGGAGCCCCGGCACCGAGCCTTCCGCGTTCAGGCGGGATTATAGATGACCGTCGAGGAACGCGGTCAACTGGGCTTTCGACAAGGCGCCGACCTTGGTCGCCGCGAGCTCGCCGCCCTTGAACAACATCAGCGTCGGGATGCCGCGGATGCCGAACTTGGCCGGCACGTCGCGGTTCTCATCGACGTTCATCTTCGCGATCTTCAGGCGCCCGTCGTAGTCCTTCGAGACCTCGTCGAGGATAGGCGCGATCATCTTGCAAGGGCCGCACCATTCGGCCCAGTAGTCGACCAGCACCGGCTTGTCGGAATGCAGCACATCGCTGTCGAACGACGCATCGGTCGTGTGTTTGATCAGTTCACTGCTCATGAGTTGGTCCTCGGGAGTGCGCCGCGGCTCGGGACACGGGCGCAAGGCACAATGATTCTGACACAAAGGTCTGTTCGGCGCGCCGCGCTGCAAGCCTAGAGCGGCCAGTGTCTTTCCTATGACGACGATAGTGCGCGCCACCCTTGAAACCACGGCGGATGCCGCCAGCACCTGGCGGCAGGTCGCGCTGCGAACGCTGGACTGGACCGCGGCCCGCGGCATCGCGCTGCGCGACGCCGTCGTGCTGCTGCCGTTCGCAGCGCTGCTGCCGCACGCACGCGCGGCATTCGCAGTCGAGTCGGCCTGGCTGCCGCGCATCGAGACGCCGCTGACGTTGGCCGCGACGATGGGCCCGGCGGCGCCGGCCGCGCCCGGCCGGCTCAGCTTCGATC
>DATCSE010000290.1:0-11625 GCA_036568605.1 Burkholderiaceae bacterium | reverse complement strand
CATCCCACGTAGTACATGCGCACCGGTGCGGTCGCCGGGTCCTGCGCGCTCTCGACGCGCTCGACACGCTGGCCAGCCTCGAGGGCCTGCACCTGCACCTTGATGCCGACCTGCGCAAGCTGCTGCTGCACGAACTGGATCACCTTCTGCGCGGTCGTGTAGGTGTAGGCCGACCACAGGATCGACTCGAAGCCGTTCGGATAACCGGCCTCCTTCAGCAGCTCGCGCGCCTTCGCCGGGTTGTACGGCCACGGGCCCAGCTTGGCCGCGTACTCGACGCCCTGCGGCATCACGCCTTCGGCCGGCACCGCGTTGCCGGCGAACGCGACCTTGATCAGCGCGTCCTTGTTGATCGCGTAGTTGATCGCCTCGCGCACCTTCGGGTTGTCGAAGGGCTTCTGCTTCGTGTTCATCGAGATGTAGCGGTGGATGATGGACGGCGCCGTCGTCACCTCCAGGCTGGGCTTCTTCGACAGCGTCTCCACCGCCTCGGGCGGCATCGGGAACGCGAAGTGCGCCTCGTTGGTCTGCATCACCGCGGCGCGCGTGTTGTTGTCGACCACCGGGCGCCAGGTGATGCTGTCGACCTTGGGGTAGCCCTTGCGCCAGTAGCCGTCGAACTTCGCGACCTTGATGTAGTCGGTGGCCTTCCACTCGACGAACTTGAACGGGCCGGTGCCCACCGGGTGCTGCGCGATGCCCTTGCTGCCGTACTGCGCGAGCGCGGCCGGCGAGATGATCACGCCCGACGGGTGCGCCAGCGTGTTGATGAACGGCGAGAACGGCTCCTTCAGCGTGAAGCGCACGGTCGTCGGATCGACCGCCTCGATCTTCGCGATGTTCTTGTAGAGGTTGTAGCGCTTGAGCTTGTTGTCGGGGTTGATCACGCGCTCGAACGTCACCTTGACCGCCTCGGCGTTGAACGGCGTGCCGTCGTGGAACTTGATGCCGCTCTTGAGCTTGACCGTGTAGGTCAGGCCGTCCTTGCTCGCGGTGTAGCTCTCGGCCAGCACCGGCACCATCTTCATGTCCTTGTCGAAGCCGAACAGGCCTTGGTAGAACGACTTGGCGACCGCCTGCGAAAGCGTGTCGTTCGCGTCGTACGGGTCGGTGGTCGTGAACGTCGATTGCACCGCGACGACCACGTCCTTGGAGGCGTGCGCGGCGAAGGCGGCGCCGGTCAGGGCCAGCGCGGCCGCGAGGCGGGTAAAGCGTTGTCGATTCATCGAAGTTCTCCTTGCTGGAACGAATAGGGGAAGGGGAAGGTCAGTACGCGCCGCCGACAGGATGCCGCGCGACGAAATGCCCTGGCGCCACCTCGTGCAACGGCGCCACCTGCGGCGGGTCGTCGAGTGCGCGCACCGGGCTCGGGATCTCGTCGGCCAGCAGCTCGCGCTGGCGCCGGCGGGTCGGGTCGGCCACCGGCACGGCCGACATCAGGCGCCGCGTGTAGGGATGCTGCGGATCCTCGAACACGGCGCGGCGCGGGCCGATCTCGACGATCTGCCCGAGGTACATCACCGCGACGCGGTGGCTGATGCGCTCGACCACCGCCATGTCGTGCGAGATGAACAGATAGGCCATGCCGAACTCCTGCTGCAGGTCCAGCAGCAGGTTGATGATCTGCGCGCGTATCGATACGTCGAGCGCCGACACCGCCTCGTCGGCGATCACGACCTTCGGGTTCAGCGCGAGCGCGCGCGCGATCGCGATGCGCTGGCGCTGGCCGCCCGAGAACTCGTGCGGATAACGATGCGCCGCCTCGGCCGGCAGGCCGACCTTGTGCAGCAGCCAGCGCACGCGCTCCTGCGCCTGCGACGCCGGCATCAGCTTGTGGATCAGCAGCGGCTCCATCACGCCGTAGCCCACGGTCAGGCGCGGATCGAGCGATGCGTACGGGTCCTGGAACACGAACTGGATGTCGCGCCGCAAGGCCTGCAGCGCGGCGCCGCGCAACGGCGCGATGTCGCGCCCGGCGACTTCGACGCGACCGGCCTGGTGGGCGATCAGCCGCGCGAGCGAACGGCCGGTCGTCGACTTGCCGCAGCCCGATTCGCCGACCAGCGAAAGCGTCTCGCCGGCTTTCAACTCGAAGCTGATCTGCTCGACCGCGTGCACCTGGCGCCGCACCCGGCCGAAGATGCCGCTGCGCAGCGGGAAGCGCGTGACCAGCCCGCGCACGCTGAGCACCGGCGGCTGATCGGCACGCACGCTGTCGGGCAGCGTCGCGGCGTGGCCCGCGTCCCCCGCGCCCGGCAACGCGAAGCGCGCAGGCAACGCATGCCCGCTCATGGCGCCCAGCCGCGGCACCGCGGCCAGCAGCGCCTTCGTGTACGGCTGCGTCGGTCGCGCGAACAGCGCGCGGCATTCGCCTTCTTCGACCTTGACGCCGCGCTGCATCACCAGCACGCGGTCCGCGATCTCGGCGACCACGCCCATGTCGTGGGTGATGAAGATCACGCCCATCGCGAGGTCGCGCTGCAGCTGCTGGATCAGCGCGAGGATCTGCGCCTGGATCGTCACGTCCAGCGCGGTGGTCGGCTCGTCGGCGATCAGCAGCGTGGGACGGCAGGCCAGCGCCATCGCGATCATCACGCGCTGGCGCATGCCGCCGGAGAGCTGGTGCGGATGCCGCCCCAGCACCTCGCGCGCCTCGGGGATGCGCACCAGGTCGAACAGGCGCAGCGCCTCGGCCATCGCCTCGCGCTGCGGCAGGCCCTGGTGCAGCCGGATCGACTCGGACACCTGCTCGCCGACCGTGAACACCGGGTTCAGCGAGGTCATCGGCTCCTGGAACACCATCGCCAGGTCGGCGCCGCGCAGCGTGCGCATCCGGGCTGCATCGGCCTGCGCCAGGTCGAGGCGCTCGCCGTTGCGCCGCGTCAGCCACAGCTCGCCGCTGTCCAGCCGGCCGC
Organism: Burkholderiaceae bacterium; assembly: GCA_036568605.1. Classification (GTDB taxonomy): domain Bacteria; phylum Pseudomonadota; class Gammaproteobacteria; order Burkholderiales; family Burkholderiaceae_C; genus DATCSE01. Next base: position 8,710 of record DATCSE010000290.1, on the reverse strand, counting down.
CGCTGTGTTCGATCAGCCGCATCAGTGCGAGCGACGAGACCGACTTGCCCGACCCCGATTCGCCGACGATCGCGAGCGTCTCGCCGGCATCGACATGAAAGCTCAGCGACCGCACCGCGTGGATGCGCTGCGTCTCGCCGCGAAAGCTCACGCTGAGGTCGCGCACGTCCAGCACGCGGCGCGGCGCGGACGCGGTCGAAGCATGAAGCGGGGACGTCGTCATCGCGGGTACGCCAGGGTCTCGTCGGCGTAGATGGCGGACACCGGCGCGTCGCCGACACGCGCCCAGCCGCGGTACATGCCCTCGGTATTGAACGGCAGCGCGACCTCGCCGTGCGTGTCGATCGCGATCAGGCCGCCGCGGCCGCCCAGCGGCGGCAGCGTCTCCATCACGACGCGGTTCGTGGCCTGCTGCAGCGACAGGCCGCCGTATTCGATCAGCGCCGACACGTCGTGCGCCGCGACCGCGCGGATGAACGCCTCGCCGACCCCGGTACACGAGACCGCCACCGTGCGGTCGTTCGCGTAGCAGCCCGCGCCGACCAGCGGCGAATCGCCGACGCGGCCCGGGCGCTTGTTGGTCATGCCGCCGGTGGAGGTCGCCGCGGCGAGGTGGCCGTGCATGTCCAAGGCGACCGCGCCGACGGTGCCGAACTTGTCGCGCTCGTCCAGCGGCGGTGCGGCCTCGACCGCACCCGCGGTGCCGTTCGCATCGTGATCGAGCATGGCCGACCCGTCGGCCGACGCGGCGTGCAGCTGCGCGAGGCGCTCGGGCGTGCCGAACCACTCGGGCGCGACGGCCTCGCAGCCGTGCTCGTGCGCGAAACGCTCGGCGCCCGGGCCGATCAGCAGCACCGGCCCGCCGGCCTCGAGCACGGCGCGCGCCGCGAGCACCGGGTTGCGCACCGTGCGCACGCCGGCCACTGCACCGCTGGCCCGATCGCTGCCGCGCATCACGCAGGCATCGAGCTCGTGCCGGCCCTCGGCGGTGTAGACCGCGCCGAAGCCGGCGTTGAACAGCGGGCACTCCTCGAGCCGGCGCACCGCTTCGGTGACGACGTCGATGGCGTCGGCACCGCCGGCGAGCATCGCCTGCGCGGCGTGCAGGATCTCGTCGAGTGCGGTGCGATAACGGGCCTGTTGCGCGGGCGAAGTCGCGGCGCGGGCGATCGTGCCGGCACCGCCGTGGATCGCGACCACGGCTGTTGGCTTGAGCGGTGGCGTGTTCAAGGGGGGCGTGGTGGTCATTGGACGACCCTCACCCCAACCCTCTCCAGGGGCCACCAAGGGCCCCTTCGTGGCCCGTAGCGGGAGAGGGGGCAAGCCGATGCGATCGTCCCCCTCTCCCGCTTGCGGGAGAGGGCCAGGGGTGAGGGCAACGTGCTCATGCGGTGACGCGACGGCGGCGCGTGCCGCTCGTCGAACGATGCGGGGCGGTGCCCCCGGTGCTGCCGCCGCTGCCGTCGACCTGCAGCCACGGCAGCACGCCGTGCGTCATCTGCGCGGCGCGCTCGACCGCGCCCTCGGTGCGGCGCGCGAGCGCGGCCACCAGTGCCTCGAGCAGCGCGAGCACGGTGGCGTTCGAGGTCGAGGCGATCTGCCGGTTGACGTGTGCGTACAAGGTGACGTCGGCCAGCGGCACCAGCGGCGAGGTGGGCTCGTCGGTCAGCGCGAGCACCTTGACGCCGTGCTCGCGCGCCAGGCGCGTCAGCACGATCGTGTCCTCGACGTAGCGGGGGAATGCCAGTGCGATCACCAGGTCGCGCGGCCCGCGCTTGACCAGCTGCCGCGCCGCATGCGAGGGGCCGCCGGCCTGGGCCAGGCTGCCGACGTGCGTGCAGTAAGGCTCGAGCTCGTGCTGCAGCACGCCCGCGAGGTAGGCGCTGCTGCCCCAGCCCAGCGTCAGCACCTGGTCGGCCCGCGCGATCAGCTTGACCGCCTGTTCGCACGGCTGGCGCTGCAGCGCCTGCACCGTGCGCTCGACGTTCACCAGCGTCTCCTGCAGCGACGCCGCCATCGCCTGCTGCGTGCTGGCGGTCTGCCGCAGGTTGCTGCGCAGGCTCTCGACCGGCGCGAGCACGGTCTCGAAGCCGCGCGCCAGCTCGGCGCGGAACTGTGGGTAGCCGGCAAAGCCCAGCGCGCGCGCGAACCGGTTCGCGGTCGCGATCGACACCGACACCTCGCCGGCGAACTCGTCGATGTTCAGCGTGGCCGCCCGGAACGGGTGCGCGAGCACCGCCTGCCCCATGCGCGCGATCGCCGCAGGCATCGCCGGGATGCGCGCGGCGATCTGCTGCAGCACCGGCAGGCCGGCGAAGCGGCCGGCCCAGTCGGCGGCGGGAAGGGAGGCGGCGGCCATGGAAATTCAGTTCCAGTCAGTTGCAATGACTGTAAGGCAATTTTCAGGCCTGGTGCAGTCGGGCAGTCCCCGATGCCCGCGCGCTCCGCAACGGCTGCTAGACTTGCGCCATGCCTCGCCTGGTCGCCATCGCCGCCCCGATTCGAATTCGCCGCTGACCGGGCACGCGCGCGTCGTCCCGGTCAGCCGGGTCGATGCAGCGAGCGAGCCATTCGTTCTTCTTCGATCCCACGCGCCTGTCCGCCGCCGACTGCGCGTCGGCGTCCATCTCCGTCAACGGGATCGAAGCGATGAAACAACGAGACGCCACACCCTCCGGGACACGCAGCCTGGAGCAGGTCTACCTGATCGAACGCGACACCGGATTGCTGTGCCGCATCCTCGGCCTGTACGCCGCGCGCGGCATCGATGTGCTGCGCGCGGACTATGCCTACGCGGCGCAGCAGGTGATGACGCTGAAGGTCTGCGCGGCCGCCGAGCAGGCGGACGCGGCCGAGACGCTGCGCGTGCTGGTCGAGAAGGCCGCGAGCTTCGTCGGCGTGCTGGCGGCGGCGGAGCAGCCGTCGCCGGTGGAGCAAGCCGGCCGCGATTGACGGAGCGCGCGCCGGCTTGCCGCGGTCAGGCTCCGGTCAAGCCGGCGACGTTGGCGGCGCACCAGTCGGCCAGGCGCTGCGGCTCGCGCCCGGTGATCGTGCGGTAGTCGCCGGATACCGAGGCGAAGCCGCCGGCCGCGGTGTTCGCATCGAACGACGCGAAGATGCGGGCGATGGGCTCCGGGAAGCCGTGCGCCACCATGCCCTGCACCAGGCCTTCGATCGGCACGTCGACGACCGCGAGCGGCTTGCCCGTGGCGGCGCTGATCGTCGCGGCGATCTCGCGCGTCGTCAGCAACTCGGCGCCGCTCAGCGTGTAGGTGCGCTTCGCGCCGTTGTCGGCGCCGGCGAGCACCGTGGCCGCGGCGCGCGCGAGGTCGTCGCGCGCGATGTTCGCGAGCTTGCCGTCGCCGGCCGCGCTGTACCACTGACCGGACTTCAGCGCGCCCGGTATCGAGTGGAACCAGTTCTCGAAGTACCAGCTGTTGCGCAGCACCGTCCAACCCGGCAGCGCGCTCTCGGCCAGCGCGCGCTCGGTGCCGGCGTGCTCGGGCGCGAAGCTGACGCGCGAGGTCTCGGGCGAGGGCATCGAGGTGTACACGACATGCTGCACGCCGGCCGCGACCGCGGCCGCGATCGCGCGCTGGTGCTGCGCGAGGCGCAGGCCCGGCACGTCGAGCCGGTCGGTGCTGACCAGCAGCATGCGCGTTGCGCCGCGCAGCGCGGCCGCGAGCGTGGCGCCGTCCGCGTCGAAATCGGCGGCGCGCACCTCGATGCCGAGCTTCGCGAGATCGGCCGCCGCATCGGGCTTGCGGGTGGTCGCGATCACGCGCGCGGGCGGCACCTCCAGCGTGTTCAGCAGGTGATGGACGACACGCCGGCCGAGATGGCCGGTCGCGCCGGTGACGAGCAGTTTGGAATCGGTTTGCATGGCGACGATCGCTCAATGTTTTCGGAGGCCGTGATCGTAGGCTTCCACATCCGGATTCGCAATAACGTACAATTTCGGTAGGTACGCACATTTTTGTGCCTAAGCTGCACTGGAGATGGCGCATGGCAAAGAACCCGAACTCGCCTTGTCCGGTCGATGGCGCGCTCGCGCTGATCGGCGGCAAGTGGAAACCGCTGATCCTGTATCGGCTGGCTGCGGGCACGCTGCGCTTCAGCCAGCTGCAGCGCTCGATCCCCGAGGTGACGCAGCGCATGCTGACGCAGCAGCTGCGCGAGCTCGAGCGCGACGGGCTGGTGCTGCGCACCGTCTATGCCGAGGTGCCGCCGCGCGTCGAATACACGTTGACGACGCCGGCGGTGAAGCTGGGCCCGCTGCTCGCATCGCTGGGCGACTGGTACAGCGATCACGCGACCCGGCTGCGCGGCATGCGCAAGAAGGTCGCGTAGTCCGATCGCGCCTGGGCCACTGGGCCGCAGCGCGAACCGAACCAGACGGTTGTTTCGTCCGCTGACGTTCGAATGAACGGCCGTCGCGGCATCTGGTGGCCGGCATGCCGATTGCCGCGGCTGACGTTCGTCGCCGTCGACGAATCCCTGTCCGATGCCGCACGCCGCGCCGCACACGATCGTCACGGGCCGCCCGCGCGGCCACGTGCAGGTGCGCGTGCAATCGTTGCTGAAAAACGAGCCGCTCGGCGAATGGATCGCGTCGCGCTGGCCGGGCGAAGTGCAGGTGCGGCTCGACACCGGCACGGTGCGCGCCCGCCTGTCGCCGCAGCGCGACGAGTCGGCCTGGCTCGAAGCGCTGGCCGATGCGGCACGCTTGCACGAACAGCGCCGGCCGGCCCGGCCGCGGAGGCGGCCGCGACGTGACGCGGCGCCCGCCCGTGAGGCGGCGGCCGTCCCGGCGCCGGCAGCTGCCGCGCCGGCCGGTGCACAACTGCTCGAGGCCCCGCCCGCGAGGCGTGAGCATGCACAGCCGCTGTCACTTCTGGTCCGTGGCATGTCGCACGGGCATCGCGCTGCGGTCGACCTGCGGCGCGGCCTGTCCGCCGCCGAGGCGGCGCGGCGTCTGGCTCGCGATGGCCCGAACGAGATCCGCGACGTTGCCGGCCGCAGCGCGTGGCAGATCCTCGCCGGGCAGCTCGATTCGGTTCCGGTGGCGCTGCTGGGCGCATCGGCCGCGATCTCGCTGGCGATGGGGGCCGTCCTCGACGCCGGCGCCATTGCCGCGGTCCTGGCGGCCAACGGTGCGATCGGCTTCGTCACCGAGCGCGAGGCGGAGCAGACGGTCTCCAGCCTGCGCCGGCTGCAACCCGGCAGAGCCAGCGTGCTGCGCGACGGCGGGGCGCGCAGCATCGACGCGCGCGACGTGGTGGTCGGCGACGTGCTGCTGCTGCAGCCGGGCGAGCCGGTCGCCGCCGACGCGCGGGTGATCGAGGCGCACCGGCTGTCGACCAACGAGGCGGCGCTGACCGGCGAAAGCCTGCCGGTGCCCAAGCAGGCGATGGATGCGCTGCCGGCCGGCACGCCGCTGGCCGAGCGGCACAACATGGTGTTCCTGGGCACGGCCGTCTCGGGCGGCGCTGGCCGCGCGCTGGTGGTCGCCACGGCAGAGCGCACCGAGCTCGGCCGGATCCGTCAGCTCGCCCAGTCCGCCGAAGCGCCCCGTACGCGGCTGGAGCAAGAGCTGGACACGCTCGGCCGCCGCCTGGCCATCGGTGCCGGTCTGCTGTGCGGCGGTGTGCTGGGCCTGGGCCTGCTGCGCGGCCGGGCTCTGCTGCCGCTGTTGCGCACCACCGTGTCGCTCGGCGTCGCCGCCATCCCCGAAGGCCTGCCCGCCGTGGCCACCAGCCTGCTCGCGTCCAGCGTGCGCCATTTGCAGCGGCGCCAGATCTACGTCCGGCGGCTGGACGCGATCGAGAACCTGGGCGCGGTCGATGTGGTGTGCCTGGACAAGACCGGCACGTTGACCCAGAACCGCATGAGCGTCGCCTCGTTGACGCTGGGTCTGGACCGCATCGAGCCGGACGAGAGCGGCCGTGTCGACGGTCTGCCGCCGGCGTGGCTGCCGGTGGCCGCGCTGTGCAACTCGGTCGAAGAGGATGACGACGGCGCGGCCGATTCGAACGCGCACGGCTCGGGCGGCCGCGCGAGCAACGGCAGCAATGGCCGCAACGGCCGCAACGGCAGCAACGGCAGCAACGGGAGCGGCAGCGGCAGCAATCGCCGCGGCTCGTCGACGGAGCTCGCGCTGCTCGACTTCGCGCATGCCCACGGTGCCGATGCCGAGGCGCTGCGGCGCCACTACCCGCTGCGCGAGGTGCGCCAGCGCTCGGAGCATCACCCGTACATGGTGACCATCCATGCGGCCGGCCGGGCCGGCCTGTTCATTGCCGCGAAGGGCCGGCCGGACGAGATCCTGGAGCGCTGTGTCGACTGGTTCGATGGCCGCGCGACCGTTCCGCTGCGGCCGGCCGATCGCCGGCGCCTGCTCGCGTTGAACGACGCGCTGGCCGAGCGCGGCGAACGAGTGCTGGCCCTGGCCTGCCGGCGCCACGAGCGGCCCCGATACGGCAGCACCGGCGGGCTGACCTGGCTGGGCATGGTGGGCCTCGCCGACCCGCTGCGGCCGCATCTGCCGGAGATGATGCGGCGCCTGCACGCCGCCGGCATCCGGCCGCTGATGATCACCGGCGATCAGCCGGGGACGGCGCGCGCGGTGGCCGAACGCATCGGCCTGAACGGAGGCCGGCCGGTGGCCGACGCCTCGAGCCTGCACGAATCCGTCGCCGACGTGGCGGACCCGGCCGAGTCGGCGGGCGTCTTCGCGCGCACCAGCCCGGCGATGAAGCTGCAGATCGTGCGCGCGCTGCAGCAGCGCGGCCATGTGGTGGCGATGACCGGCGACGGCATCAACGACGGCCCGGCGCTGAAGACGGCCGATGTGGGGCTGGTGATGGGCGTCAGCGGGACGGACTTCGCGCATGCGATGTCCGACGTGGTCCTGCGCGACGACCACCCGGTCGCGCTGCTCGGTGCGATCGAACAAGGCCGCACCGCCTTCCTCAACGTCAGGAAGTCGGTGCGCTACCTGGTCTCGACCAACCTCAGCGAGCTGGCCGTCACGGCGCTGGCGGTGCTGCTCGGCATGCCCGAGCCGCTCGATCCGCTGGCGCTGCTGTGGACCAACATCGCAACCGACATCTGGCCGGCGATCGCGCTGGGGGTCGAGCCGGCCGAGCCGGGTCTGCTCGAGCGGCCGCCGGTGTCGCTGCGCGAAGGCCTGCTGGACCGGCGCGAGTGGCGCCACGTCGCCGCCGATGCCGGGCTGATGACGGCCACGACGCTGGCCGTCTTCGCCTACGGGCTGGCGCGCCATGGCGACAGCCCGCGGGCACGCACGCTGGCCTTCAACACGCTGACCTCGTCGCAGCTGCTGTTCGCGCTGGCGGTGCGCTCGCCGCGGCCGCTGCGCCGCGGCGGCTTGCAGCCCAACCCGATGCTGCGCCGCGCGCTGGCCTGCTCGCTGCTCGCGCAGGCCGGCACGGTGCTGCTGCCGCCGCTGCGGCAACTGTTGCGCACGACGCCGATCGGCGTGCTGGATGCGACCGTGGTCGGCACGGCCGCGCTGCTGCCGCTGTTCGCGCGCGAGGCGCTGAAGGAGAGGCGCTTGTCATGACCGCGAGCCCCATCCTGCACGAGACGCGCTCGCGCCTGCGCGTGGCCGCGCGCCGCGGCGACGACCTCGCGCAGCGGAAGCTGCGGCTGCAGGCCGTGCCCGGCGTGGCCTCGGTGCGCGCCAGCACGGCGCTGCATTGCCTGGTGGTCGCGCACGACGGCCAGCCGGCCACGCGCGCCGCCGTGCTGGCCCGCCTGCAGGAGGATGTGCCGGCACCGCCGCTGCCGCGTGCGCGCGGCGTGCTGCGCCCGGCGCCGGCCGATGCGGTGCCGCTGGTGCTCGCCGCGGTCGCGCCGCTGGTGCCGCCGCCGCTGCGTCGCGCGCTCGCGCTGGCCGCGATCGCGACGCGTGTCTTGGTCCACCCGAAGCGGTTGCGCCGGAACACCCGCGGCGTGCTGTTCGACGCGACCTCGCTCGCGGCGCTGGCGATCAGCGGGCAGGAGGTTGCCGCGTCGACCTCGCTGCTGCTGCGCGCGCTGGCCGAGCAGTGGTCGGCGCGGCTGGTGCGCCAGGCCGACGAGCTGCTGTCCCAGCTGCTGCCGACCGAGGCCGCCCGCTATCGCGTGTCGCGCACGCAGAACGGGGACGGCACTCGAGCGGCCTGGCTGCCGCTGCACGCACTGCGCGCCGGCGACCGCGTTCACCTGGCCGCAGGCGACGTGGTGCCGGCGGACGGTTGCGTCGTCGAGGGCGAGGGCTGGCTGGTGTCGGCGCTGCGCACCGGCGACGAGCACCGCGTCGAGCCGGGTGAGCATGTCGTGGCCGGCGAGCGGCTGCAGCGCGGCGGCGTCTTGCTGCTGGCCGAAGCGGACCCCGCGGACTCGCGGCTGGAGCGGCTGCGCGCCCAGGTGCGCCACGTGATCGGCACGCGCGACCCGGCCGGCCTGCTGCAACCCGGTGCCGAACGCTACGCCTCGCTGCCGCTGACCGCCGCCGCGCTGGTGCTGGGCTTCACCGGGGACACGGCGCGCGCCGCGACGATGCTGCAGGCCGATCCCAAGCAGGGGCTGGACCTGGCGCTGCCGCTGGCGCGCGAGGCGGTGCTGGGTGCGCTGGCCCGCCACGGCCTGCTCGCCTCCGGCCTCGAAGCGGTCGACCGGCTGGCGCTGGCGCGCACCTTGGTGC
>DATCSE010000289.1:0-4431 GCA_036568605.1 Burkholderiaceae bacterium | reverse complement strand
CGCCGCGTGGAGGTGCAAGCGGCGCAACAAGCTACTTGATCGGCAACGTGCCGATCGCGGCGGTCGCGGCGACCGCTGCCGGGGCTGCGGCGGCGGCCACCGGGACGAGCGTCGCGGAGCTGCCGGCCAGCCGCGTGGCGGTCGGCGGTGCCGCCTCCGGCGGCGCTTCCAGCAGCGCGACCATCGGGCTCTTCAGCGTGCGCGCATAGGCCAGGACCGACTGGCTGGCGTCGAACGGCAGACGCTGCCGCGGGCTCGCGCCGTGCGCGAGCAGGTAGTGGACCATCTGGCCTTGGGTCGCCGGTTCGGCCAGGAAGCTCGGCACCAGCACGCGGGCCAGCGGCAGCCAGGGCTGGCGGTTGCCCTGGGTCGGCGGGACCGAGCGCGCGAGCTCGGGGGCCCGCGCGAGCCACCAGTCGAGCGCGGCCCAGTGGCTGGTGCGCAGCGCTTCCTCGAAGCCCGAGCGCAGTTGGCCGTCATAGGCACCGAGGCCGGCGCGGGCGGTGTGGCCCTCGGCTTCGAGCCGGCGCGCGAGCGGCGTGTCCAGCATGTCGGGGTGCAGCGCGCCGAACACGCCGAAGCCGAGCTGGTTCGGGTTCAGCGCGCCGGCGTCGTCCCAGGCGGCCAGCATGCGGTCCAGCCCGGCGCGGCGCGCATTCGGGCAGCTCAGCATGCGCACGACGTCGTGCCGGACCGCCCGGGCATCGGCCTCGGCCAGCCAGCTCAGCGAGCGCAGCACCGGTGCCGACGCCTTGTCGAAATCCGGGCAATCCTCGGCCTGCGCGAGCGCGACCAGCGGCGAATCGGCACAGGTTTCGGGCTGCGCGCCCTTGTCGAGCAGCTCGGGCAGCACCGGCCAGAAGCGCGGCTCGCGGGCGGCGATGGTCAGCGGGCAGACGGGCAGGCCGCTCTTCGCCACGTCCTTCGCGTCCAGACTGCCGGCCTCGAAGGCGCCGCAGCGCCCGCTGAGCGCACGCTGCACGGTGTTGAGCTTGTGGCACGCCACCGGGTCGCCCTCGGTGATCTTCTCGTGCAAGTGCTTGACGATGGCCCACGACACGCTGGTGTCGGTCGCGACACCCGCGGCGCTGACCAGCAGCGCCGGGGCCGAACAGCCGGCCAGCAGCGCCGGCGCGACGATCGCGAGCAGGCGGACCACATGTTGGAAGAGTCTCGTCGTCACGATGCGCAGGGGGTGGTTACGGCAGTCAGCCGTCCGGCGCAAGAACCACGCCCAGCGTTTGCGCGCCTTCACGCCCGCCGCCGACCGAACGATGTAAGTGCCCGCTCGTTCGAATCGATACGAGCGGAGATCGTTTCAAGCAGGAACGCCCCGGCACCGCGAGCCGACGAAATCCGACGTCACGAACCGTTCGTGACGACAGATTTGTCCGTGTTGTTGCGTTTCGTTTCCGGCTTGCGAGCCGCGTCAGGTCACCGGCGCCGGGTTGAACAGCACCAGCGCATTCGCGAGCTTCCACTGCTCGGCCCAGGTCTTCTTGCGGCCGCTTGCGACGTCCAGCATCAGGCGGAACAGCTCCCAGCCCACCTCTTCGATGGTCGCCTCGCCATCGGCGATGCGGCCGGCGTTGACGTCCATCAGGTCGTGCCAGCGGCGCGCCAGGTCGCTGCGCGTCGCGACCTTGATGACCGGGCATTCGGCCAGGCCGTATGGCGTGCCGCGGCCGGTCGTGAAGACGTGCAGGTTCATCCCGGCGGCGAGCTGCAAGGTGCCGCAGATGAAGTCGCTCGCCGGCGTCGCCGCGTAGGTCAGCCCCTTGGTCTTCAGCTTCTCGCCGGGTGCCAGCACGCCGGAGATGGTCGCGCTGCCGCTCTTGACGATGGAGCCCATCGCCTTCTCGACGATGTTGGACAACCCGCCCTTCTTGTTGCCCGGCGTCGTGTTGGCGCTGCGGTCGACGCTGCCGCGCGCGAGGTACGCGTCGTACCAGGCCATCTCGTGGATCATCGCGTCGGCGACTTCGGGCGTGCTCGCGCGCGAGGTGAGCTGCGCGATGCCATCGCGCACCTCGGTGGTCTCGCTGAACATCACGCTCGCGCCGGCGCGCACCAGCAGATCGGTGCAGAAGCCGACCGCCGGATTTGCGGTGACGCCGGAGAACGCATCGCTGCCGCCGCACTGCACGCCGACCACCAGCTCGCTGGCCGGCACGGTTTCGCGGCGCCGTGCGTTCAGGCGTTCCAGGTGCTCCTCGGCCTGGCGCAGGATCGAATCGATCATCGAGAGGAAGCCGACGTGCGCATCGTCCTGCAGGCAGACGACGTCGAGTGGGGTCTCGGCACTCGCGCCGACATCGGCGACGTTGCGCTCGTCGACCAGCGGGATGGTCCCCGGCGGCAGCAACCGCTCGGGCTGCAGCTTCTCGCAGCCCAGGCTGATCACCATGACTTCGCCGCCGAAGTTCGGGTTCAGGCTGATGTTGCGCAAGGTGCGGATCGGCACCACCGCATCGGGCGCGTCGATCGCGACGCCGCAGCCGTAGGTGTGTTCCAGCGCGACCACGTCGTCGACGTTCGCGTACTTCGGCAGCAGCTCGGCCTTGATGCGCTGCACCGCGAACTCGGTGACGCCGGCGACGCACTGCACGGTCTGCGTGATCGCGAGGATGTTGCGCGTGCCGACCGAGCCGTCGGGGTTGCGGTAGCCCTCGAAGGTGTAGCCCTCGAGCGGCGGCATGGGCGCGCGCTGCACCGTCGCCTTCGGCAAGCCGTCGAGCCCGCGCGCGTCGGGCATCTTCAGCAGCCGCTCGTGGACCCAGCTGCCGGCGGCGATGTCCTTGAGGGCGTGGCCGATCACGACGTCGTAGCGCCGCACCGGCGCATCGGCGGCGATGTCGACCAGCGCGACCTTGTGGCCTTGCGGAACGTGCTCGCGCAGGGTCAGGCCATCGGGCAACGTGGTGCCGGCGGGCAGGCCGCCGTCGTTGGCGACGATCGCGACGTTGTCGCGATCGTGCATCTTGATGGTGAGGGGTCTGGAATGCATGGGGGCGTTGTCGGTACTCGCTGGCCCTCACCCTAGCCCTCTCCCAGAGGGAGAGGGGATTTCAACTCCCTCTCCTCTCTGGGGAGAGGGCCGGGGTGAGGGGCCGCGTGCCTCAGTTCCTCAAACCTTCACATTCCCATCCTTCACGATCTTCGCCCACTTGACCAGCTCCGCCTTCTGGAACTCGGCGAGCTGCGCCGGCGTCATCGGCACGTTCTCGACGCCCATCGTGTAGAGCCGCGCCGCGACCTCGATCTGCGCGACGATCTTGGTCAGCTCGTCGTTCATGCGCTTGACGATCGCTGCCGGCGTGCCCGCCGGCGCGAAGATCGCCTGCCACGACGCGACGTCGAAACCTTTGAGCCCGGCTTCGGCCATCGTCGGCACGTCGGGCGCCACCTTGCTGCGCTTCGCGGTCGTGACCGCCAGCGCACGCACCTTGCCGGCGGCGATCTGCGGCAGCGCGACCAGCGCGGTATCGATGCTGAGCGGGATCTGCCCGGCGATCACATCCTGCATCGACGGGCCGCTGCCCTTGTACGGCACGTGGATCAGGTCGATGCCGGCATCGAGCTTGAACTTCTCGCCGGCGAGGTGCTGCGAGCTGCCCGCGCCCGGCGTGCCGAAGCCCAGCGTGCCGGGCTTGGCCTTCGCCGCGGCGATCACGTCCTTCACGCTTCGATAGGGCTGCTGCGCGCCGCACAGCAGCAGGTTCGCGATGTTGCCGATGAAGAAGGTCGGCGCGAAATCCTTCGCCGCGTCGTACGGCATCTTGGTCTGCAGCACCGGGTTGATTGCGTGCGACGCGATCGTGCCGAGCAGGAAGGTGTAGCCGTCGGGCGGCGCCTTCGCGACCGCGTCGGAGCCGATCACGCCGCCCGCACCGCCCTTGTTGTCGACCACGATGGTCTGCTTCAGAACGCCAGTGAGCTTCTCGCCGAGCAGCCGCGCGAGCGCATCGGAAGTGCCGCCGGCCGCGAACGGCACGATCAGGCGGATCGGCTTGTTCGGCCAGGCGTCTTCGGCGCGGGCCGGCAGCGACCACCCCATGGGCAAGGCGGCGGCGGCCGCGACCTGAGTCAGCAAGCGGCGGCGTGTGGTCATCGTGGAACTCCTCGGAATCGATGGATTTGGCAAGTGGGCCGGATCAGGGCAGGTCGACGATCTCGACCCAGTTCGGGTTCTTGCCCAGCGGCGTGCGGCCCAGCGGCTTCAGCGCGCCGCTGGTCGCATCGATCGCGTAGACGGTGACGCCGTTCGAGTCCTGGCCGGCCGCGATCAGGTAGCGGCCCGACGGGTCGATCGCGAAGCCGCGCGGTGTCTTCTCGGTCGGCGTGTGGCCGACCAGCGCAAGCTGCCCGCTTGCGGCATCGACCTTGTAGATCGCCAGCGTGCTCGAGCGGCGCTCGGAGGCGTAGAGGAAG
>DATCSE010000288.1:0-17278 GCA_036568605.1 Burkholderiaceae bacterium | reverse complement strand
CCGCTGTCCTTCTTCGAGTTCTTCGCGAAACGGTAGATGCCGAAGCCGCCGGTCAAGCCGCCTGTACCCGTCGAAGAGCCGTCGTTCTTCGGTTCGCTGATCGACGACAACCCACTGCTGCTGGGCCTGGGCGGCCTGGTGATCGCGCTGCTCGGCGGCTTCGGCATCTACCGTTTCGCGAAGAACTCGAAGAAGGACAGCGGCGAGACCTCGTTCCTCGAGAGCCGCCTGCAGCCCGACTCGTTCTTCGGCGCGAGCGGCGGCCAGCGCATCGACACGCGTGATGCCAGCGGCAACTCGTCGTCGATGAGCTACTCGCTGAGCCAGCTCGATGCGATTGGCGACGTCGACCCGGTCGCCGAAGCCGACGTCTACCTCGCCTATGGCCGCGACCTGCAGGCCGAGGAAATCCTCAAGGAGGCGATGCGCAGCAACCCGGACCGCATGGCGATCCGCACCAAGCTGCTGGAGGTCTATGCGAAGCGCCGCGACACCAAGGGCTTCGAGCTGCTCGCGACGCAGCTCTACACGCTGACCCGCGGCGAAGGCGAGGACTGGGCGAAGGCGCAGGAGCTCGGCGCCCAGATCGATCCGGACAACCCGCTGTTCAAGCCGGGCGGCACGCCGGTCGTGCGCCACACCGAGACCGGCGAGCTGGTCGAACCGCTGGGCGCCAGCACGATGCCGCAATCGGTTCTGCCGTCGCCGTCGCAGTACGGCCAGTCGGTCAGCGGTGCGCCGCTCGCGCCGCCGCCTAGCCAGGTCGGCTCGCTGGACCTGGACCTGGATCTGGACGACGTGTCGCCCAGCCCGTCGACCTCGCCGACGCCGCTCGAGGCCACCCAGCCGTTTGCGCCCAGCGCCAAGCTCCCCGACGACGACGTGACGCAGCTGGACTTCTCGACCAGCATCAGCCGTACGACGCACAAGCCGGCCGAAGCGCCGGTCTCGCCGGCGTTCGACCTGTCGGACATCTCGCTCGATCTGGATCTGCCGGTCGAGCCGTCGGCGAAGCCGTACGCGAGTGCGCCGGCCTCGCTGGGCCGCGATGCGGACATCGGCGCGATCGATCTGCCTCCGCTGGATGTGGGCGATGTTCGCGACGACCCGCTGTCGCGCAAGCTCGAGCTCGCCGAGGAGTTCCGGCAGATCGGTGACACCGACGGTGCACGCGACCTGCTGAACGAGGTCATCGCGAAGGCCAGCGGCACGGTCAAGAGCCGCGCGCAGAGCATGCTCGCCGACCTCGGCTGAGGACGGCCATCGTTGTGATGACGAGCGCGGTCCGGCCGTGAAGGTCGCGCTCGGCATCAGCTACCGCGGACAGGCCTATCGCGGCTGGCAGAGCCAGCCCGACGGCCTGACGGTGCAGGACAAGCTCGAAACCGCGCTCGCGCGTTTCGCCGGCCTGCCCGCCGGCGAGCTGCTGCGCACGCAATGTGCCGGCCGCACCGATGCCGGCGTGCATGCGCTGAACCAGGTCGTGCACATCGAGACCGAACTGCAGCGCGAGCCGTTCTCGTGGGTGCGCGGCACGAACCGCTTCTTGCCCAACGACATCGCGGTGCAATGGGCGCGCGCGATGCCCGAGGACTTCCATGCGCGCTTCGGCGCGATCGGGCGGCGCTATGTCTACGTGCTGCGCGAGTCGCCGACGCGGCCGGCGCTGGAGGCCGGTCTGGTCGGCTGGAGCTTTCGTCCGCTGGACGGCGAGCGCATGCGCGACGCCGCGATGCTGTTGATCGGCGAGCACGACTTCAGCGCGTTCCGCTCGGCCGAATGCCAGGCCGCATCGCCGGTCAAGACGCTGCGCTCGATCGCGATCACACGCCGTGCTGCGTACTGGCGCTTCGAGTTCGATGCCAACGCGTTCCTGCATCACATGGTGCGCAACATCATGGGTTGCCTGGTCGCGATCGGCGCCGGCGTGCGCGACCGCGCGTGGCTCGCGGACGTGGTCGCGGCGCGCGACCGCACCCATGCGGCACCGACCTTCGCCCCTGACGGGCTGTATTTCGTCGGTCCGTACTACGATCCCGTTTTCGCCGTGCCGGATGACCCGGCCGAGCTAGCCTGGTTGCCTGGATGAACGAGCGTACGCGCATCAAGATCTGCGGCCTCACGCGCGAGGTCGATGTGGACGCGGCCGTTGCGGCCGGTGCCGATGCGGTCGGGTTCGTGTTCTACGAGAAGAGCCCGCGTCGCGTCGGCATCGAACGAGCTGCCGAACTCGCGGCGCGCCTGCCGGCCTTCATGATGCCGGTCGGCCTGTTCGTCAACGCAAGCCCCGAGCTCGTCGACGCGGCGATCGCCGCGATCCCGCAGTTGCTGCTGCAGTTCCACGGCGATGAGACGCCGGCGCAGTGCCGCCTCCACGAGCGCCCGTACCTGCGCGCCGCGCGCATGGCGCCGGGCTTCGATTTGCTAGACTTCGCTTCCCGCTATTCCGACGCTCACGCCTTGCTGCTCGACGCGCACGTCGAGGGTTACGGCGGCAGCGGAAAGGTCTTCGATTGGTCGCTCATTCCAGCCGCCGTGCCCCGTCCAGTCGTTTTGTCTGGTGGGTTGCATGCCGGAAATGTGATCCAAGGCATCACGACGCTGCGGCCCTGGGCCGTTGACGTCAGCTCCGGCGTCGAATCCGCCAAAGGCATCAAGGATGCCGATGCGATCCGCCGGTTCTGCGATGCCGTGCGCGAGGCCGATGCCCTCCGCGTCATGCACGCCGCATCGCCAGCCTGAACACTGAAGCGATCATGTCGAACTACCAGCAACCCGATGCGTCGGGTCATTTCGGTCCCTATGGAGGCAGCTTTGTTGCCGAAACCCTGGTCTACGCGCTCGATGAACTGAAGCGCTGTTACGCCGAGGTGCAGAACGATCCGGCGTTCATCGCCGAGTTCAAGAGCGAACTCACGCACTACGTCGGTCGTCCCAGCCCGATCTACCACGCAGCGCGTCTGAGCCGCGAGCTCGGGGGCGCGCAGATCTACCTGAAGCGCGAGGACCTGAACCACACCGGCGCGCACAAGGTCAACAACACGATAGGCCAGGCGATGCTCGCGCGCCGCATGGGCAAGCCGCGCGTGATCGCCGAGACGGGCGCCGGGCAGCACGGCGTCGCGACCGCGACGATCTGCGCGCGCTATGGCCTGGAGTGCATCGTCTACATGGGCAGCGAGGACGTGAAGCGCCAGTCGCCCAACGTCTACCGCATGAACTTGCTGGGCGCGAAGGTCGTGCCGGTCGAGAGCGGCTCCAAGACGCTGAAGGATGCGCTGAACGAAGCGCTGCGCGACTGGGTCACGAACGTCGAGAACACCTTCTACATCATCGGCACGGTCGCGGGGCCGCACCCGTATCCGACGATGGTGCGTGACTTCCAGCGGGTGATCGGCGACGAATGCCTGGTGCAGATGCCCGAGCTGACCGGGCGCCAGCCCGATGCGGTGATCGCCTGCGTGGGCGGCGGCAGCAACGCGATGGGGATCTTCTATCCGTACATCGATCATCCGGGCACGCGCCTGATCGGCGTCGAGGCGGCCGGCGAGGGGCTGGCAAGCGGACGCCATGCGGCGTCGCTGTCGGCCGGGTCGCCGGGCGTGCTTCACGGCAACCGCACCTATCTGCTGCAGGATGCGAACGGCCAGATTATCGAGACCCATTCGATCTCGGCCGGCCTGGACTATCCCGGCGTCGGCCCCGAGCATGCGTACCTGAAGGACGCCGGCCGCGCCGAGTATGTCGGCATCACCGATGACGAGGCACTGCAGGCGTTCCACCGGCTGTGCCGCACCGAAGGCATCATCCCGGCGCTGGAGTCGTCGCACGCGGTCGCGTATGCGATGAAGCTGGCGCCTACGCTGCGCAGCGACCAGACCCTGCTCGTGAACCTGTCCGGCCGCGGCGACAAGGACATCAACACCGTCGCCTCGCTCGCCGGCCTGAAAGGTCTGTCATGAGCCGCATCGCGAAGACGTTCGAGGCGCTCGCCGCGCAGGGGCGCAAGGCGCTGATCCCGTACGTGACCGCCGGCGATCCGTTCGGCGACGCGACGCCCGAGATCATGCTCGCGATGGCCAAGGCCGGAGCCGACGTGATCGAGCTCGGCGTGCCGTTCTCCGATCCGATGGCCGATGGGCCGGTGGTCCAGAAGGCCGGCGAGCGTGCGCTGGCGCGCGGCGTCGGGATGCCGCAGGTGCTGGAGATGGTGCGCGCGTTCCGCAAGAACGACGACGGCACGCCGGTCGTGCTGATGGGTTACGCGAACCCGGTCGAGCGCTACGGCATCGAGCGCTTCGTCGCCGACGCGAAGGACGCGGGTGTCGATGGCGTGCTGATCGTCGACTACCCGCCCGAGGAATGCGAAGGCTTCGCGGCGACGTTGAAGGCGAACGGGCTGGATCCGATCTTTCTGCTGGCGCCGACCTCCACCGATGCGCGCATCGCGCATGTCGGCCGGATCGCGAGCGGCTACGTCTACTACGTGTCGCTGAAGGGCGTGACCGGCGCCGGGCATCTGGACACGAGCGCGGTCGCCGCGATGATCCCGCGCATCAAGGCGCACGTGAAGGTGCCGGTCGGCGTCGGCTTCGGCATTCGCGATGCGGCGAGCGCCCGCGCAGTGGCGGCAGTTGCCGATGCGGTCGTGATCGGCTCGGCGCTGGTGCAGACCCTGGAAACCCGTTCGCGCGACAATGTCGCCTCCGCGGCCGGCGACTTCATCGCGACGATACGCGCCGCAATCGATTCATGAAGGAGACCCGCGACATGAGCTGGCTCGAGAAACTGCTGCCGCCGAAGATCCAGCCGAACGAGGGGCAACGCCGTTCGGTCCCCGAAGGGCTGTGGATCAAGTGCCCGGCGTGCGAGACGGTGCTCTACAAGACCGACCTGGAGCAGAACGTCTACGTCTGCCCGAAGTGCGCCCACCATCACCGCATCGGCGCACGCGCGCGGCTCGATTCGTTCCTCGATCCCGAAGGCCGCTACGAGATCGGCCAGGAAGTGCTGCCGGTCGACGCGCTGAAGTTCAAGGACAGCAAGAAGTACCCCGAGCGCCTGAAGGATGCCCTCGAGCAGACGGGCGAGACCGATGCGCTGGTCGTGATGGGCGGCGCGGTGCGCAGCGTGCCGATCGTCGCCGCATGCTTCGAGTTCGAGTTCATGGGCGGCTCGATGGGCTCGGTCGTCGGCGAACGCTTCGTGCGCGGCGTCGACGCGGCGATCGAGCAGAAGACGCCGTTCGTCAGCTTCACCGCGACCGGCGGCGCGCGCATGCAGGAGGGCTTGTTGAGCCTCATGCAGATGGCCAAGACGAATGCGGCGCTGACGCATCTGGCGAAGGCGAAGCTGCCGTACATCAGCGTGCTGACCGATCCGACGATGGGCGGCGTCTCGGCGAGCTTCGCGTTCGTCGGCGACGTCGTGATCGCCGAGCCGGGCGCGCTGATCGGGTTTGCCGGGCCGCGCGTGATCGAGAACACCGTGCGCGAGAAATTGCCCGAAGGCTTCCAGCGCTCCGAGTTCCTGCTGCAGACCGGCGCGATCGACATGATCGTCGACCGGCGCCAGCTGCGCGACCGGATCGCGACGCTGATCGCGATGCTGCAGCGGCAGAGTGCCGACGCGGTGGCTTGAACACCGCATAGCCGTTCGGGCTGAGCCTGTCGAAGCCTTGGTCGAGGTGGCGCGCCGCGGGCGCTTCGACAAGCTCAGCGCGAACGGTTCGGTGGCCGCAGACCGGCCACGCGTCTGAACGGAAATCCTTGATGACCCTTCCCACCACGCTCGCCGAGTGGCTGGCGCGCTGCGAACGCCTGCACCCCAAAGAGATCGACATGACGATCGAGCGCTCGCGTCGCGTCGCGTCGCGCCTGGGGCTCGCGTTCACGGTGCCGGTGATCGTCGTCGCCGGCACGAACGGCAAGGGTTCGACCTGCGCGATGCTCGAGGCGATCGCGCTCGCGGCAGGCTATCGCGTCGGCCTGTATTCGAAGCCGCACCTGGTGCACTTCGAGGAGCGCTGCCGCGTCAACGGCCGCATGGTCGACGAGCAGGCGCTGCTGCCGCATTTCGAGGCCGTCGAAGCGGCACGTGCCGCCGAGGGGCTGAGCATGACCTACTTCGAGTTCACGACGCTGGCGATCGCGCGGCTGCTCTCGCGCGAGCCGCTGGATCTCGTGATCCTCGAGGTGGGCCTGGGCGGGCGGCTCGATGCGGTCAACGTCGTCGACGGCGACTGCGCGGTGATCACCAGCATCGACATCGATCACACCGACTACCTCGGCGATACGCGCGAGAAGATAGGCTTCGAGAAGGCCGGCATCATGCGCACCGGCCGGCCGGTCATCGTCAGCGACCCGATGCCGCCGCAAAGCGTGATCGATCGCGCCACCGAACTGGGTGCCGATCTGTGGCGGTTCGGCCGCGACTTCAACTACTCGGGCGACAAGCAGCAATGGAACTGGGCCGGCCGCCACAGGCGCTACAACGCTCTTGCATACCCGGCGCTGCGCGGCGCGAACCAGCTGCTCAACGCCTCGGGCGTGCTCGCCGCATTCGAAGCCTTGCGCGACAAGCTTCCGATCACGGCGCAGGCGGTGCGCAGCGGGCTTGCGCAGGTCGAGCTGCCGGGCCGCTTCCAGATCGTGGCGGGGCAGCCGACGCTGGTGCTGGACGTCGCGCACAACCCGCACGCCGTCTCGGTGCTGGCGCAGAACCTCGACCAGATGGGCTTCTACCCGCGCACGCATGCAGTGCTCGGCGTGATGCACAACAAGGACATCGATGCGATCCTCGCGCGCATGGCGCCCCTCGTCGATCACTGGCACTTCACCGACCTGCCGCTGCCGCGCGCCGAGCGCGCCGAGACGCTGGCCGCACGCCACGCGAGCCTGGGCCTGAAAGGGCCCGGACCGGTGCAGGCGGAATGCCACGCGAGCCCGTCGGACGCGCTGCGCGCCGCGGTCGCGCAGTGCGACCCCACTGATAGAATCGTGGTCTTCGGTTCCTTCCTCACCGTAGGCGGCGTCCTCAAAGACGGGCTGCCTCGGCTGACCGGGCAGCACGCGGTCTGAACTCCCTCAAAACGCCGGTGGTTTCCGCGATCGCCGCGGAGTCCGGACACGGAATGGCCGAAGGCGAGATTGTCGAGACGTAGCCGCATGGGATTCCTGTCCAGATTCAAGCGCAAGGCCGCCGAGGCGACGTCTCCTGCCGGCACCGCGGCCGCCAAGCGGGGCAGCGGCGGCTCTAACAGCGGCAACAACACCACCACCAGCAGCGACCCGCCGGCCGACGAGGTCATGCGTGCGCGCGTGCGCGCACGCCAGCGGCTGATCGGTGCGGCGGTGCTCGTCGTGATCGGCATCGTCGGCTTTCCGCTCGTGTTCGAGACGCAGCCGCGGCCGATCCCGGTCGACATCCCGATCGAGATCCCGAAGAAGGACGGCGCACCGGCACTCGTGATGCCCCCGGCGCGAGGTGCCGCGACCCCATCGCGCGAAGCTTCCGCGCCGGCGGCATCGACAACGAGTTCGACGGCGACGACGAACGCGGCGGCCGCCCCGCCGGCCGACGAGGTGATCACCGAAGCGCCGGCCGATGCAGGACGTCCGGTCGTCTCGACGGCCTCCGCGGCCGGCAGCGCGAAGCCGCCCGCCACGAAGCCCGCCGAAGCCGCCAAGCCGGCCGAACCCAAGCCGGCGGACGCCAAGCCGCACGAACCCAAGGTCGCGGCCGCGACGCCGGCCGCCGATTCGGCGCGTGCAAAAGCCTTGCTCGACGGCAAGGACACCGGCTCGGCCAAGGCCGAGGCGTCCGGCCGTTTCGTCGTGCAGGTGGGCGCGTTCGCCGACGCGGCGGCAGCGCGCGAGACGCGTCAGAAGGTCGAGAAGCTGGGCCTGAAGACCTACACCCAGGTCGCGGCCACCGCCAGCGGCAGCCGCATCCGCGTGCGCGTCGGCCCGTTCGCCAGCCGCGACGAGGCCGACAAGGCACTCGCGAAGGCCAAGGGCGCCGGCCTCAACGCGGTCGTGTTGACCTTGTGACGGGAGCAACACCGTGGTCTTCGAGATCGGCTGGATCGATGTTGCGATGCTCGTGTTCCTGCTGCTGTCGGTGCTGATCGGGCTCGCGCGCGGTGTGGTGTTCGAAGTGTTGTCGCTGATCGGCTGGGTCGTCGCGTGGTTCTGCGCGGTGTGGCTGACGCCGATGGCGCTGCCGTATGTCACGCTCGGCGGCCCGGGCACGATCTTGAATCACGTGATCGCGTTCGCATGTGTGTTCCTCGTCGTGCTGGTGGTCTGGGGCCTGGGCGCGCGGCTGGTGCGCAGCCTGATCCGGGCGACGCCGCTGAGCGTGGTCGACCGCTTGCTCGGCGCGGGCTTCGGCGTGCTGCGCGGCGCCGTCGTGCTGCTGATCGCGGTGCTGCTCGTCGGGCTGACGCCGGTCGCCAAGTCCGACGCCTGGCATCGTTCGGTCGGCGTGGTCTGGTTGAATTCGGTCTGGCAGGAGCTCAAGCCTGCGCTGTGGGGCGACGGGCATGCATCGCGCGCCGCGTGATGGTGTGCTGAAGAGAGTCCGGTAAGCAGTTGAGGAACACGGCATGTGCGGCATCGTTGGCGTCATTTCGAAGAGCCCGGTCAATCAGTTGATCTACGACGCGTTGCTGCTGTTGCAGCACCGCGGGCAGGATGCGGCCGGCATCGTCACGATGCAGGGCACCAAGTGCTACATGCACAAGGCGCGCGGCATGGTGCGCGACGTGTTCCGCACCCGCAACATGCGCAGCCTGCTCGGCACGGTCGGGCTCGGCCAGGTGCGCTATCCGACCGCCGGCAATGCGTACAGCGAAGAAGAGGCGCAGCCGTTCTACGTGAACGCGCCGTTCGGCATCGTGCTCGTGCACAACGGCAACCTGACGAACGCGCTGGCGCTGAAGGACGAGCTGTTCGACATCGACCGCCGCCACATCAACACGACCAGCGACACCGAGGTGCTGATCAACGTGCTCGCGCACGAGCTCGAGCTGGCAGTGCGCGGCAAGGAGCCGCTGACGCCCGAGCTGATCTTCGCCGCGGTCGGCGCGGTGCACAAGCGCATCAAGGGCTCGTACGCGGTCGTCGCGCTGATCGCGGGGCACGGGCTGCTCGCGTTCCGCGATCCGTTCGGCATCCGCCCGCTGTGTTACGGCGAAGGGCAGGGGCCGGACGGGCGCGAGGTGATGGTCGCGAGCGAATCGGTCGCGATCGAAGGCACGGGCCACAAGGTGATCCGCGACATCGCGCCGGGTGAAGCGCTGTTCATCGACCTCGAAGGGCGCGTACACGCGCAGCAGTGCGCGGAAGCGCCGACGCTGAACCCGTGCATGTTCGAGTTCGTCTACCTCGCACGGCCCGACTCGATCATGGACGGCGTCTCGGTCTACCAGGCGCGGCTGAACATGGGCGAGACGCTCGCGCAGCGCGTGATCTCGACGATACGGCCGAACGAAATCGACGTCGTGATTCCGATCCCCGAATCGAGCCGGCCGTCGGCGATGCAGCTCGCGCAGCGCATCGGCAAGCCGTACCGCGAAGGCTTCGTCAAGAACCGCTACGTCGGCCGCACCTTCATCATGCCGGGGCAGGGCATACGCAAGAAGTCGGTGCGCCAGAAGCTCAACGCGATCGGCGTCGAGTTCAAGGGCCGCAACGTGCTGCTGGTCGACGACTCGATCGTGCGCGGCAACACCAGCAAGGAGATCGTGCAGATGGCGCGCGAAGCCGGCGCGCGCAAGGTCTACATGGCCAGCGCCGCGCCGCCGGTGCGCTACCCGAACATCTACGGCATCGACATGCCGACCAAGGAAGAGCTGATCGCGCACGACCGCAGCATCGAGGAGGTGCGCGAGTACATCGGTGCCGACGCGCTGATCTACCAGGACGTCAACGCGATGAAGCGTGTCGTCGGCGCATTGAATCCGAAGCTCGACGGCTTCGAGGCCTCGTGCTTCGACGGCGTCTACATCACCGGCGACGTCAGCGCCGCCGAGTTCGACGCGATGGCCGCGCAGCGCGCGCTGCAGTTCGACGACGAAGAAGGCGGGCAGGACCGCTCGCGCCTCGCGCTGCAGAGCGCCACCGAATCGGGCTGACCGCCCGCGACGACAAGAACACGAACCGCATCGAATGACGACCCGTACCGTCCGCACCCGCATCGCCCCGTCGCCGACCGGCTTCCTGCACCTGGGCACCGCCCGCACCGCGTTGTACTCGTGGGCCTTCGCACGCCACCACGGCGGCCAGTTCGTGCTGCGCATCGAGGACACCGACGTCGCACGCTCGACGCAGGAGTCGGTCGACCAGATCTTGGCCGCGATGCATTGGCTCGGGCTGGACTATGACGTCGGGCCGATCTACCAGCTGCAGCGGCTGGATCGCTACCACGCCGTGATCCAGCAGATGATCGAGGCGGGCACGGCCTACCGCTGCTACTGCACGCCCGAAGAGCTCGACGCGATGAAGGCCGCGCAGGAGGCGCGCGGCGAGAAGCGCCGCTACGACGGCACGTGGCGCCCCGAGCCCGGCAAGGCGCTGCCGCCGGTTCCGAGCGGCGTGCCGCCGGTCGTGCGCTTTCGCAACCCGGTCGATGGCGACGTGACCTGGGACGATCTGGTCAAGGGTCCGATCTCGATCAGCAACCGCGAGATCGACGACCTGATCATCGCGCGCCCGGCGCCCGATGGCGGCGAGGTCGGCGTGCCGACCTACAACTTCGCGGTCGTCGTGGACGACTGGGACATGGGCATCACGCACGTGTTCCGCGGCGACGAGCACGTCAACAACACGCCGTGGCAGATCAACATCTTCAACGCGCTGGGTGCGCCGCTGCCGCTGTTCGGCCATCTGCCGGTGATCCTCGGCGACGATGGGCAGAAGCTGTCGAAGCGCCGCGGTGCGGTCAGCGTGACCGCGTACGAGGAGAACGGCTACCTGCCCGAGGCGATGCTGAACTACCTCGCGCGGCTGGGCTGGAGCCACGGCGACGAGGAGCTGTTCAGCCGCGAGCAGCTGGTGCAATGGTTCGACGGCAGCCACCTCTCGAAGAGCCCGGCGCAGTGGGATGCGGCCAAGCTCGCGTGGGTCAATGCGCACTACCTGAAGCACCGCGATGACGCAACGCTCGCGAAGCTCGTGGCGGGGCAGTTCGCGCGGCGCGGCATCGCGGTCGAAGCGGACGAACTGCTGGCGCGCCGCTGCGCGCTCTTCAAGGACCGCTGCTCGACGACGGTCGAACTCGCCGACTGGATCGCGATGTACGTCACCGATGCGCAGCCCTCGGCCGAGGACATCGCGGCGCACGTGACGCCCGCCGTGCTGCCAGCGCTGGCCACCTTGCACGACAAGTTCGCGGCCATCGAATGGAACAAGGCCGCGATCGCGGCCGCGATCAAGGAGACGCTCTCGACGCATGCGCTGAAGATGCCGCAGCTCGCGCACGCGGTGCGCGTGCTGGTGTGCGGCCGCGCGCAAACGCCCTCGATCGATGCCGTGCTGGAGCTGTTCCCACGCGAGATCGTGCAGGCGCGTTTGCTGAGGCGCTGAAAAGCTGGCTATAATCGTGGTCTCACTTGAGTTGCAGCGGCTTTTTCGCAGGGGGTATAGCTCAGCTGGGAGAGCGCTTGCATGGCATGCAAGAGGTCAGCGGTTCGATCCCGCTTACCTCCACCAAAGCGATGCAACGAAAGTGATGTGAAGGTTTAGCAGTCCCCTTCGTCTAGAGGCCTAGGACACCACCCTTTCACGGTGATTACAGGGGTTCGAATCCCCTAGGGGACGCCAAGTTGTTGTGGCACTTGCGAGGCGTGAAGAACGCATCGGAAGCCACATGGAGTGGTAGTTCAGTTGGTTAGAATACCGGCCTGTCACGCCGGGGGTCGCGGGTTCGAGCCCCGTCCACTCCGCCAACTACATCAAGAAATCAACGGGTTAGCGCTTCGGTGCTAACCCGTTGTCACTTTTGCGATCGGCTGAGCAAGGGGTAAACCGTGCGACTGCTCGACAGCCCAGCGGGTGTGTCGGGGAGTTGGACCGTAGGGCGCCTTCGGGCGCCAATGGGCATACGGGCGAAACCTCCGAAGGCCGCCGGTTGCAAGCCGCGAGACAGGACGTGCGATCCGGGTTCGGTTGGGACCCCCAACGGGCCTCCTACGAGGCCCGAGAGATGCCGATGCAGTGAAAAGGGCCTCGGCAGAGGCCCTCATGAGGACCGTGCCCACCATCAAGTGCGAGAGACGCGAGAACGATTCGTGATCCGCATCCATGAGATCGTGATCTGGTCTGTTTCGCACCGATGTTCTTGAGCGAGCACGGATTCAAGTACCGGCTCGTGTTCGCTCGCGATGGCCAACACGTGGTGGGCTGCGGCAACGAGCGCGGCAAAGGTGAGCCATTGCCATCTAGCGGACATCGACAGCGTCCAAATTCAAAAGACGCGCCAACGCTGTTGGACGACTTCATGCGCGAGGTGGAGGCCTCGAAATGAACACGTCAATGAGCAAAATTTCTTGGAGCGCTGTACGACGAGATTCACGTGAACCTGGACGACAGCGACCGCTGGTTTTGCCGCCTGGATCTGGGAGAGGGTGTTCCCGACCATTCGACTTTCTCCAAAAACCGGCATGGCGGCTTCCATCAGAGCGACGCGCTTCCGCATCTCTTCGAGGGCGCGCTGCGCCGATGCATGAACGAACGCCCGGTAGCGCGGCGAAGCAATCGTGTGCCGATACCTACCTGCGATGAACGACGCTCCTTCAAGTCTTCAAGTCCGAGCTGTGAGATTGCAGGGGCGCACCCTGTGCGCCGTGCTGCGCGGCCACCAAATTCGGGGCATTCGATTGCTGCAGCTTTTCCGAAGGCCGCATGGCAGTCCTTTGCTTTCGTCGACAATCCGCGAGCACTTGGCCGTCGCCTTCACCACACATTGCAACCGATGAACGCAAAGCGCAAACTCATCATTGACCAGGACGCACACGGCCCTGCGTCGACCAACCTGCAATCCATCCTGATGTTGTTGCAGGCACCGGACGTCGAGGTTCTGGGCATTTGCGTGGTGAGCGGTGACGGATGGTGCGACGAGAACCTCGCGCACACGCTGCGCCTGCTGGAGATTGCCGGGCGCACCGATGTGCCTGTCTTTCGAGGCGCGACCTTTCCTGTCTTGAATTCCCGGCGCCGCATGCAGCAGTGGGAAGGACTGCATGGGCAACTCTTCTGGAAGGGTGCCTGGACCGAGCGGCTGTACGACGGAACGCCGCGCCCCGGAGCGCATCCGGAGCAGCCACGCCTCGTGCCTCCGTTGCCAGAGGGCATGCCCTCGACGGAGCCGGCGCAGGGCACTGCGGCCGAGTTCCTGGCGCGCAGCGTGCGCGAGCACGCCGGCGAGGTCAGCATCTGGGCTGCGGGGCCGCTCACCAACTTGGCGTTGGCCGCACGGCTCGAACCGGACTTCGCGCAACTCGCCGGAGAGTTGTTTTTCATGGGCGGCAGCTTCAATCCGGTCGCGGGCGACAGCCACTTCGCGCAGGAATACCGCCACAACCCGCGACAAGAGTTCAACCTGCGCTGGGATCCTGAAGCCGCATCGCTGGTTTTGAAAGAGCCCTGGCGACGTATCACACAGGTACCGGTGGATGCCACCACGCGCACGCTGTGGTCCGCCGAGCTGCAAGGTGCTGCGGCGTCGGCCGATACGCCGTGGGCCAGCTACCTGGGACGCTTCGGCCGCCGCTTGCCCATGTGGGACGAGGTGGCTGCTGCCGTTTGGCTCGATCCGACACTGGCGACGCGACGCGAGACCATGGCGGTGGACGTGGACACGGCGTTCACCGCCAACTACGGTGGTGTTTTGAGCTGGCCCGTGGGGCGCGGGCCGGGTTTGGGCGAGCAGGCCGTGGACGTAGTGCTGGACGTCGACGTTGCGCGCGTCGAGCGCCTGGTGCTGCATCTGCTCTGCGGCGCTGCCTAACGTCGCAAGCGGTCAAGCACTTGTGGACGCTGGCGTGGGTGCTGTGGCACCCGTCTTGCAATAGCGAACTCTTGCCGGTCTGGTCCGATTCGACGCGAGCCCGCCCACGAATGCCAAAGGAGGATTCATGTTCCGCAGGATCATCATTGCAGCCGCCTCTGCCGCCGCGCTCGGCATCTCGGCGTGCGCGAACGTGCACGACATGGACACGCGTGTCGGCGCCGAGGCGCAGGCACCCAAGGTGGTCATCATCTCGATGTTCGGCCCGGAAGGCGCTGTCTGGCTGAGCCGTCTTGGCCCATGGCGCGACATCTTGATCCCAGGTTTGTCGCCCGACTATCCCTCCGTGCATTGCAACCGCGAAGGCATCTGCGTGCTGACCACCGGCATGGGCCACAGCAACGCCGCGGCCTCGACGATGGCGCTGGTATTTTCACGCACATTCGATCTGTCGCACACCTATTTCATGGTGGCTGGCATCGCGGGCATCAACCCCGAGCACGGCACGCTGGGCTCGGTGGCGTGGGCGCGCTATCTGGTCGATTTCGGTATCCAATGGGAGATCGATGCGCGCGAGATTCCAGCCAGCTGGAACACCGGTTACCTTGGCATCAATGCCACCAACCCGTCGCTAAAGCCGCCCCTGGACTTTCGCACCGAAGTGTTCCAACTCAACGAGGCGCTTCTCCAAAAGGCCTACGCCCTGTCACGCAATGTGGTCCTGAGCGACAGCCCGGAAGCGGGGATGGCACGCGCGAAGTTCAGTTACGCGCCTGCCAACCTCCCGCCCACCGTCCTGCAGTGCGACACGCTTGCCAGCGACACCTGGTTCTCGGGTACTGCCCTCGGCCGGCGCGCCACCGAGTGGACAAAGATCCTCACCGACGGCAAGGGCGTGTACTGCACCACGCAGCAGGAAGACAACGCGACCTACGAAGCGCTCAAGCGCGGGGCTGCCGCGAAGCTGGTCGATCTGAACCGCGTCGCCGTGCTGCGCGCGGGCTCCGACTTTGACCGCCCCTATGCCGGGCAAACGAGCGCGGACAACCTGCTCAATTACCAGGCGCAAGGGGGCTTCCCAGTTTCGTTGCAGAACCTCTTCCTGGCGGGGAATCCGCTGGTACAGGAGATCACGACGAACTGGGAAAACTGGCGAGACGGCACGCCCAAGTAACCTTGGACCTACCGATCACTTCGTCCGAGCGCGAGCCTATAACGACATACGCATGGAGGTGGCCGTGAAGCTAGGGAAGGTCTGAACAACTCGCTTTCGCGCGGTGGTGGAGCGCGCGTTGAGCGAGGAAGTCAATCAAGTTCACGATGCGATGGCCGTTTGAATCGGGTTTGAAGCGCCCTTCATGGCCCTCACGCCGCCTTCGGACGGACTGCTCCCTGCATGGCCATCAACGACTTGCGAATCATCCACAGATTCGACAGCGCGAACAGCGTCAGCAGATGGCCCGTGTTCTTCTGCAGGCCGCGGAAGCGGACCTTCACGAGCCCGAACTGGCGCTTGATCACGCGGAACGGGTGCTCGACCTTGGCGCGCACGCTGGCCTTGCGGTGCTCCGCCTTCTGCAGCTTCGTCTTGACCTTGCCGTCAGGCATCTTGGCGATGTCGCTCGGCCGCGCGGCGATGTGCCACTTCAGGCCTTTGCGATCGACGCGGGTTTGGGCTCCCCGGTAGCCGGAGTCAGCCCAGACTTCTTCCTCCTTGCCGTGCAGCAGGTCGGCAACTTGCTCGACGTCGGCTTCATTGGCCGCCGTGGTGGTCACCGTGTGGACGAGGCCGCTGTCGGCATCGACGCCGATGTGCGCCTTCATGCCGAAGAACCACTGCTTTCCTTTGCAGGTCTGATGCATCTCGGGGTCGCGCTCGCCCTCTTCGTTCTTGGTCGAGCTCGGCGCCGGGATGATGGTGGCGTCCACGATGCTGCCCTTCTTGAGCAGCAAACCCTTGCGCGAGAGGTGCGCGTTGACCTGCTTCAGGATGTCCTCGGCCAGGTCGTACTCTTCCAGCAGGTGTCGGAAGTTCAGGATCGTCGTTTCATCAGGAATCGGCTCGCTCAGAGTCAAGCCCGCGAAGTTGCGCAGCGAGGCGATCTCGTACAGCGCTTCTTCCATCGCCGGGTCGCTCAGCGCGAACCAGTTCTGCATCAGGTGCACCCGAAGCATCGCTTCCAGCGGGTACGGTCTGCGCCCGCGACCGGCCACCGGGTAGAACGGCTCGATGACCTTCAGCAGCGCCTTCCATGGCACCACCTGTTCCATCTCTTCGAGGAAGACCTCGCGCCGGGTCTTCTTCCTCTTGCCGGCGTACTCCGCGTCCGAGAAGCTCAGTTGGCTCATCTTGCCGATTGTCCTGATTCCTTCGCCCGACACAACGTCAGCCGGCATGATCGGCGGACTTGTTCAGACCTTCCCTAACAAGCAGCCCGCACGTCACTCGACTTGTTGCTGATCTAGCGTTGCAGCCTCGCTGCCATCAGTGCCTGCCTGAAAGCATCGTCCCTCGCGACTTTATTGGCGTGCACGGATTGCCGTTGAGCGCCAGGGTCATCAAACCCGTGGGTCGCGCCTTCATATGTGGTCCATCGCACCGGTGCGCCCGCATCCTTCGCGAGCCGAAGGTACTTCTCACAGACCAGTGAAGAGACTTCTTCGTCGTTGGCAGCAAGGAGGACCGTAGTTGGCACTTGCATATACGATTTTCTGTCCGCTATCGCGCTCGTGCCACAGCCTGGATACATCACCAACGCTGAAGTAAAGCGAAGGTTGTCCATGCGCGTCCTCTGTACCGCCAGAACGTTCAAAGCGGTACTTGCACCATTGGACCAACCTTGAAGCATTACCCTCTCGAGATCCACATCTGTTCTCGTAGACAGGTAGTGCAACGCCCCCATCGCATCGAGCGGCCTTACAGTCCGCTCGTTAACATCATCTCGTTGCGGAGATCCGTGCGTATGGCGACCGAAGCCATGGCCCTTTCCTCGCGGACCAAAGCTATCGACTAGGAGTGCCAGGGTTCCGTGTTGCGCCCAGAACTCGCCCCACTGAACATGTCGCTTCGAGAGTGTCTGACTGTTGCATGGGCTGGACGCTTGGCGCCGGACCGCAGTGCAACTCTCCGCAATCCGCGATGAGTACGGTCCGCCGCGACCATGCAGCATCACTACAGCAGGAAGTCGAACATTCTTGCCTGTCCCGGGGGCCGGTTCGAATACATATCCGACCAGTTCTGTTCGATTGTCGGCACTTGAGAAGTAGA
>DATCSE010000287.1:0-9033 GCA_036568605.1 Burkholderiaceae bacterium | reverse complement strand
GTTCAGTCCCGCGACGAGCCGGCGCGCGATCGCCTCGGCCTGCGCGATGCCGCGTGCGCTCAGCGGCGTGTCGGCCGGCTGCAGCACACGGGTCGCGTTCAACGCGGTTTCGCCATGGCGCACCAGCAGCAGCGACATCGTGTCGTTCCTTTCGTGGACTACATGCTGCGTCGATACTGCCCGCCGACCTCGAAGAGGGCGTGGGTGATCTGTCCGAGCGAGCAGCAGCGTACCGCCTGCATCAACACCTCGAACACGTTGCGGTTGTCGATCACCGCCTGCTGCAGCTTCTTCAGCATCGCGGGCGATTCATCCGCATGGCGCTGGTGGAACTCGGCCAGCCGCTTGAGCTGACTCTGCTTCTCGTCCTCGGTCGAACGCGCCAGCTCGATGTGGTCCGGCACCGGGTCGCCGTGCGGGTTGCGGAACGTGTTCACGCCGACGATCGGGTACTCGCCGGTGTGCTTGAGCATTTCGTAGTGCAGGCTTTCCTCCTGGATCTTGCCGCGCTGGTAGCCGCTCTCCATCGCGCCCAGCACCCCGCCGCGCTCGGCAATCTTCTCGAACTCCGCGAGCACCGCCTCTTCGACCAGTTCGGTCAGCTCGTCGATGATGAACGCGCCCTGGTTCGGGTTCTCGTTCTTCGCCAGGCCCCACTCGCGGTTGATGATCAGCTGGATCGCCATCGCCCGGCGCACCGAGTCTTCGGTGGGCGTCGTGATCGCCTCGTCGAAGGCGTTCGTGTGCAGCGAGTTGCAGTTGTCGTAGATCGCGATCAGCGCCTGCAAGGTCGTGCGGATGTCGTTGAACTGGATCTCCTGCGCGTGCAGGCTGCGCCCGGAGGTCTGCACGTGGTACTTCAGCTTCTGGCTGCGCTCGTTGGCGCCGTAGCGATCGCGCATCGCGACCGCCCAGATCCGCCGCGCGACCCGCCCGAGCACGGTGTACTCGGGGTCCATCCCGTTGGAGAAGAAGAACGAGAGGTTGGGTGCGAAGTCGTCGATGTGCATGCCGCGCGCCAGGTACGCCTCGACGAACGTGAAGCCGTTGGACAGCGTGAACGCGAGCTGGCTGATCGGGTTCGCGCCGGCCTCGGCGATGTGGTACCCCGAGATCGACACCGAGTAGAAGTTGCGCACCCGGTGGTGCACGAAATACTCGGCGATGTCGCCCATCACCTTCAGGCTGAATTCGGTCGAGAAGATGCAGGTGTTCTGGCCCTGGTCCTCCTTCAGGATATCGGCCTGTACCGTGCCGCGCACGTTCTCCAGCACCCAGCTGCGGATCTTCTGCGCTTCGTCGGCGGTCGGCTCGCGGCCGTTGTCGCTGCGGAACTTGTCGAGGTTCTGGTCGATCGCGGTGTTCATGAACATCGCGAGGATGGTCGGCGCGGGGCCGTTGATCGTCATGCTGACCGAGGTCGCCGGGTTCGTCAGGTCGAACCCCGAATACAGCACCTTCATGTCCTCTAGCGTCGCGATGCTCACGCCCGAGTTGCCGACCTTGCCGTAGATGTCGGGGCGCAGGTCGGGGTCGTTGCCGTACAAGGTGACCGAATCGAACGCGGTGGACAGCCGCTTGGCCGGCATCCCTTCGGAGAGCAGCTTGAAGCGCCGGTTCGTCCGGAACGCATCGCCCTCGCCGGCGAACATGCGGGTCGGGTCCTCGCCCTCGCGCTTGAACGCGAACGTGCCCGCGGTGTACGGGAAGCTGCCCGGCACGTTGTCCAGCATCAGCCACTTCAGGATCTCGCCGTGGTCCTCGTATTGCGGCAGCGCGACCTTGCGGATCTTGCTGCCCGACAAGGTCGTGTGGATCAACGCGGTGCGGATCTCCTTGTCGCGAATCTTCACGACGTACTCGTCGCCGGCATAGGCCGCTTGCATCTGCGGCCACATCGCGAGCAGCTGCTGCGCGGCCGGGTCCAGCCGGGCTTCGCGCTTGACCGCGAGGTCCAGCGCCGCTTCGGAGGCGCGCGCCTTGTCGGGCTTGTCGACCGCGAGCATCGCGGCAGCGGCGCGCAGCTGCTGGATCTCGCGGGCGAGTGCCGCCTGGGCCCGGGCGTGGGCCTTGTAGCGGCGCACGGTGTCGGCGATGTCGGCCAGATAGCGCACCCGCGCGCCCGGCACGATCGCGACCTGGTTCGTGCTGTGGCGGGTCGAGACCTGCGGCAGCGTGCCGTCGGCGAGCGTCAAGCCCAGCGACGCCAGGCGCGGCGCGAGCGCCTGGTACAGCGCGGTCACGCCGTCGTCGTTGAAGCGGCTGGCCATCGTGCCGAACACCGGCATCTGCTCGGGCGCGCTCTGGAACGCCGAGCGGTTGCGCTGCACCTGCTTGGCGACGTCGCGCAGCGCGTCGGCCGCGCCCTTGCGGTCGAACTTGTTGATCGCGACGAACTCGGCGAAGTCCAGCATGTCGATCTTCTCGAGCTGGCTCGCCGCGCCGTATTCGGGCGTCATCACGTACATCGGCACATCGACCAGCGGCACGATCGCCGCATCGCCCTGGCCGATGCCGGAGGTCTCGACGATGATGAGGTCGAAGCCGGCCGCCTTGCAGGCGGCCAGCACGTCGGGCAGCGCGGCGCTGATCTCGCTGCCGGCCTCGCGGGTCGCGAGGCTGCGCATGTAGACGCGCGGCCCGGCGCTCCACGGCGAGATCGCGTTCATCCGGATCCGGTCGCCCAGCAGCGCGCCGCCGCTCTTGCGCCGCGACGGGTCGATGGAGATCACCGCGATGTGCAAGCGGTCGCCCTGGTCCAGCCGCAGCCGGCGAATCAGCTCGTCCGTCAGCGAACTCTTGCCCGCACCGCCGGTGCCGGTGATGCCGACCACCGGGATGCGGGCATCCTGCGCAGCCGCGTGCAGCGCACTCTTCAGCGCGTCGGGGGCCTTGCCGTTCTCCAGCGCGGTGATCAGCTGCGCCAGCGCGCGCCAATGCTGCTCGGTGCTCCCGCGAATCGCTTCGAGTGTCTTCGGTGCGTAGCCCGACAGGTCGGCATCGCAGCGCATCAGCATCTCGCCGATCATCCCGGCCAGGCCCATGCGCTGGCCGTCCTCGGGGCTGTAGATGCGCGCGACGCCATAGCCTTGCAGCTCGGCGATCTCGGACGCGACGATCACGCCGCCGCCGCCGCCGAACACCTGGATGTGCTCGCCGCCGCGCGCCTTGAGCAGATCCACCATGTACTTGAAGTACTCGACGTGACCGCCCTGGTAGCTGCTGATCGCGATGCCCTGCGCATCCTCCTGCAGCGCGGCGGTGACGACTTCGTCGACCGAGCGGTTGTGCCCCAGGTGGATGACCTCGGCGCCCATGCCCTGCAGGATGCGCCGCATGATGTTGATGGCCGCGTCGTGGCCGTCGAACAGCGAGGCCGCCGTCACGAAACGGACCTTGTTGGTCGGGCGGTACTCGGCCAGCGCCTTGTATTCGGCTGAGAGGTCGGTCACGGTTGTCTCCGGTTGTCTGGGCCTGGGGGCTATTCGACGCGAATCTTCGCCAGCTCCGGGCTGCCCGGTGGATAGCGCAGCTTCAGCGATTCGAGCACCTGCGTCATCGCCTTGGCGATCATCAGGTTGCGGTGGGTCTTCGAGTTGGCCGGCACGATGGTCCATGGGGCCCACGGCGTGCCGGTCGCGGCGATCGCATCGCGGTAGGCCTTCTGGTATCCGTCCCACTGCTTGCGCGCCTCGAGGTCGCCGGCCGCGAACTTCCAGTGCTTGGTCGGGTCGTCGAGCCGCTCCTGCAGCCGCGCACGCTGCTCGTCCTTCGAGATGTGCAGCAGGAACTTGCAGATCACCGTGCCGTTTTCGACCAGCATGCGCTCGAAGTCGTTGATCTGCGCGTAGCGCTGCTTCGTCTGCTCGGCGGTGATCCAGCCGTTGACCACCGGCACCAGCACGTCTTCGTAGTGGCTGCGGTTGAAGATCGCGATCTCGCCGTCGGGCGGCACCTGCTGGTGGATGCGCCACAGGTAGTCATGCGCCCGTTCCGGTTCCGTCGGCGCTTTCCAGCCGACCGTGCGCACGCCCAATGCGCTCATGCGGCCGAACACGCCGCGTATCGTGCCGTCCTTGCCCGAGGTGTCGGTGCCTTGCAGCACGACCAGCAGCTTGTAGCGGCGGTCCGCGTAGAAGATGTCCTGCAGCTTGTCCAGCCCGCTCGCGAGCGCCTCGACCGCGGCCCGATCGCTCTCCTTGTCGCCGCTCGAGAAAGGCTTGGCCGCCGGATCGAAACGGCGCAGGTCGAAACGCTTGGCGCCGTTCTTGGTCAGCGCTGCATCGAAGCGGTAGTCCGCCAGCGAGGGGGATTGGGACTTGGCCACGCCGTCTCCGTGTCGGTCGGGCCGCGCGGCCCACAATTGACGTATACGTCAATTGGAGCAGTGTACCGCTGCCGCCGGTGCCGCACTCGGCCTGTGACTTTTGCACCGCGGCGTCGGCGCACGCCGCCGATGCGTTCGCGCGGTTTGGCGGCACAATCGCGCGCAGATGGGATGCGCCGAACCATGCGCCAACGGGGTTCGGGCAATAGGAGGATCGCGTGGTCACTGGCACGGTTCCGATCAAGACCCCCGACGGGCAGGCCGAGCTGAGCACACGTTCGCGCCGTTTGAGCCAGCGGCACCGCACGGTGCTGTTCCTGGTCGACGGCAAGCGCTCGGCCATCGAGGTGCGCAGCCTGGCCTCGAAGGCCGGCGTTCCCGACAGCTGCTTCGACGAGCTGCTCGAGCTCGGGCTGATCATGCTGCCGCCACCGACGTTCTCGGTGCTGATCGAAGACGAGCCCGATGCCGCCGACACGCTGCATGTGGACCTGCCGCTGAGCGGCCCGAACAGCCTGAGCGCGCTGCAAGGCCCCGGCATCGCCGCCTTCCCGGCCGAAGAGGAATCGGTGCTGCCGGCCTCCCAGACCTTGCAGCCCGAAACGACCTCGGCCGGCCTGTTCGACGACGAAACGCCGGCCGACTCGTGGTACGCCGCTCTGAACGACGCGCCCAGCGACGACACCGCGTTCGTCGAGGCGCGCGACATCCTGGTGCGTGCGGTGCGCCAGGAGGCGCCGGTTGCCGGTTCGCTGACCTTGATGCGGCTGCGCCGGGCGCGCAGCCGTGCCGACCTGGTCGCGCTGCTCGGCGAGGTCGAAGCGCGCATCACGAAACCGCACCGGTCGCTGGCCGCGGCACAGACGCTGCGCCGTGTGCGACAGTTGCTGGGTGTCCACCCGCTCGCGCCGGCCTGAGCCGGGCGCACGCCCATGACCTTCCTCGCGATCGACATCGGCAACACCCGCCTCAAGTGGGCCGAGTTCGCGTCGCCGCAGCCGGGCGCCGCGCTGCTGCGCCACGGCGCGGTCTTCCTCGAGACCATCGACAGCCTGGCCGAGACCGAATGGCACGCGCTGCCGCAGCCGGCCAGCATGCTGGGCTCCAACGTCGCGGGCGAAGGCGTGCGGCGGCGTGTCGAAGAGCAGCTCGAGATCTGGGATGTGGAGCCGCGCTGGGTGGTCTCGTCCGCCCAGGCCTGCGGCGTGGTCAACAGCTATGACCATCCGAGCCGGCTGGGTGTCGACCGTTGGGTCGCGGCGATCGGCGCTCGCCATCGCGTGCTCGCGCACGGCGGAGCGCGGCCGGTGCTGGTCGTGATGGTGGGTACCGCGGTCACCGTCGATGCGGTTGATGAGACCGGGCGTTTCCTCGGCGGGCTGATCCTCCCTGGCTTCGGGCTGATGCTGAAAGCGCTCGAGATGGGCACTGCCGGGCTGAAGGCGCCGACCGGCGAGGCGGTCGATTTCCCGACCAACACCAGCGATGCGCTGATGAGCGGCGGCACCGACGCGATCGCCGGCGCGATCGAGCGCATGCACCGCAAGCTGCTCGCCCGCACCGGGCAGGAACCGGCGCTGATCATGTCCGGTGGCGCCGCGGTCAAGCTGGCGCCGCTGATCTCGCTGCCGTTCGAGATGGTGGACACGCTGATCTTCGACGGCTTGCTGCAACTGCAGTCGCATCGCCTGGCGCTTTGATCGCCCGTGGGCAAGCGCCCACATCTTTGTAGCTTATTGTCTCATCGACATCGGGGAGATGGGTCATGCCCGTTGAACGGTGCTAAGGTGCGCCGGCCTCCGATCTCGCGACATGACGCTACCGGTACTCGTACACCTCGGCGGCGGCGAGCCGCCGCGCTCCTTGCCGGCCGGCCATCGGTTCGCCACCTGGCGCGCGTTCCACGATGCCGGGCTCGAGGCCGACGGCTTCTACCTCAGCGATTCCAGCGTCGACGCGACCTCGATCCGGCGCAGCCCCTGGTGGGACCGGCCGGTGTACGCGGCACCCGGCGTCGCGGCGACACCCGGCGTCGACGGCCAGGCCGAATGGGGCGAGGCGCTGCTCGCGACCGATCGGATGCGCGCGCTGCGCGAGAGCCTGGTGCTGAACCCGCGCACGCTGCAGTACGACGAGAAGCTGCTGTACTACCTCTACCTGCGCGAGCCCGGCGAGCTGGTGCCTGAGCTCAACCGCAGCGCGGCGCAGCTCTATCGCTTTCCGGTGGCCGACGTGCTCGCCGAGGTCGGCGCCGACGTGCAGACCTGGATCACCTCGCTGACCCGCCGCGGCCTGCTCGAGCCGGCGCTGCTGATCGACCGCACGCGGCACTGCGAGCGCTGCCAATCGGCGCATCAGCATTTCCTCGACGTCTGCCCGCACTGCGAGAGCATGCACATCCACAAGGGCAGCTCACTGCATTGCTTCAGCTGCGGCCACGTCGGGCCCGAGCCGACGTTCATGGGCGATCGCGGGCTGCAGTGCCCGCAATGCGCTGCCCGGCTGCGCCACATCGGCGTGGACTACGACCGGCCGCTGACCCAGTACACCTGCGCGAGCTGTCACCACGCGTTCGTCGAGGCCGCGGTGCAGGCGCGCTGCCTCGACTGCGGCAACCAGGCGGATCCCGGCCAGCTTGCGGTTCGCGAGGTCTCGACCTTGCGGCTGTCGCTGCGCGGCCGGGCCGCGCTGCGCGCCGGGCAGATCGCCGACACCTATGCAGCGCTGGAAGGCGTCGGCTTCGCGCCGCTCGACCAGTTCAAGGGTCTCGCCGATTGGGCGCTGACGACGCAGCAGCGCCACCCCGAGTTCGCGTTCGCGATCGTGATGGTCGAGCTCGACAACGTGGGCCAGCTGGTCGAGGCGCATGGCTCGCAGCGCGCCTACCTGATGCTCGACGAGTTCGCGCGCCGGCTGCGCGAGCTGCTGCGCACCTCCGACGTCGCGAGCCGCACCTCGGAAGAGCGGCTGTGGCTGTTCCTGCCGTACGCGTCGATCGACGGCTTCCGCGACCGGCTCGTGAAGGCGGTGGCCGCTGCCGCGCTCGCCGAGCGGCCGCACATCGTGCTGCACGTCGATGGCGTCTCCGCGCCCAAGCAGGTCCAACCCGGCGAGCGCATCGACGCGCTGATGGCGCGGCTGCAGGAGCGGCGGGCGGTATGAACACCTTCCCCTCACCCCTGGCCCTCTCCCGCAAGCGGGAGAGGGAGACGATGACATCGGCTTGCTCCCTCTCCCGCTTGCGGGAGAGGGTTGGGGTGAGGGTAGTCGAATGAGCATCTTCAGCGACGCGATCTGGGCTTTCGGCTCGCTGGTCGCGTCGACCCAGCAGCAGAGCTGGGTCGACGTCGCGCTGAAGTTCTTCCCGTTCGTGCTGCTGATCGAGCTGCCGATGTACCTGCTGGTCGTCGCCGGCATCATCCGCTATGGGCTGCGGCAGTGGCGCCCGCACCGGCAGCGCGAGCGCTATCCGTCGGTGTCGTGCATCGTCACCTGCTATTCCGAAGGGCGCGACGTCGAAAAGACGATGCGCTCGCTGGCGCACCAGGTCTATCCGGGCACGATCGAGATCATCGCCGTGATCGACGGCGCGGTGCAGAACGCCGAGACCTTGCGCGCCGCGCAGGGCTGCGCCGCCGAGATCGCGCAACTGCCGGCGCGGCGCCTGATCGTGCTGCCGAAGTGGCAGCGCGGCGGGCGCGTCTCCTCGCTGAACGCGGGCTTGTCGATCGCGACCGGCGAGGTGCTGATGTCGCTGGACGGCGATACCTCGTTCGACAACGACATGGTCGGCCGCGCGACGCGCCACTTCGACGACCCGAACGTGGTCGGCGTCGCCGGCTGCATCCGCGTGCGCAACGCCGATGCCAGCATCGCGGCGCGGCTGCAGGCGCTCGAGTACATGCTGTCGATCGGCGCCGGCAAGACCGGGCTCTCGGAGTTCAACCTCGTCAACAACATCTCGGGCGCGTTCGGCGTGTTCCGCGCCTCGCTGGTGCGCCACATCGGCGGCTGGGATGCGGGAACCGCCGAAGACCTGGACATCACGCTGCGCCTGAAGCAGTACTTCGGCCGCCACCCGGGCATGCGCATCACGTTCGAGCCGCATTCGGTGGGCCACACCGACGCGCCGACGACGTTCCGGCAGTTCTTCAAACAGCGGCTGCGCTGGGAGGGCGACCTGTTCTACCTGTTCGTCCGCAAGTTCCGCTACAACCTGCGGCCGGGCCTGCTCGGCTGGCGCAACTTCTTCTACGTGCTGATCAACGGCTTGTTCCTGCAGGTCGTGATGCCGTTCGTGCTGGTGTTCTACACGATAGCGCTGCTCGCGGTGCTGCCGCTCGGTGCGATCCTCGGCATCCTCGCGTTCGTCTACCTCGGGTACCTGATCTCGCTGGTGCTGTACTACGCGCTGTATGTGCTGATCGTCTCGGAGCGGCCCCTGCAGGACCTGCGCTACTTCGTCTGGCTGCCGGCGTTTCCGCTGTTCGCGTATGTCGCGCGCCTGCATTGCGCCGTGGCGATCCTGCAGGAAATGGTGCTGAAGAGCCACCTCGATTCGTCGATGGCGCCGTGGTGGGTGCTGCGGCGGACGAAGTTCTGATGCGACGCGGCCTGCTGCGCCTGCTCGCCGCTGCCGCCGCGGCGCTGGTCGGTGGCCTCGGCAGCGCCGGCGTCGCGCGGGCCGACGCAGCGACGCCCGCGAC
>DATCSE010000286.1:0-6809 GCA_036568605.1 Burkholderiaceae bacterium | reverse complement strand
CCAGCCCGATCAGCGTGCGCACCAGCGCGCACACTTCGTCGGCGTCGCGCCCGTAGCCGCGTTCGATGTCGACGCTGACCGGCAAGCGCCCGCCGGCGACCCGGCAGATGCGCGCGCAGGCCGCGACCAGCTCGTCGCCGGGCAACTGCTCGCCGTCGGCATGACCGAGCGACCAGGCCATGCCGGCGCTGGTGGTCGCGATCACGCTGGAGCCGGCGCGCTCGAGCAGCCGCGCACTGGCCGCATCCCACGCGTTGACGAGCACCAGCGGCTTCGCGCCGTTCGCGTGCAGGCGATGCAAGGTATCGGCGTGCTGCTGCCGGAGACTATGCGGGAAGGGAGAAGAGGAAGGCGATGCGAGTCGGGTGGCCATGGTGTCGTCGGCGAGTCCACGATGGACGTAGCCTACGAGTCGCGTGCCCGCGCGGCTTGGAAAAAACTGCTGCGATCGGCGGCCGGAAGACGGCCGCTCACGCGTCGGCCGACGTTGCCGCGCCGGCTTCGCGCGCGAGCCGCCGCGCGAGCGCGTGCACCGCGGCCGCGGTGTCGTCGTCATCGAAGCTCGGCAGCGCCAGCTCGTTGGCCAGCGCCGTTTCGGCCAGCCGCTGCAGCGTCGCCGCATGCGGCAGCACGGTGCCATAGAACAGCACGCGCTCGCCGCGCGCGATCAGCAGCGTCGGGAAGTTCTCGACGTCGATGCCGTCGACCAGCTCGGCTTCGTCCTCGATGTCGATCCAGCGCGTGTGCAGCTGCGGGCCGAGCGCGCCGCGGCCGAGCCCGGCCAGCAGCGGCGCGTAGTCGCGGCAGGTGCCGCACCACTGGGCACACAGGCAGGCGAGCAGCAGCGGCGGCGCCGGCCGCTCCGCAACAGCAGGCGTGGCTGCCGCCCGCGCGTCGCGGGGGTCGTCGTCCGGATTCATGGCGTCGGCCCGCAGTGTGCCGTGCCAGCCCGATGGCCCCTTATCTGATTTGTCGATTTCAATTCCACGGATAAGGAAATTCTGAATCAGTTCTTCCGGTTCCGAAGATGGGCCTCTAATCTCCGCGGTCCCATGAGTGCCGTGCTCACCCATCCCATCCAGCCGCAGACCGCGCAGCCCCGGCGCAAGCCGCGCCGTGTGCTGCCGGGCTTCGGCCTGTCGCTGGGCTACACGATCGTCTATTTGTCGCTGCTGGTGCTGATCCCGCTGTCGGCGGTGTTCCTGAAGAGCTCGACGCTGGGTGTCGAGGCGTTCTGGAACGCGGTGACGGCGCCGCGCGTGCTCGCGTCGTACCGCTTGAGCTTCGGCGCCTCGCTGCTCGCCGCCGCGATCAACTCGGTGTTCGGGCTGCTGCTCGCGTGGTCGCTGGTGCGGTATTCGTTCCCCGGCAAGCGGCTGGTCGATGCGCTGATCGACCTGCCGTTCGCGCTGCCGACCGCGGTGGCCGGCATCGCGCTGACCGCGCTGTATGCGAAGAACGGCTGGCTAGGATCGCTGCTGGAGCCGCTGGGCGTCAAGGTCGCGTTCACGCCGTTGGGCGTGCTGGTCGCGCTGACCTTCATCGGCCTGCCGTTCGTCGTGCGCACCGTGCAACCGGTGCTCGAGGACCTCGACACCGAACTCGAAGAAGCCGCTGCGAGCCTGGGCGCGCGGCGCTGGCAGACGGTGCGCCACGTCGTGCTGCCCATCCTGACGCCGGCGCTGCTGACCGGCTTCGCGCTGGCGTTCGCGCGCGCGGTCGGCGAGTA
The DNA here is from genome assembly GCA_036568605.1 of Burkholderiaceae bacterium. Taxonomy (GTDB): domain Bacteria; phylum Pseudomonadota; class Gammaproteobacteria; order Burkholderiales; family Burkholderiaceae_C; genus DATCSE01. Next base: position 5,080 of record DATCSE010000286.1, on the reverse strand, counting down.
CGGCTCGGTGATCTTCATCGCCGGCAACCTGCCGATGGTTTCGGAGATCACGCCGCTGATGATCATCACGAAGCTCGAGCAGTACGACTACGCCGGCGCGACCGCGGTCGCCGCGGTGATGCTGGTGATCTCGTTCGTGCTGCTGCTGGGCATCAACGGCTTGCAGGCGTGGAGCGCGCGGTCGCGCGGCGTCGGCGCGGGAGCGAAGCGATGAGCGGGGCAGCGGCGGCGCTGGGCGCGCCGAAGATCTTCGGCGACTCGCATCGTTTCGAGTCCAACCCGGCGACGCGCGAGCAGCTGTGGGTCAAGTGGACCATCCTGACGCTGGGCCTGGGCTTCTTCGCGCTGTTCCTGCTGCTGCCGCTGGTCGCGGTGTTCGCCGAGGCCTTGCGCAAGGGCTTCTCGGTGTACCTCGCGGCGCTGCTCGAGCCCGATGCGCTGTCGGCGCTGACGCTGACGTTGACCGCCGCGGCGATCGCGGTGCCGCTGAACCTGGTGTTCGGCGTGTTCGCCGCGTGGGGCGTCACGAAGTTCGATTTCCGCGGCAAGCAGCTGCTGATCACGCTGATCGATCTGCCGTTCTCGGTGTCGCCGGTGGTCGCCGGCCTGATCTACGTGCTCATGTTCGGCGCGCAGGGCTGGTTCGGCCCGTGGCTGCAGGCACACGACCTGAAGATCGTGTTCGCGGTGCCCGGCATCGTGCTCGCGACCGTGTTCGTGACCTTCCCGTTCGTCGCGCGCGAGCTGATCCCGCTGATGGAAGCCCAGGGCCGCGAAGAGGAAGAAGCCGCGACGGTGCTCGGCGCCTCCGGCTGGCAGACCTTCTGGCACGTCACGCTGCCGAACGTCAAGTGGGGCCTGCTGTACGGCGTCATCCTGTGCAACGCACGCGCGATGGGCGAGTTCGGCGCGGTCTCGGTGGTCTCGGGGCACATCCGCGGGCTGACCAACACGCTGCCGCTGCACGTCGAGATCCTCTACAACGAATACCAGTTCGCGGCGGCGTTCGCGGTCGCGTCGCTGCTCGCGCTGCTGGCATTGGTCACGCTGGGGCTGAAGACGTTCGTCGAGTGGCGCCAGGCGCAAGCGCAGCGCGACGCGTGATTCGAATCGGTGAGGCAGAGATGAGCATCCAGGTCCGCAACATCCACAAGTCCTTCGGCAACTTCACCGCGCTCGGCGACGTGACGCTGGACTTCCCGACCGGCGAACTGGTCGCGCTGCTCGGCCCGTCGGGCTGCGGCAAGACCACGCTGCTGCGCATCATCGCCGGCCTCGAGACCGCGGACCGCGGCCAGGTGCTGCTCGACGGCGAGGACGCGTCGGACACCCACGTGCGCGAGCGCCAGGTCGGCTTCGTGTTCCAGCACTACGCGCTGTTCCGCCACATGACGGTGTTCGACAACGTCGCGTTCGGGCTGCGCGTGAAGCCCCGCAAGCTGCGTCCCAGCGAGGTCGAGATCAAGCGCAAGGTCCATGAGCTGTTGAACCTGGTGCAGCTCGATTGGCTGGCCGATCGCTTTCCGCCGCAGCTCTCGGGCGGGCAACGCCAGCGCATCGCGCTCGCGCGGGCGCTCGCGGTCGAGCCGCGCGTGCTGCTGCTGGACGAGCCGTTCGGCGCGCTGGACGCGAAGGTTCGCAAGGAGCTGCGCCGCTGGCTGCGCCGGCTGCACGACGAGCTGCACATCACCAGCCTCTTCGTCACGCACGACCAGGAAGAGGCGCTCGAAGTGGCCGACCGCGTGGTGCTGATGGACCATGGCCGGGTCGAGCAGGTCGGCTCGCCGACCGAGGTCTACGAGCGCCCGGCGACGCCGTTCGTCTACGGTTTCCTCGGCGCTGTGAACCGCTTCAGCGGGCATGTCGACGGCGCGCACCTGCGCGTCGGCGCGCAGACCTTGCCGCACGGCGCCGAAGGGCTGACGCAGGGCGCGAGCGCCTTCGGCTTCGCGCGGCCGCACGAGCTCGGCATCGCGCTGCAGCCGGTGGCCAGCGGCATCGCGGCGAAGGTCAGCCGCGTGCTGAGCTTCGGCGCGGCGAGCCGGGTCGAGCTGACCGGCGCGCACGACGGTCAGCACTACGAAGTGGAGCTCGCTCGCGAACGCACCGATGCGCTGGCGCTGCAAACCGATCAGCTGGTGTGGCTGGTGCCGCAGCGGCTCAGCGTGTTCGAGGAAGCGGTCGCGGCCTGATCGCACGCCACGACGACAACAACAACACCTCCACAAGCGGCAGTACGTCGATGAACTTCCAGCAACTGCGCATCATCCGCGAGGCGGTCCAGCGCAACTTCAACCTGACCGAGGTCGCGAACGCGCTGTACACCTCGCAGTCGGGCGTCAGCAAGCACATCCTCGACCTGGAAGACGAGCTCGGCATCGAGCTGTTCGTGCGCAAGGGCAAGCGCCTGACCGGGCTGACCGAGCCGGGCAAGGAGCTGGTGGGCATCGTCGAGCGCATGCTGATCGATGCGAAGAACATCAAGCGGCTGGCCGAGCAGTTCGCGAACCGCGACGAGGGCAGCCTGACGATCGCGACCACGCACACGCAGGCGCGCTACGCACTGCCGCAGGTCGTGCGGCGCTTCAAGGCGGCGTACCCGAAGGTGCACCTGGTGCTGCACCAGGCCGGGCCGGCCGAGATCGTCGCGCTGCTGCAGTCCGGCGAGGCCGACATCGGCATCGCGACCGAATCGCTGGACACGAACCCGGCCGCCGTGTCGCCCTTCGTCAGCTTCCCGTTCTACGAATGGCACCACGCGGTCGTCGTGCCCGACGAGCACCCGCTCGCGTCGCTGCCGGGCCCGCTGACGCTCGAGACGCTGGCCGAGTACCCGCTGATCACCTACCACGAGGGCTACACCGGCCGGCCACGCATCGACGCGACGTTCGCGCAGGCCGGCCTGGTGCCCGACATCGTGATGGCGGCGCTGGACGCCGACGTGATCAAGACGTATGTCGAGGTCGGTCTGGGCGTGGGCATCGTCGCGGCGATGGCGTTCGACCCGGCGCGCGACATCGGCTTGAAGCGGCTAGACGCGTCGCACCTGTTCGAGCGCAACACGACCCGCATCGCGGTGCGGCGCGGCCACTACCTGCGCGGCTACGCCTACCGGTTCCTCGAGGACTGCTCGCCGGCGCTGACGCCGGCCGTGGTCAAGGAAGCGCTGGACGACTCGGCTTGACCGCCGATCCGGTGCGCTGCGCCTGTCAAGGCCGCGAGCCCCGGGAACAGCGCCGCCGAAACGCCGCTATTCGTTCGTCCGGGCGGGCGGTGCCGACGCCACACTCGCGGCTCGACGGTCAATCGGAGTGGCGGCTATGGCGCGGCAGAACCTGGAATCCATCACGCGATGGATCACCGCGGCGGCGCAGCGCCGCCCGCATGCGCTGGATGCCGAACTCGCCGCGCGGACCCACGTCAGCCCGCGCAGCGCGCGGCGCACGCTCGCGCGGCTGGTCGAACTGAACTGGCTGGTGCGCGAGGGCAGCGTCCGCAAGCCGTCGTGGCGGCCGGGTCTGCTGCGCCAGGTCGTGCAGTGCTACGAGCTGGCCGGGCTCGAAGAAGACATCCCCTGGTCGCTGGACTTCGCGCCGTATGTCGTGCTGCCGCCCAACGTGCTGCGGCTGGTCCAGCACACGTTCTGCGAGCTGCTGAACAACGCGATCGGCCACAGCGGCGGCACCCATGTGACGGTGTCGCTGCGCCAGACCGCCGGCCAGGTGCAGCTGCTGGTCTCCGACAACGGGGTCGGGCTGTTCGAGCGGGTCGCGCAGACTTTTTCGATCGCGAGCCCGGCGCTGGCGATGCTGGAGCTCAGCAAGGGCAAGCTGACGAGCCAGCCCGCGCGGCACACCGGCGAGGGCCTGTTCTTCACGTCGCGGCTCGCGGACGTGTTCGACCTGCATGCGAACGATGCCGCGTTCCAGCAGCGCGCATGGGACGAGCGCGGCTGGCACCCGCAGCAGCGCACGTTGCGCCACGCCGGCACGTCGGTCTATGCGGCATTCGCGCTGGACACGCCGCGCACGCTGGACGGCGTGCGGCGAGCCTACAGCGTGAGCCATGACGGCGATCCGCACGGCGTCGAATTCAGCCGCACGGTCGTGCCGCTGCGCCTGATCACGTCGGCGACCGAGGGCTTGGAGTCGCGCGCGCAGGCGCGGCGCGTGGGTGCCCGACTGGCACAGTTCCGCCGCGCCGAGATCGACTTCGGCGGCGTGCCCAGCATCGGGCACGCGTTTGCCGACGAGCTGTTCCGGGTTTACGGAGCGGGGCAGGAATCGCTGGAGCTGGTGCCCATCAACATGACGCCGGCGGTGGCCGCGCTCGTTGCCAGCGTGCGCCAACCCCGTTCGCCCTGATGCTTCGATACCTCAGCACAGGGTCCCGCCTGCGGCGGGATCGAAGGGCGCGAGGGGCACAACCAGCGCGATCACCCGCCCAGCCGCTCACGACAGCAGCTGCTTGCGCGCGCGGTGCAGCCGCACAAACAGGTTCTCCTCGCTGATCCCGAGCGCGCGGCACACCGCATCGGTCGGCTGCTCGTCGAGCACGCGCAGGTGCATCACGTCGCGCAGCCCGCTCGGTAGCGCCTCGATGCGCGCCAGCGTGCGCGCGAGCAATTGCTGCTGCTCGGCGATCTCGTCGGGACGCGGCTGCGGGCACTCGATCGCAAGCGCGCCGTCGTCGTCGGCGATGTCATGGGTCGACTCGAAGCCGGTGTTGCGGCGCACCGTGTCGACGATCTTGTGCTTCAGCACCGCGGTCAGCCACGAGCGCAGCGCGGCACGGCCGGCGTAGACGGCGCGGCCGGACAGCACCGCTTCGAACACGTCGTGCACCAGGTCCTCGGCGAGCGTCGGGTCGAGCAGGCGGCGCTGCGCGAAGCGCACCAGCGCGGCGCGGTGCGGCAGCAGCTCGGCCCAGCCGACGGGGGCGGCGGCAGCGGCGGCGGCAAGGGCGGTGGCGTTCATGGGGTGTCCTCGATTGGCGATGGAGAGGACTGTGGCGACGGCACCTCGCGCCAAGCTCGCCGAAGATCACGGGAAGATCACATTTGCGTCAGAAGTGGGGCGGC
>DATCSE010000285.1:0-8395 GCA_036568605.1 Burkholderiaceae bacterium | reverse complement strand
GGGGCAGCGGCGGGCGCATCCGCCGCATCGGGCGCGATGCCGGCGGCGTCAGGGGCAACGTCGGCTGCCGCGCCTTCGGGACGAAACGGCTTCTGGCAGCGCCTGTTCGCGCCGGACTTCGCCGGGCTCGCGCTGCAGCACCTGCTGCTGGTGTTCGGCTCGTTGGCCGCGGCGGTGGCGGTGGGTGTGCCGATCGGCATCGCGGCATGGCGCTGGCCGCGCCTGGCCGCGTGGCTCCTGGGGCTCGTGGCGGTGCTGCAAACCGTGCCGTCGCTCGCGCTGCTCGCGTTCCTGATCGCGCTGGTCGGCAGCATCGGCTTCGTGCCGGCGGTGATTGCGCTGTTCCTCTATGCATTGCTGCCCATCGTGCGCAACACGCATGCCGGGCTGCACGGCGTCTCGCTCGGCCTCGCGCAGGCCGGCGCTTCGCTGGGCATGACGCGACCGCAGGTGCTGCGCCACGTGCAGCTGCCGCTCGCGCTGCCGATGCTGCTGGCCGGCGTGAAGACCGCCGCGGTGATCAACGTCGGCACCGCGACGGTCGCGGCGTTCATCGGCGCCGGCGGCTTCGGCGAACGCATCGTCTCGGGGCTCGCGGTCAACGACACCGGCGCGATGCTGGCCGGCGCGCTGCCGGCCGCGGTGCTCGCGCTGCTGGTGCAGCTGGTGTTCGACGGCGCGGAGCGCCGCTGGCTGCATCGGTCGGGGGTTTCCACGGGGCTGCGACAATCGCCGGATGTTCCCTGACTGGCTGGTGCCCCTGCTGCTGGGGCTGGTGCTGCTGCTGACCCTCTGGCTCGCGCTGCGACGCTCCCCACAACCCGACGACAAGCCGCTGCGCGACGAGCTGCGCGGCGCGATCCAGGCCGATTCGCAACGCCTCGAGAAAGAGCTGCGCGACGAGGTCGCGCGCAGCTCGACCGCGACGCGCCAGGAACTCGCCGCCTCGCTCGCGCACTTCCAGCAGACGCTGCTGGCGCAGCAGGGCGACGTCGCGCGCACGCAGAACGAGCAGATCGACAGCTTCCGCAGCCAACTCGGCGCGACCCAGCAGAGCCTGGCCGACACGCTGCGCGCGACCACCGCCGAGCTGACCCGCCAGGCCGACAGCACGCGCAGCGCGCAGGATCAGACGCTGGCCCGCACCGCCGAGCACCAGGCGCTCGCGCTGCAGCGCTTCTCCGAGACGCTGGCCGAGCAACTGCGTGCGCTCACGCTGTCGAACGACCAGCGCATGGGCGAGGTGCGGCTCGCGGTCGAGAGCAAGCTCGCCGCGATCCAGCTCGACAACGAGAAGAAGCTCGAGCAGATGCGCGCGACCGTCGACGAGAAGCTGCATGCGACGCTGGAGCAGCGGCTGGGCGAGAGCTTCAAGCAGGTGGCCGACCGGCTCGACCAGGTGCACCGCGGCCTGGGCGAGATGCAGTCGCTCGCGAAGGACGTGGGTTCGCTGAACCGCGTGCTGAGCAACGTGAAGACCCGCGGCACCTTCGGCGAGACCCAGCTCGCCGCGCTGCTCGAGCAGGTGTTCACGCCCGAGCAGTACGGCGCGAACGTCGAGACCATCCCTGGCAGCGGCGCGCGCGTCGACTTCGCGGTGCGGCTGCCGGGCAGGCGCGACGACGGCAAGCCGCTGTGGCTGCCGATCGACGCGAAGTTCCCGCGCGAGGACTACGAGCGGCTGCTGGACGCGCAGGACCGCGCCGACAAGGACGGCGCCGAAATCGCCGCACGCGCGGTCGAGCAGCGGCTGCGCGCCGAGGCGAAGACGATACGCGAGAAGTACGTCGCTGCGCCGCACACCACCGACTTCGCGATCCTGTTCGTGCCGACCGAGGGCCTGTATGCCGAGGCGCTGCGGCGCCCGGGGCTGGTCGAAGCGCTGCAGCGCGACCACCATGTCACGCTGGCCGGCCCGACGACCCTGCTCGCGACACTGCACAGCCTGCAGATGGGCTTTCGCACACTCGCGCTGGAGCGCCGTTCGGCCGAGGTATGGGAGGTGCTGGGCGCCGTCAAGACCGAGTTCTCGAACTTCGGCGAGGTGCTCGCCAAGACGAAGAAGAAGCTCGCCGAGGCGAGCAACACGATCGAGCTGGCCGAGCGCCGCACCCGCGTGATGGCGCGCGAGCTGCGCTCGGTCGAGGCCTTGCCCGATGCGCGTGCGCAGGCCGTGCTGCCGGGGCTGGACGCTGACCCGTCCATCGAGCCGGCTTCCCCCGGACCGAACGATGCCTGACGCCCCTGAAGACCACCCCGATTCGAATGTCATGCCCGGCGCGGCCGCGGCGCCCACCCGCTCGCAGTTCGTCACGACGCTGATTGCGCTCATTGCCGGACAGGTCTGCCTGCATTCCTGCATGGCCGGCGTGCGCATGGCAGCGCCGCTGCAGGCCCTGCGCCAGCACCACGCCGAGTGGGCGGTGGGCGTGCTGATGGGGCTGTTCGCGGCGGCGCCGGTGGTGCTCGCGCTGCACGCCGGCCGGCTCGCCGATCGCCACGGCTACCACCGCCCGGTGCGGGTCGCGGTCGGGCTCACGCTCGCCGGCGGGGTGCTCGCGGTGTTGTCGACCTGGATGCCGCGCTGGACCACCCAGGGCGACTTCGCCGTGCTGTGCGTCGCGGCGATGCTGACCGGCGGCGGCGCTAACTACGGTCTGATCGCGATCCAGCGCACCGCCGGGCGCAGTGCGCGCGATGCGACCGAGCGCAAGCGCGTGTTCAGCTGGCTGGGCGTCGCGCCGGCGCTGTCGAACGCGCTCGGGCCGGTGCTGGCCGGCACGCTGATCGATGCCGGCGGCTTTCGCCTCGCCTTCGCCGCGCTGATGCTGTTGCCGCTGGCCACGCTGTGGTGCGCGCGGCACGTGCCGATCGAAGTGCCGCCGCCGCAGTCCCCTGTGCAGCGCGAACGCAGCTCGTGGGAGCTGCTGCACGTGCCCGGCATGCGCCGGCTGCTGCTGGTCAACTGGCTGGTCTCGGCGAGCTGGGACGTGCACAGCTTCGTCGTGCCCATCCTCGGCCACGAACGCGGCTTCAGCGCCTCGGCGATCGGGATGGTGCTGGGCGTGTTCGCGATCTCGGTCTCGCTGATCCGGCTGGTGATCCCGCTGCTGGCGCACCGGGCGCGCGAGGCGACCGTGCTCGCGGCCGCGATGCTGGTGACCGGCGCGGTCTTCGGCGTCTACCCGCTGGTGCGTTCGGCCTGGACCATGGGCGCCTGCGCGGTGGTGCTGGGCTTCGCGCTGGGCTCGGTGCAGCCGATGATCCTCTCGGCGCTGCACCACCTGACGCCGCACGATCGCCACGGCGAGGCGATCGCGCTGCGCTCGATGACGCTGAGCTTCTCGTCGGCTGCGATGCCGCTGATGTTCGGCCTGGCCGGTTCGGCCATCGGCGCGGGGACGCTGTTCTGGGTGATGGGCTCGGCCGTCGCGGCCGGCAGCTACCCCGCGCGGCGGATCCGGGCGGAGGCGGCCGCCGGCCACGGGCCCGCGGCGCGGGCGGACTCGACGATCAGAACTTGATGCCGCCGTTGTTCGCCGGCTGTGCGGGCGCGCCGGCCTGGCGAGGCGCTTCCTCGGCGGCGGCCGGCGCTTCGGCCGGGCGCGGCGTGGCGCGTGCGACCAGCGGCGTCGCCGGCTGGTACTGGTAGTTCGGCGGCAGGCGGGATTCGCGCGGGTAGCCGGCCGCGTCCAGGTACGAGTTCCAGACCTCGGGCGCGAGGCCGCGCAGCGTCTGCGAGCCTATGCTCAGCGTCGGCGAATCGCGGCCGCCGGACAGGCGCTCGAGCGCGTCGGCATCCTCGACGCTCTGCACCGACTTCTCGCTGTACGGGATGCCGCGCCGGCGCAGCAGCTGACGCGCCGATTCGCACGGGTCGCAAGCGCCGGTGCTGGCGTACAGCGTGACCGGGTAGCGTGCGGCCGGCTGGCGCAATTCGAGCGGCAACACCATCGACTCGGCGGCGGCTGCGCCGCGTGCACCGAGCTCGCTGACCTTGCCGCTGGCCGGTGCCGGCGGACGGTCGGTGTAGGTGACCTTGCCGTCCGGGCCTACGACCTTGTACTGCGCATAGAGCGGCGTGGTCGCGAACACTGCAGCGACCGCCAGCAGCACGGGCAGCAATACGGTCGGTCGGGTGGGGCGGGCAGGGTTCATCGAGTCTTTCGTTGACATCGTCGGGAGAGATGGAAATCTACCCCACGCCACTGTGGCGTTCAACCTCGCGTGCCCGCGCCGGAGCGTGATTTCCGCACGCGACGTTCAGCTCAGCCCTTGATGGCGCAACAGCGCGTCGATGCGCGGCTCGCGTCCTCGAAACGCCTTGAAACCTTCCAACGTCGCGCGGCTGCCACCGGTCTCGAGCACGTTCTCGCGGTAGCGCCGGCCGGTCGCGACATCGAACGCGCCGCCCGGCGCCTCCTCGAACGCGCTCCACGCGTCGGCCGACAGCACCTCGGCCCACTTGTAGCTGTAGTAGCCGGCCGCATAGCCGCCGTCGAAGATGTGCGAGAACGTGTGCAGCGCACGGTTGAACGGCGGCGGCTTCAGCAGCGCGACTTCGTCGCGCACGGTCTCGACGATCTGCGCCACGCGCTGCGGCGCGTCGGCCTCGGTGTGCAGCAGCATGTCGGTCAGCGCGAATTCGACCTGGCGCAGCATCTGCAACCCGCTGTGGAAGTTCTTCGCCGCGAGCATGCGGTCGAACAGCATGCGCGGCAGCGGCTCGCCGGTGTCCACGTGCGCGGTCAGGCGCTTCAGGACATCCCACTCCCAGCAGAAGTTCTCCATGAACTGGCTGGGCAGCTCGACCGCATCCCATTCGACGCCGGAGATTCCGGAGACGCCGAGGTCGTCGATGCGCGTCAGCATGTGCTGCAGCCCGTGGCCGAACTCGTGGAACAGCGTGACCACGTCGTCGTGCGTCAGCAGGGCCGGTCGCTCGCGGCCGTCGACGACGGCCGGCGCCGCGAAGTTGCAGATGATGTTGGCCACCGGCGTCTGCAGTGCGCCCTCGGGGCGCCGCCAGCGGTTGCGCACGCTGTCCATCCATGCGCCGCTCTGCTTGCCGGCGCGCGCATGCAGGTCCAGGTAGAAGTGGCCGAGCACCGTGGGCGCGCCGTCGTGCGCCTCGGCCGCGGGGCGCTCGATCCGGTAGAACGCGACGCTGGGATGCCAGGCCGGCGCGCTGTCGCGATGGATGCGCACCTCGAACACCGTCTCGATGATGTGGAACAGGCCGGCCAGCACCTTGTCGGCGGTGAAGTACTGCTTGACCTCCTGGTCGCTGAACGCGTAACGCTTTTCCTTCAGGCGTTCGCTCGCGTACGCGGCGTCCCAGGCCTGCAGGTCGGGCAGGTTGAGCTCGGTGCGCGCGAACTCGCGCAGCTCGGCCAGGTCGCGCTCGGCGCCGGGCCCGGCGCGCGTCGCGAGGTCGCGCAGGAACGCGATCACCTGCGCCGGCGACTCGGCCATCTTGGTCACCAGCGACAGCTCGGCCGGGCTTGCATAGCCGAGCAGCGCCGCTTCCTCGCGGCGCAGCTCGAGCAGCTCGCGGATGACCGCGCTGTTGTCGAGCGCGGCCGGGCCGAACTCGCTCGCCCGCGTCACGTACGCGGTGTACAGGCGCTCGCGCAGCGCGCGATCGTGCGCGTGCTGCAGCACCGGCTGGTAACACGGCATCTGCAAGGTCAGCTTGTAGCCGTCGCGGCCTTCGGCGCGGGCGGCCTCGCGGGCGGCTTGCAGCACGTCGCCGGGCACGCCGGTGATCTCGGCGTCGCCCGCGTAGTACGCATAGGCATCGGTCGCGTCCAGCACGTGCTCGGAGAACATGCGGCCGAGCTCGGCGAGCCGGTCCTGGATCTGCGCATGGCGCTGCTTCGCGGCACCGTGCAGCTCGGCACCCGAGAGACGGAAGTCGCGCAGCTCGTTGTCCAGCGCCTTGCGCCGCGGCGCGCTCAAGGTGGACGACGCCGGGTTCGCGGCGACGGCCTTGTACTTCGCGTACAGCCGCTCGTCGGCACCGCGCCGGGTGTGGAAGGCGATGACCTTGGGCAGCGCGGCCGTGTAGGCGGCGCGCAGCGCCGGCGTGTCGGCGACCGCGTTCAGGTGGTTCACCGTGCCCCAGGCGCGGCCCAGGCGCTCGGTGGCGACATCGAGCGTGGCGGACAACGTGTCGTAGTCGGCCGGCGTCTGCGGATCGACGGCGCGTTCGAGCGCGGCGTCGGCCTGCGCGATCAGCGAGTCGATCGCGGGGGCGATGTGCTCGGGGCGGATGTCGGCATAGCGAGGCAGGGCGCCCGCTTCGAGCAGCGGGTTCGATGGGGAAAGTTCTGGTCGTTCAGCAGCCGCCGTCATTCATCGTCCTCAGGTCTGTTCGTCAACCCATCGTCATCGCGAGCCCAGCGAGCGCTCCGCCGCTTCAACCGTGTTGACGAGCAACATCGTGATCGTCATCGGGCCGACGCCGCCCGGCACTGGCGTGATCCAGCCGGCCACCTGCGACACGCCGGCGAAATCGACATCGCCGCACAGCTTGCCGGCATCGTTGCGGTTCATGCCGACGTCGATCACGATCGCGCCGGGCTTCACCATGTCGGCCGTCAACGTGTCGCGTCTTCCGACGGCGGCGACGACGACGTCGGCGTCGCGCGTGTACCCAGCAAGATTCTTCGTAGCGCTGTGGCAGATGGTGACGGTGGCGTTCGCTTGCAAGAGCAGCAGCGCCATCGGCTTGCCGACTGTGTTGCTGCGTCCGATCACGACCGCATGCTTGCCGCGGATCTCGGTGCCGGTGCTCTCGATCAGCTTCATGCAGCCGTACGGCGTGCACGGGCGGAAACCGGGGAGGCCGGCCATCAGCTCGCCGGCGCTGAGCACCGAGTAGCCGTCGACATCCTTGCTCGTGGCGATCGCCTCGATCACCTTGTGCGGGTTGATCTGCTTGGGCAGCGGCATCTGCACCAGGATGCCGTGCACGGCCGGATCGGCGTTCAGCGCCGCGATGCGCGCCAGCAGCTCGGCCTCGGTGAGGCTGGCGTCGTACTTCTCCAAGATCGAGTGCAGTCCGGCCTCCTCGCAGGCCTTGATCTTGTTGCGCACGTAGACCTGCGAGGCCGGATCGTCGCCGACCAGCACGACCGCGAGACCGGGCTTGGCGCCGCGCGCGGTCAAGGCCGCGGCGCGCTGCGCGACTTCGGCGCGGATCTTCTTCGAAAGGGCGGTGCCGTCGATCAGCTGGGCGGTGGTCATGCGTGTTCGTCCTGTGCCAAAAAGCGAAAGGGCCGCTGCGGGCGGCCCTTCCGGTGCGGGGTCGCTCAAGCCTTGGCCTGGGCCCCGAGCGCGATCTTCAGCAGATCGGCGACCGTGTTGGCGTTGAGCTTTTCCATGATGTTGGCGCGGTGCGCCTCGACCGTCTTGATGCTGATGCCCAGGTCGTCGGCGATCTGCTTGTTGAGGCGGCCGGCGACGATGCGCTCCAGCACCTGGGCCTCGCGCGTGGTCAGGCGCGACAGCAGCGCGTCGCGGCTGGCCTGTTCCTGGTGCTGCGAGAACGCGGAGCGGGCCTGGTCGAGCATGCGCTCCACAAGCGAGACGAGATCGTCCTCCTTGAACGGCTTCTCGATGAAGTCCATCGCGCCCTTCTTCATCGTGGACACCGCCATCGGCACGTCGCCGTGGCCCGTCACGAAGACGATGGGCAGCGGGCTCTTGCGCTCGAGCAGGCGATCCTGCAGCTCCAGGCCGCTCATGCCGTCCATGCGGATGTCGGCGATGACGCAGGCCACCTCGCGCGGATCGAAGCGCGACAGGAAGGATTCGGCGGAATCGAAGCACTTGACGCGGTAGTCCTTGCCCTCGAGCAACCACTGCAGCGAATCGCGGACCGCCTCGTCATCGTCGACGACGTAGACGGTACCTTTCTTGGGGATCAGGCTCATTGACGCAAAACTCCGTGCTTCGCACTTCAGCTATTCGTTGCCGTCCGCATCCGATGCCGAGTCCGCCTCCAGCGTGCTGAGCGCGCTGGCCGAATCGACCCGTTGCGTTGTCTCGACCGGCAGGGTGAACGAGAAACTGCACCCCACCACCGTGCTGCCATTGTAGAGGTTCTGCGCACGGATCCGGCCCCGGTGCGACTCGATGATGGAGCGGCACAGCGACAGCCCGATGCCCATTCCTTCCACTTTCGTCGAAAAGAACGCCTCGTAGAGCCGGTTGAGGACGTCCTCCTTCAGGCCGGGCCCCTTGTCGTTGACGCTGAACTCGATCACGCCGCCTTCGTCGGGCGTGTGGCGCGGCACGACGCGCAGCTCGATGCTGCGCCGCTCGGGCGGCAGCTTCGCGCTGTCGATGGCCTCGGCGGCGTTCTTCAGCAGGTTCAGCACGACCTGCT
>DATCSE010000284.1:0-2646 GCA_036568605.1 Burkholderiaceae bacterium | reverse complement strand
ATTGCGATGCTGCAGGCGGCCGAGCGCCCGCTGATCGTCTCGGGCGGCGGCGTGATCAACGCCGATGCGAGCGCGCTGCTGCAGGAGTTCGCCGAGCTGACCGACACGCCGGTGATCCCGACGCTGATGGGCTGGGGGACGATCCCCGACGACCACCCGCTGATGGCCGGCATGTGCGGGCTGCAGACCTCGCACCGTTACGGCAACGCGACGATGCTCGCGAGCGACTTCGTGCTGGGGATCGGCAACCGCTGGGCGAACCGGCACACCGGCTCGATCGAGGTCTACACCAAGGGCCGCAAGTTCGTGCACGTGGACATCGAGCCCACCCAGATCGGCCGCGTGTTCAACCCCGACTACGGCATCGTCTCGGATGCGAAGGCGGCGCTCGAGCTGTTCGTCGAGGTCGCGCGCGAGCTGAAGGCGGCCGGCAAGCTGAGGGACCGCGCCGAGTGGGTCGCGCAGTGCCGCGAGCGCAAGCGCACGCTGCTGCGCAAGACCAACTTCGACGCGGTGCCGATGAAGCCGCAGCGCGTCTACCAGTGCATGAACAACAACTTCGAGCGCGGCACGACCTACGTGTCGACGATCGGGTTGTCGCAGATCGCGGGCGCGCAGTTCCTGCATGTGTTCGGCCCGCGCCAGTGGATCAACTGCGGGCAGGCCGGCCCGCTGGGCTGGACCATTCCCGCCGCGCTGGGCGTGCGCGCGGCCGATCCGACGCGGCGCATCGTCGCGCTGTCGGGCGATTACGACTTCCAGTTCCTGATCGAGGAGCTCGCGGTCGGCGCGCAGTTCAAGTTGCCGTACATCCACATGGTGGTCAACAACAGCTACCTGGGGCTGATCCGCCAGGCGCAGCGCGGCTTCGACATGGACTACTGCGTGCAGCTGGGCTTCGAGAACATCAACGCGCCGCAGACCCAGGGCTACGGCGTCGACCACGTCACGGTCGTCGAGGGCCTGGGCTGCAAGGCGATCCGCGTGCACAAGCAGGAAGAGATCGCGCCGGCGATCCGCCAGGCCGAGAAGTGGATGGCCGAGTTCCAGGTGCCGGTCGTGATCGAGGTGATGCTCGAGCGCGTGACCAACATCGCGATGGGCACCGAGATCGATGCGGTCAACGAGTTCGAGGAGCTGGCGATCGACGCGAAGGATGCGCCGACCGCGATCGGGCTGCTGGACTGATGAGTTCCCTCTCCCCTCTGGGGAGAGGGCTAGGGTGAGGGGTCAACGCGGACCACTCTCGTTGGCCCTCACCCCGACCCTCTCCAAGGGCCACGAAGGGGCCCTTTCGTGGCCCTTGGAGAGGGAGGAATACAAGTGGAAGGAGAACTGACGATGCCCCGTTTCGCCGCCAACCTGACCATGCTCTTCACCGAGGTGCCGTTCCTCGACCGCTTCGAGCGCGCCGCGCGCGCCGGCTTCGACGCGGTGGAGTTTCTGTTCCCGTATCCGTATTCGATCGGCGACCTGAAGGACCGGCTCGCGACCCATCAGCTCAAGCTCGTGCTGCACAACTTGCCGGCCGGGAACTGGGATGCGGGTGAGCGCGGCATCGCCTGCCTGCCGGACCGGGTCGCCGAGTTCCGCGACGGGGTCGGCGCCGCGATCGAGTACGCGAAGGCGCTGGGCGTCGCGCAGGTCAACTGCCTCGCGGGCAAGGCGCCAGGCGTGGCCGAGCATCTGCTGCGCCAGACCTTCGTCGACAACCTGCGCCATGCGGCCGGCGAGCTGAAGAAGGCCGGGATCAAGTTGCTGATCGAGCCGATCAACACCTTTGACATCCCCGGCTTCTACCTGAACCGCACCGCGCAGGCCTTGTCCATCCGCGACGAGGTCGGCTCGGACAACCTGTACCTGCAGTACGACATCTACCACGCGCAACGCATGGAAGGCGAGCTGATCGCGACGCTGGAGAAGAATCTCGCGCGCATCGCCCACGTGCAGCTCGCCGACAACCCCGGCCGGCACGAGCCCGGCACGGGCGAGATCCACTACGGCAACGTGTTCGCGGCGCTGGACCGTATCGGTTATGCCGGCTGGGTCGGCTGCGAATACAAGCCGGCGACGACGACCGAGGCCGGCCTGGGCTGGTTCAAGAGCGCCAGGCGCTGAACGACATCGACATCGACGACGACAGAGAAAGAGACAAGCGAATGACGACGCAACCGCAGAAGATCGGCTTCATCGGCCTGGGCATCATGGGCGCGCCGATGGCAGGCCACCTGATCAAGGCCGGTCACCAGCTGTTCGTTCACACGGTCGGCAGGGTGCCGCCCGAGATCTCCGAAAGTGGCGCAACGATCTGCACGAGCTCGAAGGGCGTGGCCGAGCGTGCCGACGTGGTCATCGTGATGGTGCCCGACACGCCCGACGTGGCGAAGGTGCTGTTCGCCGAGGATGGTGTCGCGGCCGGGTTGAGCAAAGGCAAGACGGTCGTCGACATGAGCTCGATCTCGCCGATCGAGACCAAGGAGTTCGCGAAGAAGATCAACGCGCTGGGCTGCGACTACCTCGACGCACCGGTCTCCGGCGGCGAGGTCGGCGCGAAGGCGGCCAGCCTGACCATCATGGTCGGTGGTCCCGAAGCGGCATTCGGCCGGATCAAGCCGCTGTTCGAGCTGATGGGCAAGAACATCACGC
>DATCSE010000283.1:0-3316 GCA_036568605.1 Burkholderiaceae bacterium | reverse complement strand
GCGCTCATCCTCGCCTGCAGCCGCGTCGGCGCGTGGTCGTGCGGCGTCAACGCGCGCATGGCCGAAGGCGAGGTCGCCGCGTTCGACCGCAAGGCCGATGCCCGCGTCGTCTACTTCACGCATGGCGTGTCCGAGGCGGCGGCGCGCCATGCGGCGCGCTTCGCGGGCCTGCGGCCATCGGCGCTGGAAGGGCTCTCGCGCAGCGCGGTGCGCGCCGAAGCCATCGCCGAGACCGACCCCGCGGCGCAAGGCATCGTCGCCATCATCTTCACGTCCGGCACCACGGGCACGCCCAAGGGTGTGCTGGTCACGCACGCCGGGCTGCTGCACTTCGCGCGCGTCTCGGCGCAATCACGCGACCTCGGGCCCGACGACCGCGCCTACGCCTACCTGCCGATGACGCACGTCTTCGGCCTGGCCACCGTGCTGGCCGCATCGCTGCACGCCGGCGCCCAACTGCTGCTGCGCCACGCGTTTTCGCCCGACGACGTGCTGGACGCGCTCGCCCATCACCGGCTCACCACGCTGCAGGGACCGCCGACCTTGTTCTCGCGCCTGCTCGCGCACCTGGACGCGAAGGGCGTGGCCCTGCCAGCGTGCCCGCAGCTGCGCTACCTCTACACCGGCGCCGGCCCGCTCGACCTGACGTTGAAGCAAAGCGTCGAAGCGCGTTTCGGCCAGCCGCTGCACCACGGCTACGGCCTGTCGGAATACGCCGGCTCGGTGGCGCTGACGCGCTTCAGCGAGCGGCGCGACGACACCTCCGCCGGCTACGTCGTCGAAGGCGCCGAGCTGCGCATCGTCGATGCCGAAGGCCACGACCTGGCAGCCGGCCAGCGCGGCGAGATCTGGCTGCGCGGCACGGGCCTGACCCCCGGGTACTTCCGTGACCCCGAGGCCACGCGGGCGGCGATGAAGCCCGGCGGCTGGTACGCCAGCGGCGACCTCGGCGAGCTCGGTGCCGACGGCGCGCTCTTCGTCGTCGGCCGGCTGAAGGAGATGATCGTGCGCTCGGGCTTCAATGTGTACCCGGCCGAGGTCGAGGCCGCGCTCAACGCGTGGCCGCAGATCCAGCGCTCGGCCGTTGTCGGCCGGCGCGAAGCCGACGGCAACGAGCAGGTGATCGCCTACGTCGAGCTGCGGTCCGGCGTGACGCTCGACGAGGCCGCGCTGCAGGCGCACCTGCGCGAACACCTCGCCCCCTACAAGCGGCCGGCGCTCGTGCTGCCGGTGGAGCAGCTGCCGATGACGGCGAGCGGCAAGGTCCTGAAGCGCGAGCTGCTAGAACGATTTCCGCCGCGCCAGCACGAGGAGACGACGCGATGATCCGTGACCCCGAGGTGATGACCGGGCTGCTCGACAGCGTGCGCCGCTTCGTGCGCGAGAAGCTCGTGCCGGCTGAAGACGTGGTCGCCGAGAGCGACGAGATCCCGGCCGCCATCGTGCAGGGCCTGCGCGAGATGGGGCTGTTCGGCCTCACCATCCCGGAAGGCTTTGGCGGCCTCGGCCTCACGATGGAGGAAGAGGCGCTGGTGATGTTCGAGCTGTGCCAGACCTCGCCCGCGTTCCGCTCGCTGATCGGCACCACGGTCGGCATCGGCTCGCAGGGCATCGTGATGGACGGCACGCCGGCGCAGAAGGAGCGCTGGCTGCCGCGGCTCGCCAGCGGCGAGCTGATCGCGAGCTTCGCCCTGACCGAGCCCGATGCAGGGTCCGACGCGGCCTCGCTGCGCACCAGCGCGCGCCGCCAGGGCGATCACTACGTCGTCAACGGCAGCAAGCGTTTCATCACCAATGCGCCGCAGGCCGGCGTGTTCACGCTGATGGCGCGCACCAACCCGGACGACAAGCGCGCCGGCGGCATCAGCGCCTTCATCGTCGATGCGCACTCGCCGGGCATCACGCTCGGCAAGCGCGACCGCAAGATGGGGCAGAAGGGCGCGCACACCTGCGACGTGACGTTCGACGACGTGTGCGTGCCGGCCGAGAACCTCATCGGCGGCATCGAGGGACGCGGCTTCAAGACGGCGATGAAGGTGCTGGACAAGGGCCGCATCCACATCGCGGCGGTGTGCGTCGGCGTGGCCGAGCGGCTGCTGCGCGACACGCTGCGCTACGCGATGGAGCGCCGGCAGTTCGGCCAGCCCATCGCCGAGTTCCAGCTCGTGCAGGCGATGCTGGCCGACAGCCGCACCGTGCTCTACGCGGCGCGTTCGATGGTGCTCGACGCTGCGCGCCGGCGCGACGCCGGCGACGACGTCGGCATCGAAGCCGCTTGCTGCAAGTACTACGCCTCCGAGATGGTGGGCCGCGTCGCCGACCGCGCGGTCCAGGTCCACGGCGGCGCCGGCTACATGGCCGACCACGGCATCGAGCGCTTCTACCGCGACGTGCGGCTGTTCCGCATCTACGAGGGCACGAGCCAGATCCAGCAGGTGGTGATCGCGCGCGGCATGGTGAAGGAGGCGAGCTGATGGACGCTGCGGTGAACAACGGCTTCCAGTGGCACGTGCCGTTCAATGCCCACCTGGGCCTGGTGCGCGAGCGCGCCGAAGATGGAGAGGCCGTCGTCTCGGTGGCGCTGTCGCCCGAGCTGCTGAACCACCACGGCGGCGCGCACGGCGGCGTCGTGATGACCCTGCTCGACAGCGCGATGGCCAGTGCCGCGGTGTCGCGCGTCGGCTTCGAGCGCCACGTGCTGACGGTCGACATGCACGTGTCGTTCATGCGGCTGGCCGAAGGCCGCCTCGTGGCCACTGCGCAGGCCACGGGCGGCGGGCGTTCCCTCTGCTTCTGCGAGGCGAGCGTGCAGGACGCGAACGGCCATCTGGTCGCACGCGCGATGGGGACGTTCCGTTACCGCGATCCGCGTTGACAGGCGCGGAAGCAACGTGCGTTTTCGCCAATCGAACTTCACCGTTCTCGCCATTCGCAGCCAGGCAGGCGCTGCCTAGACTGGACCGCATTCAAGCCGGCGAACAGAACCGGCCACCACCCAAGGAGACTCGATGACGTTCGGTGGACCGAGCGGGCTTGTGGCGCCAGCGGCGCTGCTCGAGGTGCGCGGCGTCACGCTGCGTTTCGGCGGCGTCGTCGCGCTCGACGACGTGTCGTTCGACGTCGCGCCCGGGCAGATCTGCGGCCTGATCGGGCCCAACGGCGCGGGCAAGACCTCGCTGTTCAACTGCCTGTCGCGCCTGGTGGCCTGCAGCGCCGGCGAGATCCGCTTCGCCGGCCAGCCGCTGCACGCGCTGCCGCGCCACCGCATGGCGGCGCTCGGCATCGGCCGCACGTTCCAGAACCTGGCGCTCTTCCG
>DATCSE010000282.1:0-2309 GCA_036568605.1 Burkholderiaceae bacterium | reverse complement strand
CTCGTCGAGCTGGTGCTTCAGCAACGCCTGCTCGGCGCGCGTGACCTCGAGCTGAGCCTGGGCCTGGGCGACGTCCTCGACGCGTGCACCGGCCACCGCGAGGCGCTCGGCGTCGCGCGCACGGGCCAGCTGCGCCCGCGCGACTTTCTGCTGTGCGAGTGCGGCATCGAGGTCCTGCCGGCTGACCGCGCGGCCGGCGGTCTGCTCGTGCACCGAACGCAGCCGCGCAAGCTGCTGCTCGGCGTTGCCTGCATCGGCCTGCGCCGCGGCCACGCTCGCGCGCGCCTGCGCGATTTCCTCGGGGCGGTTGCCGCTCTTGAGCTTGCGCAAGGCCTGCTCCTGCACGCCGATCTGGGCCTCGCTCTGCGCGAGGCGCAGGCGCAGCGTGCGGGTGTCGAGCAGCCCCAGCACCTGCCCGGCGCGCACGACATCGCCCTCGCGCACGCGCAGCTCGGCGATGCGCTCGCTGCCGTTGAAGGCGAGCGAGACCTGACGGATGTCGACATTGCCGTACAGCACCAGCTCGCTCGGATCGGCGCTGTCCTGGCGCGCATGCCACCACCAGGCCGCGGCGCTGCCGACGGCGACGAGCAGCAGCACGGCGAGGGCAGCGGCTTTGCGATTCATCGTGGTCCGATCTCGGCTTGGGGCGGCACGCCCGATCGAGCATGGCGCGCCAAAACCATCCTAGCGGGTTCCGTGTAAAGTTCAAAATCAAATTTGAAGTACATTGCGGCATCGTGGCCACCCGAACCTCGAGCGGATCGCGCAAGACAACGACGGCGCGGCGCGCCGGCACGACCCGCGCGTTGCGCGCCGACGGCGCCGAAACGCGCCGTCACATCCTCGACACCGCCGGCCGCGTCTACGCCGAGAAAGGCTTTGCGCGCACCACCAGCAAGGAGGTGTGCGCCCGGGCCGGCGTCAACATGGCCGCGGTGAACTACCACTTCGGCGGCAAGGACGGCTTGTACGAAGCGGTGCTGGTCGAGGCGCACCGGCAGATCGTCAGCCTGGACGAACTGCAGGCGATCGCGGACAGCGATGCCGATGCGGCGCACAAGCTGCGCAGCGTGATCGGGCACCTGGTCGGGCTCGCGACGCAGGCCGCGGGCCCCTGGGGGGTGCGCGTGCTGATCCAGGAGCTGAGCGCGCCGTCGCCGCTCGCGCCGGCGCTGATCAAGCGTGCCGTGCAGCCCAAGGCCCGGCTGATCCTGGGCCTGGTCGGCGAGATCATCGGGCTGCCGCCGGACCACCCGGTCGTGCAGCGTGCGCTCGCGTTCGCGGTGCTGCCGTGCGCGGTGCTGGTGCTGCTGCCCAGGCACCTGCGCGGCCGCGTGCTGCCGGCGCTCGATGCCGACCCGGCCGCGTTGCTCGACGATCTGATGCGCTACGAGCTCGCGGGGCTGGCCGCGCTGGCGAAGGAGCATCGGGGGCGCCGCTGAGCAACGTTGCGGCGCAACTGTCCCGAAACGGCACAGTGCGCACCCTCATCGAAAGCGCGTGAAGCGCGCCAGGTCGGCGACAATTCGTCGCGTACGAGGGGCCTGGCTGATGAATCCCGAAGATCAAGAAGGTCGAAAAGAGGCCTGGAGCGACACGATCGTCCGGGACGATGCGCCCGGTGGGCCGCGGGACGCAACGTCGCGCGCATCGACCCGCCCGGTGCGCATGCCGCTCGCGATCGTCGTCGCGCTGGGACTGGCCTGTCTGGGGCTGCTGTGGATCATCGCGGTCACGTTCGTGCAGTGGCGTGCTCAGGCGAGCGCGCAGGAAACGCTGCGCCTGAGCGAGGAGGCGCAGCGCCAGGCGCAGATCCAGGCCGAGCAGATGCAGCGCGAGGCGATGGCTCGGCAGGCGCAGCTGCAACTCGAGCAGCAGCGTCAGGACGAGTTGCGGGTGCGTGCGCTGACCGAACAGCAGCGCGCGGCCGAAGCGGCGCAGCGCGCCGAAGCCGAGGCCGCCGAGCGCAAGGAGCAGGCCTGGAACCGCTTCTACCATCCGCCGCCGCATTGCGTGACCGCGGCGACGATGGACTGCACGAACCGTTTCATCCGCGCCAGGCGCGCGTTCGAAGAGAAGTACGCCAAGGGCGAGCAGTGAGCGCGCGTCGGGCGCGCGGCTCGGGCGCACCGGGTCGCCCGGGCGCTGCCGCTCGCGGCGCGGCGGTCACGCGGCGCGCGGCGCGTCGAGCGTGCGGCGGACCGATCGCCCGTCGCTTTCGTAGCCGCGGTGGCTGGGCAGCGGGTGCCAGGTGTGCGCGACGGTCGGTACCGGCTTGCGGGCCGGCGTGACGCGAGGGCCGAGTC
>DATCSE010000281.1:0-2768 GCA_036568605.1 Burkholderiaceae bacterium | reverse complement strand
GCCGCCGTGCAGCGCGGCGACCGCGTGGCCCATCTCGGCGAGGCGGTCGGCGAGCCAGTCGGCATCGCGCTGGGTGCTCGTGAACACGACCGCCTGGTCGATCTCGCGCTGCGTCAGGATGTGGTCGAGCAGCGCGTTCTTGTGGCTGACGTTGTCGGCCCAGTGCAGGCGCTGTTCGATGTTCTCGTGCGTGTCGGTGTGCGACGCGACGTCGACGCGCTGCGGCTCGCGCAGCAGGCTCTTCGCGAGGTTGCCGACGTTGCCGGCGAAGGTCGCGCTGTACATCACGGTCTGGCGCTCGGCGGGCACGTGATCGGCGATCGTGCGGATGTCGTCGATGAATCCCATGTCCAGCATGCGGTCGGCTTCGTCGAGCACCAGCATCTCGACGTTGTCGAGCACGGCACGGCCGGTCTGCAGGTGGTCGAGCAGGCGGCCCGGCGTTGCGATCAGGATGTCGAGCGCGCCGCGCAGCGCGGCGATCTGCGCCGCGTACGGCACGCCGCCGACGACCGTCGCGACGCGCACGCCGGGTACGTTGCGCCCATAGGTGATCGCGGCCTTCGCGACCTGCAGTGCCAGCTCACGCGTCGGCGCGAGCACCAGCACGCGCGGGCCGTAGACCTTGCCTTTTTCGCGGCGCTTGGTGTTGTCGCCGCGCGCCGCGAGCACACGCTGCAGCGCCGGCAGGATGAACGACGCGGTCTTGCCGCTGCCGGTGCTGGCCGAGACCATCAGGTCGCGGCCCTCGAGCGCCGGCGGGATCGCGCGCTGCTGCACCTCGGTCGCGTTGTCGTAGCCGGCTTGGGCAACGGCTTTGGTGAGGGCGTCGTGCAGGCCCAGGGAATCGAAACTCATCGAAGTACTTCCAACAAGAAAGCCGCCCGCGCATGCCTTGGCGTGCATGCACAGGTCAGCGCCGCCGCGCACCGGGAGTTGTGCACGACGGACCGTGAAGTCGCTGGAAAGAAAGATCCGAGCCCGCGCGCAGCGCCGGCCTCGTGAACAGTCAAAGCGACGGCATCGCCGCCAACCGTTCCCGAAGGATATCGAAGGGCCTGGGCGCTTCGATGAGGTCAGTGGGGATGAACGAAACGCCGGCCATCAAGGCCGGCGTGCAGCGGATTCTATCCGAACTTCGGGTTTTCCCGAGACGCGAAGGGGATCACAGCGCGAGCAGATGCGCGCGGTAGTACACAAGCTCGTCGATCGACTCGTGGATGTCGGCCAGCGCGGTATGCGCCTGCGCCTTCTTGAAGCCGGCGAGGATGTCCGGCTTCCAGCGCTTGGCCAGCTCCTTCAGCGTGCTGACATCCAGGTTGCGGTAGTGGAAATACGCCTCGAGCCCGGGCATGTAGTTCGCGAGGAAGCGCCGGTCCTGGCAGATGCTGTTGCCGCACATCGGCGAGGTGCTCTTGGGCAGGTAGCGCTGCAGGAACTCGATCACCTGCGCAGCGGCCGACGCCTCGTCGACCGTCGAGGCCTTGACCCGGTCGATCAGGCCGCTGCGGCCGTGCGTGCCCTTGTTCCACGCGTCCATCGCGTCCAGCACCGCATCGCTCTGGTGCACCGCGAACACCGGGCCCTCGACCCGCTGACTGAGCTGCGCGTCGGTCACGACGACGGCGATTTCGATGATGCGGTCGTTCTCCGGCGACAAGCCGGTCATTTCCAGATCGATCCAGATCAGGTTCTGGTCGCTGACGGTCAAAGAGGTACTCGTGTCGGGCATGGTTGTTCTCCTGCCGCAATTCTCGCAGTTCGGTCCGGCCCCCTACACTTCGGCCCATGCATGCTTCGATCCTGACGATCGCCTTTGCCGCAGCCCTGGTCGCGTCGCTGCTCGTGAAGTTCTGGCTGGCGACCCGGCAGATGCGCCATGTCGCGGCGCATCGCGCCGCGGTGCCGCCGGCGTTCGCGGGCACGATCAGCCTGGCGGCGCACCAGCGCGCGGCCGACTACACGCTCGCCAAGGGTCGCTTCGGGCTGATCGGGATGGCGGTCGGCGCCGCGGTGCTGCTGGGCTGGACGCTGCTGGGCGGCCTCGAGGTGCTCAATGCGGCGCTGCGCGACGCGCTGCAGCCGCGTTTCGGCGACATGGCCTACCAGCTGGCGCTGCTCGGCGCATTCGCGCTGATCGGCGCGGTGATCGAGCTGCCGCTGGACCTCTACGGCACGTTCCGCCTCGAGCAGCGCTTCGGCTTCAACCGCACGACCTGGAAGCTGTACCTCGCCGACATGGCCAAGGGCGCGCTGGTCGCCGTGCTGATCGGCGCGCCGATCGCCGCGCTGGTGCTGTGGCTGATGCACGCGGCCGGGCCCTGGTGGTGGCTGTGGGCCTGGGGCGTCTGGATGGCATTCAACCTGCTGCTGCTCGTGCTGTACCCGACCGTGATCGCACCGCTGTTCAACAAGTTCGAGCCGCTGGCCGACGAGTCGCTGAAGGCCCGCGTGCAAGCGTTGATGGCGCGCTGCGGCTTCGCGGCCAAAGGCCTGTTCGTGATGGACGGCAGCCGGCGCTCGGCGCATGCGAACGCGTATTTCACCGGCTTCGGCGCGGCCAAGCGGGTCGTGTTCTTCGACACGCTGCTCGCGAAGCTCTCGCCCGGCGAGATCGAGGCGGTGCTCGCGCACGAGCTCGGGCACTTCAAGCACAAGCACGTGATCAAGCGCCTCGTGCTGATGTTCGGCCTGAGCCTGGCCGGCTTCGCGCTGCTGGGCTGGCTTTCGACACGGCCGTGGTTCTACGCGGAGCTGGGCGTGCAGCC
>DATCSE010000280.1:0-6938 GCA_036568605.1 Burkholderiaceae bacterium | reverse complement strand
CAGGTAACCTGACCGTGCAGCTTCGCGATATGTCAAAGGTCGCGACAGCCATCGCCAACGGTGACTTGACGCAGAAGATCACGGTGGACGTGCGCGGCGAGATCCTGCAGATAAAGAACGTGATCAACACGATGGTGGACCAGCTGTCGTCGTTTGCGGCCGAGGTCACGCGGGTGGCGCGCGAGGTCGGCACCGAAGGACGGCTCGGCGGGCAGGCGCAGGTCCGCGACGTCTCGGGCACCTGGAAGGACCTGACCGAGAACGTCAACTTCATGGCCGGCAACCTGACCGGCCAGGTGCGCGGCATCGCGAAGGTGGTCACCGCGGTCGCGAACGGCGACCTGCAGCAGAAGCTCACCGTCGAGGCCAAGGGCGAAGTCGCGGCGCTGGCCGAGACGATCAACAGCATGACCGACACCCTCGCGACCTTCGCCGACCAGGTGACCACGGTCGCGCGCGAGGTCGGCGTCGAGGGCAAGCTCGGCGGCCAGGCCAAGGTGCCGGGCGCGGCCGGTACCTGGAAGGGCCTGACCGAGAACGTCAACCAGCTCGCGGCCAACCTGACCACGCAGGTGCGCGCGATCGCCGAGGTCGCGACCGCCGTCACGCAGGGCGACCTGACCCGTTCGATCACGGTCGAGGCGCAGGGCGAAGTCGCCGCGCTGAAGGACACGATCAACGAGATGATCCGCAACCTGAAGGACACGACGCAGAAGAACACCGAGCAGGACTGGCTGAAGACCAACCTCGCGAAGTTCAGCCGGATGCTGCAGGGGCAGAAGGACCTGCTGACCGTCGGCCAGCTGATCCTGTCCGAGCTCGCGCCGGTGGTTGGCGCGCAGCAGGCCGAGTTCTACGTGCTGACCAGTGCGGTGCGCGAGCCGCGCCTGAAGCTGTACGGCAGCTATGCGTCGGGCGGGCAGACCGCGCACGGCAAGGAAGTCGAGCTCGGCGAGGGGCTGGTCGGCCAGTGCGCGATCGACAAGGCGAAGATCCTCGTGACCAACGTGCCGAGCAGCGCGTTCCGCATCGCCAGCGGCCTCAGCGAACGTGCGGCGCTGGACGTGCTGGTGCTGCCCATCGTGTTCGAGGGCCAGATCCGCGGCGTGCTCGAGCTCGCCTCGCTGGAGCGCTTCAGCCTCGTGCACCAGGCGTTCCTGGACCAGTTGACCGAGTCCATCGGCATCGTGATCAACACGATCAGCGCGAACATGCGCACCGAGGATCTGCTCGCGCAATCGCAATCGCTGGCCGAGGAGCTGCAGAACCGCCAGCAGGAGCTGCAGCAGACCAACGAGGAGCTGCAGGAGAAGGCGCGGCTGCTGGTGCACCAGAACCAGGAGGTCGAGCGCAAGAAGCAGGAGGTCGAGCAGGCGCGCCAGGCGCTCGAGGAGAAGGCCGAGCAGCTCGCGCTGACCTCCAAGTACAAGAGCGAGTTCCTCGCCAACATGTCGCACGAGCTGCGCACGCCGCTGAACAGCCTCCTGATCCTGTCGGACCAGCTGTGCAAGAACAGCGACGGCAACCTGACGCCCAAGCAGGTCGAGTTCGCGAAGACCATCCACCTCTCGGGCAACGACCTGCTGATGCTGATCAACGACATCCTGGACCTGTCGAAGATCGAGTCGGGCACGGTCGTGGTCGACGTCAGCGAGCTGCGCCTCGAGGACCTGCAGCGCTCGGTCGACCGCAGCTTCCGCCACGTCGGCGAATCGAAGCACGTGGAGTTCGAGATCCGCGCCGAGTCGCGGCTGCCGAAGACCATCGTCACCGACGTCAAGCGCCTGCAGCAGATCATCAAGAACCTGCTGTCCAACGCGTTCAAGTTCACGCACCAGGGCTCGGTGTGCCTGTCCATCGCCGTCGTCGACCGCGGCTGGTCGCCCGGCAACGAGGACCTGGACCGCGCCGCGCAGGTCTTGTCGTTCTCGGTGTCCGACACCGGCATCGGCATCTCGACGGACAAGCAGCAGATCATCTTCGAGGCCTTCCAGCAGGCCGACGGGTCGACCTCGCGCAAGTACGGGGGCACCGGCCTGGGCCTGGCGATCAGCCGCGAGCTGGCGCGCCTGCTGGGCGGCGAGATCGTGCTGGTCAGCGCGCCGTCGCGCGGCAGCACGTTCACGCTGTACCTGCCGCAGAGCTACAGCCCGACGCGCAGCCCGCGCCATCCGCGCAGCGCGGTGAGCGGCAACACCAGCGAGGCGACGGCCATCGCCGAGCGCGCCCGGATCGCCCACGAACGAACCTCTGGCGGCACGAACGGCCTGGAGCCGCCGCCCGAGGCGTACCCGCAGCCCACGGCCGGCCTCGACGATGCGCACGAGCTGCCGCTGGCCAATGTCGCGGACGACGATCGCGGCGAGATCCTGCCCGGCGACAAGGTGCTGCTGATCGTCGAGAACGACCTGGCCTTCGCCGACGTGCTGCTGCAGGCGGCGCGGCGCACCGGCTTCAAGGGGCTGGTCAGCACGAGCGGCGCCGCGGCGCTGACGATGGCGCGCGACTACCCGCCCAGCGTGATCACGCTGGACATCTTCCTGCCCGACATGGAAGGCTGGCGCATCCTCGAGCGGCTGAAGTCCGACCTGCGCACGCGGCACATCCCGGTGTGCGTGGTCTCGACGGACGACTCGCGCGAGCGTGCGCTGCAGTCCGGCGCGATCGGCTTCCTGGCCAAGCCGCTGCACTCGCTGACCGAGGTCGAGCAGGCGCTGGCCCACCTGTACGAGTTCGCCGACCGGCGCCGCAAGTGCCTGCTGGTGACGATGGCGCCGTCGGCGGAGCGCGCCGACTACCTGGGCTGCCTGGAGCCGGACACCGAGGTCGTGATCGCCGAGACGGCCGCGGCGGTGCGCGCCGAGCTCGGCGGCGGCCGGGTCGACTGCATCATCACCGACGGCAGCCTGGGCGACTTCGGCCCCGAGGACGTGCTCGAGTCGCTCGAGGCACGGCCGCCGACCCGCCAGCTGCCCATCGTGCTGGCCAGCGGCGATCCGGCGGTCGCGGCGCGCTGGGCCCGCGGCCACGGCGCGTTCGCGCTGCGCAAGGCCGACACGGTGGAGCGCATGCTCGACGCGACAGCCTTCTTCCTGCACCGCGGCGAGGCGGCGATGTCCGAGCAGGAGCGCCGCTCGGCGCTGGCGCTGGACGAGACCGACCGGGTGCTCGAAGGCAAGAAGGTGCTGATCGTCGACGACGACATGCGCAACATCTTCGCGCTCGCGACCGTGCTGGACGCGCACGGGATGGTGATCGTCTCGGCCGAGAACGGGCGCGATGCGATCCGCCTGGTCCAGTCCGATCCGCGCATCGACATCGTGCTGATGGACATCATGATGCCGGAGATGGACGGCATGGAGACCATGCGCCAGATGCGCCGGCTGCCGCGCGGCAAGGAACTGCCGCTGATCGCGGTGACGGCCAAGGCGATGAAGGGCGACCGCGAGAAGTGCATCGCCGCCGGCGCCTGGGACTATCTCTCGAAGCCGGTCGACACCGCCTACCTGCTGATGGTCCTGCGGGGCTGGCTTAGAGCCGGGGGCTGATATGTCAACGCCATTGCCTGCGCCCCCGGCCGTGCCGCAAGAGCTGCTTCCAGCCGTCGACGACGTCGACGCCGACGAGAAGGTCAACATCCTGATCGTCGACGACCTGCCCGAGAAGCTGATGGTCTTCGCGGCGGTGCTCGAGGAGCTGAACCAGAACCTCGTGTTCGCGCGCTCGGGGCGCGAGGCGCTGCGCGAAGTGCTGCAGCGCGAGTTCGCGGTGATCCTGCTCGACGTCAACATGCCCGACATCGATGGCTTCGAGACGGCCGCGCTGATCCGCGAGCACCGGCGCTCGGTCGACACGCCGATCATCTTCATCACCGCGTACATCGACGAGCTGCAGGCCGAGCGCGGCTATTCGATCGGTGCGGTCGACTACATCATGTCGCCGGTCGTGCCGCAGGTCCTGCGCAGCAAGGTGCGGGTGTTCGTGCGCCTGTTCGCGCTGCAGCGGCAGATCCGCCGGCAGGCTGGCGCGCGCGCCGCGGTCGCCGCGGCGCAGGCGGCCCGGCGCGTCGCCGAGGACAACGACCGGCGCTCGGCCTTCATCGCCAATGCCGGCCGCCTGCTGTACGGCTCGCTGCAGGTCGAGGCCGGCGTGCGGGCGCTGGCGCGGCTGCTGGTGCCCGAGCTCGCCTCGGTCGCGATCGTGCTGCTGGGCGACGAGAACCAGCCGGGCGCGCAGGCCATCGTCGCGCACGCGCAGACCGGGATCGCGGCGCTGCCGCTGGAGCGCATCGGCGACACCGCGCGCACGGCGCTGTGCGGCGTGCTGCAGCAGCGGGCACGAACGGATCTCGACGTCGCGCAGATCGCACAGCTGGCGGCGACGCTGTCCGGGCTGCCGGGAGACGACGTCTGGCGGCAGCGCCTGCGCGCGGCATCGGTGGTGCCGCTGCTGCATGGCGAGCGCCTGCTCGGCGCGCTGCTGGTCGCGAAGGACGCGCAGGAGCGCACGCTCGACTGGCGCGTGCTCGACGAGCTCGCCGCGCGCGCCGCGGCGGCGCTCGAGAATGCGCGGCTCTACGAGGAGCTGCAGGCCGAGATCGTCGAGCGCCGCGCCGCCGAGCGCGAGCTGCGTGAGGCGAGTCGGCGCAAGGACGAGTTCCTCGCGATGCTGTCGCACGAGCTGCGCAACCCGCTCGCGCCCATCCGTACCGCGCTCGAGGTGATTCGGCGCATCGCGCCGCCCGACCCCAAGCTCGCCTGGGCGTCCGACATCATGGTGCGGCAGCTGCGCCAGATGACGCGGCTGATCGAGGAGCTGCTCGACGTTGCGCGCATCAGCCAGGGCAAGATCGTGCTGAAGCGCGAGAAGGTCGACCTCAACGCGGTCATCGCGCAAAGCGTCGAGACGGCGCAGCCGCATGTCGAGTCGCGCGGCCAGACGCTGCAGGTCGTGCCGGCGGGCGAGCCGATGTGGCTGCAGGGCGACTCCGCGCGCCTCGCGCAGATCATCTCGAACCTGCTGCACAACGCGTCGAAGTACAGCGAGAAGGGCTCGGCGATCGAGCTGCGGGCCGAGGTGGACGAGCAGGGCGCCGTCATCCGCGTGCGCGATCAGGGCGCCGGGATCGCGCCCGAGCTGCTGCCGCGCATCTTCGATCTGTTCACGCAGGGGCCCAGCGGCCTCGACCGCGCGCAGGGCGGCCTGGGCATCGGGTTGACGCTGGCGCGCCGCCTGGCCGAGATGCATGGCGGCAGCCTCGTGGCCGCCAGCGACGGCCTGGGCCTGGGCTCGGAGTTCACGCTGCGGCTGCCGTGCATCGGGCTGGTACGCGGCGGTGAAGCCGCGCCGGAGCGCACCGAGCCTGCTGCGCCGCGCACGGCTGCAGCCCGCGTTCTGATCGTCGACGACAACCGCGACGCGGCGCACAGCATCGCGACGCTGATCGCGCTGAGCGGCCACGAGATCCGGACCGCGGCCGATGGCGTGCAGGCCGTCGAGGTCGCCGCCGAGTTTGCGCCCGAGGTCGTGCTGCTCGACATCGGCCTGCCGCTGCTGGACGGCTACGCGGTCGCGAAGCGGCTGCGCGAGCTGCCGGCGACCCGCGACGCGCTGATCCTGGCGCTCACCGGCTACGGCCAGAAGGAAGACCGGTTGCACGCCGAAGCGGCCGGATTCGATCGTCACTTCGTGAAGCCGGCGGACCCGACGGCGGTGCTGTCGTGCATCGAAACCTGGTGCCGCAGCCGGTCCGAGCAAGCGAACAACGCGAAGTCCGTAAATGGCCTGGAGCCCTGATCTGGAGAGTCCCGTGCAGTCGAACCTCGTCTTCACGCCTGCGATGGCGCATGCGTTGTTCCACCAGAACCCGGATGCGGTGCTGGTGCTGGACGAGTGGGGCAACGTGCTGCTCGCCAACGCCGCGGCGGCCTGGCTGTCCTCGGGCGAGCACTATCCGCACTTCGTGCAGATGACGGGCATCCCGTGGCCCGCCGCCGATCTCGAGATGCAGCTCGACGGCCAGCGCCGCTGGAGCCGCCGCCTGCGCATCCAGGCCGGCGACGGCGACGTCCGTCAGGTCGAGGCCAGCCTGTTCAGCCTCGATCTGCCGGAGGCGTCGCCGCTGTTCTATTGCGTGCTGAAGGACGTGACCGCGACCGTGCAAGCGGCGCGCGCGATGCAGGACCACGAGAGCCGCAGCAAGGTCACGACCGACATGGCGCCGGTGCTGATCCGGATGGCCGGCACCGACGGGATGTGCGAGTGGTTCAACAAGTCATGGCTGGCCTTCAGAGGCCGCACGCTGGGCGACGAGCTCGGCGAAGGCTGGATCGACGGCGTGCACCCCGAGGACCTGGAGCGCTGCCTCGCGATCTACTCGTACTGCATCGAGGTGCGCGAGCCGTTCTCGATGGACTACCGGCTGCACCGCCACGACGGCGTGTTCCGCTGGGTGCTGGACACCGGGATCCCCCGCTACGGCCGCGACGGCGAGTTCCTGGGCTACATCGCGACCTCGCTGGACATCACCGATCGCAAGGAGCTCGAGGACCGGCTGGCCGAGCGCACGCGCCAGTTGCGCCTGGCCGACCGGCGGCGCGAGGAGTTTCTGTCCAAGCTCTCGCACGAGCTGCGCAATCCGCTGGCGCCGATCGCGAACGCCGCGGCGATCCTGCGCAACCTCGAGCGCGCCGATCCGAACCTGATCCAGGTGCGCGAGATCATCGAGCGCCAGGTGGCCCAGCTGCGCCGGCTGATCACCGACCTGGTCGACGTCACGCGGATCACGCAAGGCCAGGTCGTCCTGCAGCGCGAGCGGCTCGATGTCGATGCGCTCGTCGACAGCGCGATCGACGAGGTGCTCGCGGAGATCGA
Source organism: Burkholderiaceae bacterium (assembly GCA_036568605.1). Taxonomy (GTDB): domain Bacteria; phylum Pseudomonadota; class Gammaproteobacteria; order Burkholderiales; family Burkholderiaceae_C; genus DATCSE01. The sequence continues at coordinate 65 of DATCSE010000280.1, read as the reverse complement.
ACGGCGGCGCCAGGTGCTGCGCGTGCAGCGCTCGATCGAGCCGCTGGCTTGCGATGGCGACGCCC
>DATCSE010000279.1:0-9749 GCA_036568605.1 Burkholderiaceae bacterium | reverse complement strand
GCGCTGGTCAGGCCATGCTCCTCGAGGCGCTTGTCGGCCTCCACCATGATCGAAGCCATCACGCGCTTGATCAGGTAGCCGACGCTCTCCTCCGCGCGGTAGGCACCGGGTTCGTAGAAGTCGGCAGGGGCAGGATTTCGGGCCACGTTACGCAGGAATCTGGAGACGATGCCGAGAATGTACTTGCCTAGGCAGTATTTGTCAAGGCGATGTCTGCCTGGGTCGACCGTCATCCGGCTGGCCTACACTTGCCGCGATGGCCCAGACGACCCCGATCCACCCGAATTCCGGCCTAGGCGCAACCCCCGCCGCTTCCGCGATGGACGCCGCCGCGGCCCCCGCGACGACCAGCAGCGCGCCGGCCCCGGGCCGCAACGTGCGCTCGCTGTCCGGGCTGCTGCCGTTCCTGCGCCCGTATCGCGGCCGCATCGCCGCCGCCCTGGTGTTTCTCGTGCTCGCGGCGGTCAGCACGCTGGTGTTCCCGGTCGCGCTGCGCGCGCTGATCGACCAGGGTTTCGTCGCCGCCGATCCGGGCGAGCGCGTGATGGCGATGCGCGAGCACTTCTTCGCGCTGTTCGCGGTCGGCGCCGCGCTGGGCGTGTTCTCGGGATTTCGCTTCTACATGGTCACCTGGCTGGGCGAACGGGTCACCGCCGACCTGCGCAACGCGGTGTACTCGCACGTGGTCATGCAGAGCCCGCAGTTCTTCGAGACCACGCAGACCGGCGAGGTGCTGTCGCGCCTGACGACCGACACCACACTCGTGCAGACCGTCGTCGGCTCCAGCCTCTCGCTGGGGCTGCGCAACGCGGTGCTCGGGATCGGCGCGATGGCGATGCTGATCGTCACCAACCCGTATGTGATGACGCAGGTGCTGGGCATCCTGGTGCTGGTCGTGCTGCCCAGCCTGTACTTCGGGCGCCGTGTTCGCAAGCTCAGCCGCGCGAGCCAGGACCGTGTCGCGGACTCGAGCGCGATCGCCGCCGAGGTGCTGAACGCGATTCCGGTGGTGCAGAGCTACACGCAGGAGGCGCGCGAGGCGGCACGCTTCGACCGCTCGACCGAGAGCGCGTTCCGCACCGCGGTCACACGCACGCGCATGCGTGCATTCCTCGTCGCGTTCATCATCACCGCGACCTTCGGCGCGCTGCTGTGGGGTCTGTACCAGGGCACGCAGGCGGTTGCGCGCGGCGCGATCTCGGCCGGCCATCTCGGGCAGACCGTGGTCTACGTGATCATCCTGATCGGCAGCGTCGCGGCGCTGTCGGAGGTCTACGGCGACCTGCTGCGCGCGGCCGGCGCGACCGAGCGGCTGATGGAGCTGCTCGCGATGCGCTCGCCTATCGCCTCGCCGCCGCGGCCTGTCGCGCTGCCGGCGACCGCGGCCGGCTCGTCGGTCGCGCTGCGCCGCGTGAGCTTCCGTTACCCGTCGCGTCCGAACCATCCGGCGCTGTCGGACGTCGACCTCGAGGTCGCGGCCGGCGAGACCGTCGCGCTGGTCGGGCCCAGCGGCGCCGGCAAGAGCACGGTGTTCCAGCTGTTGCTGCGCTTCTACGACGTCGCCGACGGCGAGGTGCTGATCGACGGCGTCCCGGTGCGCGACAGCGCGCTCGAGGACTTGCGGCAACGCATCGGCATCGTGCCGCAGGACAGCGTGATCTTCTCGGCCGATGCGCTCGAGAACATCCGCTACGGCCGCCCCGGTGCGAGCGACGACGAGGTGATCGCCGCCGCGAAGGCCGCGTTCGCGCACGACTTCATCACCGCGCTGCCCGACGGCTACCGCACCTTTCTCGGCGAGCGCGGCGTGCGGCTGTCGGGCGGACAGCGGCAGCGCATTTCGATCGCCCGCGCGATGCTGAAGAACCCGCCGCTGCTGCTGCTCGACGAGGCGACCAGCGCGCTCGATGCCGAAAGCGAACGCATGGTGCAGGCCGCGCTCGAATCGGCGATGCAAGGCCGCACGACGCTCGTCATCGCGCACCGGCTCGCGACGGTGCAGCGTGCCGACCGCATCGTCGTGATGGAAGCGGGGCAGATCGTCGAGAGCGGCACGCATGCGCAGCTGATCGCCTCGGGCGGCCTGTATGCGCGGCTCGCGGCGTTGCAATTCAGCCGATGAACGCAGGCTCGTTCGTGAAGCGCGTCGCGGCCGTTGCGAATGACACCATCGGTTGCGCCGGCGCATCAAAGGGCAATGCGAGCCACGGCCACAATGCCGCTCGCTGTACGCAACCTCACCGGACATCACGTCCAACACAACACGGAGGAACATCGATGAAGACCCATCCCCTCGCAACTCGATTCGGCATCGGCGCCGTGGCCGCGGCGACGCTGCTCACCGCGGTCGGCTGCGCCGACATGAGCGAACGCCAGAAGGGCACGGCGGTCGGCGCCGGCGCCGGCGCCGCGGCCGGCGCGGTGATCAGCTCAGCCACCGGCGGCAAGGCCGGCACCGGCGCGGTGATCGGCGGCGTGCTCGGCGCGGTCGCGGGCAACCTGTGGTCCAAGCGCATGGAGGATCGCCGCCATGCGATGGAGCAGGCGACGCAGGGCACCAACGTCGAGGTCACGCGCACGCAGGACAACCAGCTCAAGATCAACATCCCGAACGACATCTCGTTCGATGTCGGCAGCGCCGCGATCAAGCCCGAGCTGCGCAAGGTGCTGGACCCGTTCGCGACCAGCCTGCAGGGCGACCCGAGCGCGCAGGTCACGATCGTCGGCCACACCGACAGCACCGGCTCGGACGCGCTGAACAACCGCCTCTCGATCGAACGTGCCGACAGCGTGCGCGACTACATCGTGACCCGCGGCGTCGCCTCGAACCGCGTCGCGACCGCCGGCCGCGGCGACCGCGAACCGATCGCCGACAACGCGACCGAGGCCGGACGCGCGAAGAACCGGCGCGTCGAGATCTTCCTGCGCGAGCCGGCACCGACCTGATCGCGCGCGGAGCATAGTCTCCGGCGGTGGAGGCCGATCGGTTGGCGCACAATGCACGCGGCCAATCGACAGGGCCTCCCACCGAACCCACCATGAAACAGTATCTCGACCTGGTCCAGACCATCTTCGACCAGGGCAGCTGGCAGGAAAACCGCACCGGCGTGCGCACGCTCAGCGTCCCGGGCGCGATGATGCGGTTCGACCTGCAGCAGGGGTTCCCCGCCGTCACGACGAAGAAGCTTGCGTTCAAGTCGGCGATCGGCGAGATGGTCGGCTTCCTGCGAGCCACCCGCAGTGCCGCCGAGTTCCGCGATCTGGGCTGCAAGGTGTGGGACCAGAACGCCAACGAGAACCAGCAGTGGCTGGCAAACCCGTACCGCGACGGCGTCGACAGCCTGGGCCCGGTCTACGGCGTCCAATGGCGCGAGTGGCCCGCGTACAAGGTCCTGGCCGTGAAGGACACGGAGCAGATCGCCCACGCGACGGCCCGCGGGTACCGGCAGATCACCACGTTCGACGACGGCCATGGCGAGGGGCAGCGCGTCCTGCTCTACAAGGCCATCGACCAGCTGCACCAGTGCCTGGACACGCTGATCTCGAATCCCAGCGACCGCCGCATCCTGTTCCACGGCTGGAACTGCGCCCAACTGGAAGAGATGGCGCTGCCGCCCTGCCACCTGCTGTACCAGTTCCTCGCGAACAAGGCCAAGCAGGAGATCTCGCTGTGCCTGTACGTGCGCTCGAACGACGTGGGCCTGGGCACGCCGTTCAACCTGACCGAGGGCGCCGCCCTGCTGCACCTCGTGGGCCGGCTCACCGGCTACACGCCGCGCTGGTTCACGTACTTCATCGGCGACGTGCACATCTACGAGAACCACGTCGACATGCTGCGCGAGCAGCTCAAGCGCGAGCCCTACCCTGCGCCGAAGCTGGTGCTGTCCGATCGCATCCCGGACTACGCGAAGACCGGGCGCTACGAGCCCGAGTGGCTGGAGCGGGTCGAGCCCGGCGACTTCGTTCTGCAAGGCTACGAGCACCATCCGCCGTTGACCGCGCCGATGGCGGTTTGAGGTCGCACGACCCCGATCGGATCGCGGTGCCGGCTCGATGCCGATAAGCGCCTACACCGTCGCGGTCCGCGAGCTCTGCGCGTTCACCGCGAAGACGGGAGACCTCGACCTCCGGTTCACGCCGTCGCCCTCGTCCGATGAAGGCATCGCCGGCCACAAGCTCGTGGCCGCCCGGCGCGGCGCGACCCATCGCGCCGAGATACCGGTGCAGGACACCTACGAGGACTTGATCGTGCGCGGGCGAGCCGACGGCTTCGACGAAACCCACGGCATCGTCGAAGAGGTCAAGACCTTCAAGGGCGACCTGACCAGGCTGCCCGAGAACCAGCGGGCTTTGCACTGGGCGCAAGCCAAGGTGTACGGCGCGATGCTGTGCAAGGCGTTCGGCATCGAACGCCTCACCGTCAGGCTCGTCTACTTCGATGTCGACAGCGGCGAGGAGACGACGCTGGAGCAAGGCTGCAGCGCCGCGGAGTTGGCCGACGTCTTCGCCGCGCAATGCCGGACCTTCCTGCAGTGGGCACGCAGCGAACTGGCCCATCGCGCGGCCCGCGATGCCGCCCTCGATGCGCTGAAATTCATCCACCCGGACTTTCGCGCCGGCCAGCGCAGGCTCGCCGAGCAGACGTACCTCGCCGCGAAGCTCGGCCGAGTTCTGCTGGCGCAGGCAGGAACCGGCATCGGCAAGACGCTCGCGACGCTGTTCTCGACGCTGAAGGCGATGCCCGCGAAAGGCATCGCCAAGGTGTTCTTCCTCACGGCCAAGAGCAGCGGTCACGAACCGCCGCTGGCCGCGCTGCGCCAGATCGTCGCCGGCAACGCCGGCATGCCGCTGCGCGTGCTCGAACTCGTCGCCAGAAGCAAGTCCTGCGAGCATCCGGACAAGGCCTGCCACGGCGAGTCGTGCCCGCTGGCACGCGGGTTCTACGACCGCCTGCCGGCGGCACGGCAGGGGGCCGCCGCACGCGGTGCACTCGCCGCAGCCGACCTTCGGGGCCTGGCGCGGGAGCACGGCATCTGCCCGTACTACCTCGCGCAGGAAATGGCGCGATGGTCGGATGTCGTGATCGCCGACTACAACTACCTGCTCGATGCCACCGCGCTGCTGCACACGCTCACGGTCGTCAACGGGTGGCCGGTGGCCCTGCTGATCGACGAGGCGCACAACCTGGTCGACCGGGCTCGGGCGATGTACACCGTCTCGCTGTCGCGCGACGAGCTCAGAACCGCCGCGCAGACGGCGCCCGAAGCGCTGCGGAAAACTGTGCAGCGGCTGGGCCGGGCCTGGTCATCGGTCACCGCCGGACGAACCGAGCCCTACGAGGTCGAGGCCGCCGTCCCGGAGCGGTTCGCGACCGCGGCGGGCGACGTCTGCAGCGCCACATCGGATGCGTTGGCCGGCGCGATGGCGGCCGCCGGGCCGCAGGCCCTGGACCCGGCCTTTGTCGAGTTCTACTTCAAGCTGCTGCAGTTCCGTCGACTCGCCGACACGTTCGATTCGCATTCCGTCTTCGACGTCACGACCCTGCCAGGGCGAGGCCGCTCGGAGCTGACGATCCGCAACGTCATCCCCGCGCCGTTCCTGAAACCGCGGTTCGCGGCGATGTCCTCCACCGTGCTCTTCTCGGCAACGCTGCAACCACAGCGCTTCTATGCCGACATGCTCGGGCTCCCCGACGACACAGGCTGGGTCGAGATCGAAGCGCCCTTCTCGCCCGAGCAGCTGGCCGTGCGCCTCGTGACCCATCTGCCGACACGGTTCGCGAGCCGCCAGCGTTCGGCGCAGCCGATCGCGGATCTGATCGCCGACCAATTCCGCGCGCAACCCGGCAACTACCTCGCGTTCTTCAGCAGCTTCGACTACCTCGAGATGGTCGCGCGGCGACTCGCCGAGAGCAGCCCCGATGTGCCCCTGTGGAAGCAGCACCGGACGATGCGCGATGCCGATCGGGCCGAGTTCCTCGCCCGCTTCTCGCCGGACAGCGCCGGCGTCGGCTTCGCCGTGCTCGGCGGCTCCTTCGCCGAGGGCATCGATCTGCCGGGGCGCCGCCTGATCGGCGCATTCGTCGCGACCCTGGGCATGCCGCAGGTCAACGCGGTGAATGACCAGTACCGGCGCACGATAGACGCCGAGCTCGGCTCCGGCTTCGAGTACACCTACCTGTACCCGGGCTTGAGAAAAGTCGTGCAAGCCGCCGGGCGCGTGATTCGCACCGCGACCGACACCGGAACGCTGTACCTGATCGACGAGCGATACGGACGGGCCACGGTGCGGGCGTTGCTGCCCGCCTGGTGGTCGCCGGTGCGATGGCCTACGGCACGGCCCCCGCAATTGCCTGCGCCAGCTGCACCCGGTTGCGCACGTTGAAGCGGTGCCGCAGGGCACGCAGGTGGTAGTCCACTGTGTGCCGGCTCAAGGCCAGCGAACGCGCAACCTCCTTGTCGCTGAAGCCACGCTGCACGCAGTCGGCGATGCGCGCCTGCAAGGCCGACATGCCGCTCGCGATCCGGCTCGCCGCGACCGGCAGCGTGTGCTTCGCGATGAATTCGTGCAGGCACACGCCGAGTAGCAAGGCAGCGGCCAGCTTCTCCTTGCTGGCCCATTGCCGGTCGGCGTGCCGCGAGAGGAAGTGCATCGCAACGCCCTGACTCGCTCCCGGCGTGCCCAGGCAGATCGTGATGCCGCTGCCGACGCCGTACGCCTTCAGCATCTGAAACATATGTTGCGTCGTCGCCAGTCGCGGTTGCTCGTCGGCCACGCTCCACACGAACGGTGCGCCGGCCAGCGACGCGCATTTCAACCGCGTGTCGCATTCCCAGAAGCGGTTGCGGCAGTATGCGGCGGCCCAGTCCGGCGGCGCGTAGGTGGACAGCAGCGAGACCGGCTGGAGCCGCTCGCCCTGCCACTGCATCTTGCCGAACTCGAGCCAGTCCGCACCGATCGCGGCGAGCTCGGCGCGCACCAGACGTTCACGCTCGCCCGCATCGCGGGCACGGTGCAGTGTCGCCAGCAGATCCAAGCCCGGCACCGCGGGCGCCGACGCGGCCGGCCTCAGGCACGGCTCGCCGTAGAGGAACACGCCTTCGATCGTGACCGCGCTGTCGTCGCCGGTCGCGCGCGCCGTTGTCGTACTGGAATCCATCGCGATTGCCTCCTGGCCACGATTTAAGGCACACGCAATCGCAGCCCAATCGCGACCCATCGCAGACGTCGTCGCATTGCGATACAGTCAACGCAGCCGCCTCGACGGCTTCGCAAAGAGGCTCGTGCACGTCGAAACATCCGGTAGTGAATTGCCGCGTCGACGTCGCCGCCACGCCCCCGAAAAATCAAGACCAGCAGGCGCGTCGCGTTTTTTTCGAAACGCCGCGCACCTGCATCGTTGGCCCCACCACGTTCAGATGCTGAAGGTCGAGTTGTTAGGAAAATTTTCGGTGCACGTCGATGGCCGTCCTGTCGATCGATGGCCGCGCCGCGATGCCGCGCAGCTGCTGAAGATGCTGGCGGTACAGGTGGGCCATCAGGCGCCGCGCCACAAGATCAACGATGCGCTGTGGCTGCAGTTCGACACCGGTGCGAAGCCGGAGAGCCGGCTCAACAACGCGCTATACCTGCTGCGCAAGGCGCTCGAGCCGGAACGCACGACCCGCGCCGAGTCGCGCTACGTGATCGCGACCGGCGAGATGATCGCGCTGGACCCGCGCGCCGAGATCTGGATCGACATCGATCAGTTCGAGCGCCTGCTCGACATCGGCATGGTCGACGACGCGGCCACCGCCGAGCTGATCGAGGCGATCGCGCTGTACGAGGGCCCGCTGCTGCCGCAGGACGAAGGCCAGCCATGGAGCACGCAGCCGCGCCAGCACCTCGAGCAGCGCTATATCGGCGCGCTGCGAGCCTTGTCGCGCCGGCAGCTCGCGCAGGGACAAGATGAAGCCGCGATCGCGACGCTGCAGCGCCTCACCCGCGCATTGCCCACCGAGGAAGGCGCGCACCGCGAGCTGATCGAGCTGTTCGTGCGCGCCGGCCGCCAGCAGGAGGCGCAACGTCAGTACGAGCAGTGCCGCGCCGCGCTCGCGAGCGAGCTCGGGGTCGCGCCGGATCCGCGCACGCGCGCCGCGCTGCAGGCCGCGCCCGATCCCGGCGCCGGTGCGGCGCCCGGCCCCGTATCGCTGCCGCACGCCGTCGACGCCGACCCGGCCCGCGCGCGCTGCGTGCCGCCGCTGCTGCTGCAGCCGCTGATCGATCGGGAGCGCGACGTCGAACGCGCCTGCCGGCTGCTGCGCAGCGGTCATCGCCTCGTCACATTGAGCGGCCCGGCCGGCGTCGGCAAGACCCAGCTGTCGATCCGGATCGCGAACGATCTGTGCGACGAGTTCGGGCACGGCGCCTGCTTCGTCTCGCTCGGCGAGATCACCGACGCGGCCGCGGTGGCCGGTGCGATCGGCCGCGCGCTGGGCTTGAAACAAACGGTTCCGAACACCTGGAACGAGCTGCTGAAGGCTTATGCCGCACAGCACCACGTGCTGCTGGTGCTCGACAACTTCGAGCATCTGCTCGGCGCCGCGCCGTTGGTCTCCGGGCTGATCGCGGCGGGCGACCGGCTGCGCGTGCTGTGCACCAGCCGCGCGGCGCTCAACGTGGCCGGCGAGACGCTGGTCAGCGTGCCGCCGCTGCAGCTTCCGCCGAAGGAGCCGCGTCCGCTGCGCGAGATCGAGCAGATCGCATCGGTCGCGCTGTTCGTGCAGCGCGCGCAGGCCGCGGAGCCGGACTTCCGGCTGACCGATGCCAACGCCGCCGCGATCGTCGCGCTGAGCCGCCGGCTCGATGGACTGCCGCTCGCGATCGAGCTGGCCGCCGCGCGCGTGAAGCTGTTCGGCACCGACGAGCTGCAACGCCGCCTCGAGATCAGCTTCGACCTGCTGCATCGCGGCCGTCGCGACAGTCCCGAGCGCCATCACTCCCTCGAGGCCGTGCTGCGCTGGGGCTACCAGCTGCTGCCGCTCGACGTGCAGCGCGCCTTCGGCTGGCTGGGCCTGTTCGCCGGCGGGGTCACGCTGGCCAGCGCACGCAGCGTGCTCGGCGGCGACGACGACAAGAACGACGGCGGCGGCGACGCGGTAGCCGATGCGCTGGAGCTGCTGCTCGAGCACCACCTGATCGCGCTCGCCGAACCCGAGCGCCGCGACCACGACAACAGCGCCAGCGGCGGCGGCACGCGCCGCTACCGCATGCTGCAGACCGTGCGCGCATTCGCGCTGGATCAGCTGCGCCGCGACCCCGACGAAAGGCAGGCCCGCGAGCGCTTCATGCGCCACTGGCTTGCGCAGGCCGAGCGCATCGCCGGCGAACGCAGCGTGGGCCGCACCGACGCAGCCTGCGCGACCTTCGAGGCCGAGCATGGCAACTTCGAAGCCGCGGTGGCCTCGGCCGCGCAGCACGATGCGACGGCAGCCCATCGTTTCGTCGCGACGCTCGCGCCGTTCTGGGCGATGCGCGGCTTCGGCGCCGAAGGCCGGCGCTGGGTACAGACCATCCTGCCGGCACCGGCCGCCGGCGCCACGACGCCGGACGCGAACGCCTCGTACGCCGCGGCCGAATTGCTGCTGAACCTCGGCTACTACATGGAAGGCATGCCGCATGCGCTGGCCGCGCTGAAGGAGGCGCGGCGTGTCGGCACCCCGCGCAGAACGGTCGACTCGCTGCGGCTGGTCGGCCATCTGCACGCGATG
>DATCSE010000278.1:0-14029 GCA_036568605.1 Burkholderiaceae bacterium | reverse complement strand
CGTCTGGACCGTCACCGCCGACCCGGCGCTGCAGCAGCATCCGCTGCACCGACCGCGGGTCGCCTGGCCCGCCGGTGCGTCGGCCGATGCGCTGGTCGCGCAGGCATTCTTCCGCACCGAGCACCAGACCTTCATCCCACTGCCGGCGCAGCGCCAGGCGATCTTCACGATCCACATCGAAAGCCGGCCGCTGGCGGAGGCGATCGCCAGCGCCGAGCACGCGCGCCGGCTGCACGATGCGCTCGCCAGCATGAGCCCCGCGGTGCTCGCGTACCGCGGCTTGATGGAGGCGCAACCGCGTCTGCTCGAATGGCTCGGCGGCTGGTCGCCGACCCTCGAAGGCAGCGCCGCGTGAAATCGTCGCCCATCGTGCCCGCCGCGCTGCAGCGCGATGCCGACGGCATCCCGCGTTCGGCCGAGTACGGCGACGTCTACCACCCGCGCATCGGCGCGCTGCAGCAGGCCCGGCATGTGTTCCTCGACGGCAATGCTCTGCCGGCGCGTTGGGGCGCGCGGCGCCACTTCGTGATCGCCGAGACCGGCTTCGGGCTGGGCAACAACTTCCTCGCGACCTGGCAGGCGTGGCGCGATGATCCCGCGCGCTGCGAGCGACTGACCTTCGTCTCGATCGAGCGGCACCCGCTGGTGCGCGACGATCTGCGTGCCGCGCACGACGGTTCGCCGCTGCGCGAGCTGAGCGACCAGCTCGTCGCCGCATGGCCCCCGCTGACGCGGGATCTGCACCAGCTCGTGTTCGAGGCCGGCCGCGTCCGGCTGTTGCTCGCGCTGGGCGACGTGCAGGACTGGCTGCCCGAGCTGCGCCTGCATGCCGATGCCTTCTACCTCGACGGCTTCGCACCGGCACGCAACCCGCGGATGTGGGACGAGCGTGTCTGTCGCGCGCTGGCGCGGCTGGCGGCACCCGGCGCGACGCTTGCCACCTGGAGTGCTGCGAGCGCGCTGCGCGCCGACCTGACCTCCGCCGGGTTCGACGTGCGGCTCGCCGCGGGCATCGGCGGCAAGCGCGACATCACGCTCGCGACCTACGCGCCGCGCTTCGTGCCGCGCACCTCACCGAGTCGTGCATCGGCCGTGCCACAAGGCGACGCGTCCGATGAACGCCGCGCGCTGATCGTCGGCGCCGGGCTGGCCGGGTGTGCGGCGGCCTGGGCGCTCGCCGAGCATGGCTGGCAGACGCAGCTGCTCGATCGTTGCGCACACATCGCGTCCGAGGCTTCGGGCAACCCGGCCGGCCTGTTCCACGGCATCATCAATGCCGACGAGGGCACCCATGCACGCTTCAACCGCGCCGCGGCGTTCGAAGCGCATCGTGCGGTCGCGACAGCGCTGGCGGAGCATCGTGCGGCGGGCAGTACCGCGGGCCTCGTGCGGCTCGAGCACGCGACCGAGGTCGAAGCGATGCGCGCGATCCTGGCCCGACTCGGTCTGCCGCCCGCATATGCGCAGGCGCTGACGGCGAACGCGATCGCCGAACTCGCCGGCATCGCGCAAGCTTCGCCGGGCTGGTTCTACCCGAGCGGCGGCTGGGTCGATCCGGCCGGGCTCGCCCGCTCGTTCATCGAGCGCGCCGGTGCGCGGGTGCGCTTTAAAGGCAACACCGAGGTGCATGCGCTGCGGCGCGACGCCGCGGGCCGGTGGCAGGCACTGGATGCGCACGGTGATGTGATCGCCGCGGCGCCGGTGCTGGTCGTCGCGAACGCATGGTCGGCCGCCCGGTTGCTGCCCGATGCGCGACTGCCGTTGCAGACCACACGCGGTCAGCTGAGCTGGGTCGCCGCCGATACTGCGCCAGCAGGCCTCGTCACGCGCGTGCCTGTCGCCGGCGCGGGCTATCTGCTGCCGCCGCACGCCGGCCGCATCGCGTTCGGCGCGACATCGTGCCCCGACGACCCGGACCCGACCGTGCGCGCGGCAGACCATCGTGCGAACCTCGCGCAGTTGGGCCGCTTGACCGGCCACACCCACCTGACGATCGATGAGGCGCAGCTTGGCGGCCGCACGGCCTGGCGCTGCGCCGCACCGGACCGGCTGCCCGTCGTCGGCGCCGTGCCGGCATGGTCAGCGGCCGATCAGCCTCAACACGGCCCAAGACGGCTGGATCAGGTGCGTTTCGTGCCCCGCGTGCCGGGGCTGTTCGTGTACACCGCGCTGGGCTCGCGCGGCATCACATGGTCGGCGTTGGGCGCCCAGGTGCTCGCGGCGGCGATCGTCGAGGACGCCGTCGCACCGCTGGCCGCGAGCCTGTGCGATGCGATCGACCCGGCCCGCTTCGGCGTGCGCGCGCTGCGGCGCTCCGCCGATGTCTGAGCGAGCGATCGGTCAGGGCGGCGTCTGACCTTCGACGGGCGGTGTCGCCTCGACCGGCTCGTCCGCGTCGTCGTCGGCGGGCACGGCCTGATCGGCATCACCGCTGCCGGTGCCGGCCTTGCGCTCGGCCTTCTCGCGGGCCTTGTCTTCTTTCTTTTTCTTCTTCGCCAGTTCCCGCTGGCGTTTTTCGAATGAATAGTTCGGTTTGGCCATGGGCCTCCTTCCAGCTGGGCATAGACGCCAGCCCCGAGGTTACGCGCTTTTTCGACGGCGTCGAACCAAAACGTGCACCGCGGCTGTCGTCAGAAGATCAGGGTTTGCACACCTTGGGGCGTGCCGAGCAGGCAGACGCTCGCCTTGTTGCGCGCGAAGATGCCGACGCTGACAACACCCGGCCACTGGTTGATCTCGCGCTCCATCGCGACCGGATCGGTGATGCGCAGGCCGCGCACGTCGAGGATGTGGCCGCCGTTGTCGGTGACGACCCCGGCACGCAGCACCGGCTCGCCGCCGAGCGCACGCAGCCGGCGCGCGACCTGCGCCGCCGCCATCGGGATCACCTCGACCGGCAGCGGGAACGCACCCAGCACCTCGACCCGCTTCGATGCGTCGGCAATGCAGATGAAGCGCTCGGCGAGGTCGGCGACGATCTTCTCGCGCGTCAGCGCCGCGCCGCCGCCCTTGATCATGTGGCCCTGCGGGTCGATCTCGTCGGCGCCGTCGATGTAGACCGGGATCGTCTCCACGCTGTTCGCGTCGAGCACCGCGATGCCGTGGGCGCGCAGCCGCTCGCTGCTCTTCTCGCTGCTCGAGACCGCGCCGCGTACCGTGCTCTTGATCTCGGCCAGCGCATCGATGAAGCAGTTGACCGTCGACCCGGTGCCGACGCCGACGATGCTGCCCGGCACGACGTATTCCAACGCGGCGCGCCCGACCAGCGCCTTCAGTTCGTCTTGGTTCATGCCGCGATTATCGGCGGCCGACCATCAGTTCCGGCCGCACCCAGGCATCGAACTGTTCGGCACTGAGGAAGCCCAGCGCGATCGCGGCCTCGCGCAGGCTCGTGCCCTCCTTGTGCGCCTTCTTCGCGATTTGCGCGGACTTGTCGTAGCCGATGTGCGGGTTCAGCGCGGTCACCAGCATCAACGAACGTTCCACGAGCTCGGCGATGCGCTCCGTGTTGGCCTCGATGCCGCGCGCGCAGTGCTCCTCGAAGCTCTTCGCGCCGTCGCCCAGCAGCCGAACGCTTTGCAGCAGGTTGTGGATGATCACCGGCTTGAACACGTTGAGCTCGAAGTTGCCCGATGCGCCGGCGACGTTGACCGCGACGTCGTTGCCCAGCACCTGCGCGCACAGCATGGTCAGCGCTTCGCACTGCGTCGGGTTGACCTTGCCCGGCATGATCGAGCTGCCCGGCTCGTTCTCGGGGATCGTGATCTCGCCCAGGCCCGAGCGCGGGCCCGAGGCCAGCCAGCGCACGTCGTTCGCGACCTTCGTCAGCGACGCGGCGATCGTCTTCAGCGCGCCGTGCGCGAACACCAGCGCATCGTGCGCCGCAAGCGCCTCGAACTTGTTCGGCGCCGACTCGAACGGGTGTCCGGTCGCACGCGCCAGCTCGGCCGCGACCCGCGTCCCGAACTCGGGGTGCGCGTTCAGCCCGGTGCCGACCGCGGTGCCGCCCAGCGCCAGCTCGCGCAGGTGCGGGCGCGCGGTGCGCAGGTGGCGGATGCCGTGGTCGATCTGCGCGACCCAGCCGGAGATCTCCTGACCCAGGGTCAGCGGCGTTGCGTCCTGCAGGTGGGTGCGGCCTATCTTCACGACGTCGGCAAAGGTCTTCGCCTTCGCGTCCAGCGTGTCGCGCAGCTGGGTCAGTGCGGGGAACAGATGCTCCTCGATCGCGACCACCGCGGCGACGTTCATCGCGGTCGGGAACACATCGTTCGACGACTGGCCGCGGTTCACGTCGTCGTTCGGGTGCACCAGCCGCGCCTCGCCGACCTCGCCGCCGAGCAGCTGCGAGGCACGGTTCGCGAGCACCTCGTTCATGTTCATGTTGCTCTGCGTGCCCGAGCCGGTCTGCCAGACCGACAGCGGGAACTGGTCGGCATGCCGGCCGGCTAGCACCTCGTCGGCAGCCTTGACGATCGCATCGGCCTTCTTCGCGTCCAGCGTGCCGAGCGCGCGGTTCACCACCGCGGCGGCGCGCTTGACCTGCGCCAGCGCGAGGATCAGCTCGCGCGGCATGCGCTCGGTCGAGATCGCGAAGTGATGCAGCGAGCGCTGCGTCTGCGCGCCCCACAGCGCCTCGCCGGGAACCTCGATCTCGCCGAAGGTATCGCGCTCCATCCGGCTCGGCGTCGCCGACGTGGCCTCAGTCTTGCTCGTCCTCATGGTTCATCTCCTGTTGCGCGAAGTATGCCTTTGCGACAATGCCGCGCATGTCCTTGTTGCCTTACCCGCTTGCCCGCCCGTTTCTCTTTGGCCTCGATCCCGAACATGCACATGAGCTGACGCTGGGCGCGCTGGCGCGATGGCAGAACACGCCGCTGCAGTGCGCCTGGGCGCAGCGGCGGGTCGACGACCCGGTCACGATCGCCGGGTTGCGCTTTCCGAACCGCATCGGCCTGGCCGCCGGCCTGGACAAGAACGGCCGCTGCATCGACGGCCTCGGCGCGATGGGCTTCGGCTTCATCGAAGTCGGCACCGTCACGCCCAAGGGGCAGAGCGGCAACCCGAAGCCGCGGATGTTCCGGCTGCCGCAGGCGAACGCGCTGATCAACCGGCTGGGCTTCAACAACGACGGGCTGGACGCATTCATCGCGAACGTCAAGCGCGCACGCTTTCGCGCGAGCGGCGGCATCCTCGGGCTGAACATCGGCAAGAACGCCGCGACGCCGATCGAGCGTGCAGTCGACGACTACCTCGCCTGCCTGGACGGCGTGTACCCGCATGCCGATTACGTGACGGTCAACATCTCGAGCCCGAACACGAAGAACCTGCGTGCGCTGCAGAGCGACGCGGCGCTCGATGCCCTGCTCGGCGCGATACGCGAGCGCCGCACCCGGCTTGCGACGACGCACGGCCGCCGCGTGCCGGTCTTCGTGAAGATCGCGCCCGACCTCGACGACGCGCAGGTCGGCGTGATCGCCGCGACGCTGCGCGCCAACGAGATCGACGGCGTGATCGCGACCAACACGACGATCGCGCGCGACGCGGTGCAGGGCCTGCCGCATGCCGAGGAAGCCGGCGGGCTCTCCGGCGCGCCGGTGTTCGCAGCCTCGAACCGCGTGATCCAGGCGCTGCGCGCGGCGCTGGGCCCCGGCTACCCGATCATCGGCGTCGGCGGCGTTTTGAGCGCGGCCGATGCGCGGGCCAAGATCGCCGCCGGTGCCGACCTGGTGCAGGTCTACACCGGGTTCATCTACAAAGGCCCCGCGCTGATCCACGACGCGGCGCGCGCGCTGGCGAGCTCGGCTAGATGATCCGCACGGCGGCCATCCAGGTCATCGCAGCAGCCAAGCAACGGCTGAGCCGGTCGTTTGGGCCGCCGCGGTTCGGGTTCTGGCTCTGCCTCGCGATCGTGATGCCGCAGGCCTCGCTGGCACAGGACGCCGCCGCGCTGCGCGCCCGGCATGCAAGCCTGCAGGCGGCGCTGGCGTCGAACCCCTATGGCCGGCCGATCTACATCGAATCGGTGCACAACGAGGGCGACCTGCGCGGCGAGGTCTATGCCGTCGTGCAGCATCCGTTCGCGAGCGCGGCGCCGGCGCTGCGCGGCATGGAGCACTGGTGCGACATCCTGATGCTGCACCTGGACGTGAAGATGTGCCGCTGGAGCACGTCCGGCCCGCCTTTGCTGACGGTCGCGACCACCCGCAAGTACGACCAGCCGCTCGACAGCGCCGCATCGGTCGACTTCGGCTACCGCGTGGTCGCCTCCACCCCCGACTACCAGCAGGTCCAGCTGCGTGCCGAGAGCGGGCCGATGGGCACCAGCAATTACCTGATCGTGCTGGAGCTGCTGCCGCTGGACGCGAAGTCCAGCTTCCTGCATCTGTCGTACGGCTACAGCCAGGGCCTGGGCGGCCGCGTCGCGATGGAGGCGTATCTGGCGACGCTGGGCCGCAGCAAGGTGGGCTTCACCGTGGTCGACCACAAGCCCGACGGCTCGCCGGTCTACATCGGCAACGTGCGCGGGCTGGTCGAGCGCAACTGCATGCGCTACTTCCTTGCGATCGACGCGTACCTGACCGCGTCGACGCTGCCGCCCGGCGAGCAGCTCGAGCGGCGGCTCAGCGAGTGGCACGCCGGCGCGGAACGTTATCCGATCCAGCTGCGCGAGATGAGCCGCGACGACTACCTCGCGATGAAGCGCAAGGAAATCCAGCATCAGCAGGCGACCGCCAAGGGCACGGCGAAACCGCCGCCCACGTCGCCGGACAAGTACTGAGTCTCGTCGTCAGAACACGTCGAGTGTCGGCAACGACGGGTCCGCAGCGATGCAGGCCCACAGGTACAGGGCCAGCCCCATATCGCCGGTCCACAGCGTGAAGCGGCGCTGGCCATGCTCGGCCGCCAGCGCGTCGGACTGCCGGATCGCATGCATCGCGAAGGCGCGTGCGCGCTCCAGCCAGCGGACGTCGCCGGTCATCGCGTGCAGCTTCAGGAATGCGTAGCCGTTGCCGTCGGTTCCGTGGCACAGGCCTGGCGGCTTGCTCAGCGGGCCGGCGGCCCAGATCAGTTCGCCGGCCTGCACCAGCAGCTCGCGCAGCACCGGTGGGCGGGCGCTCGCGAGGCGGCAGACGATGCCCGGCGCGCCGTGGCAGTCCTGCACCAGCGGACGGCTCGGATAGCCTTTCGCGACGGGATCGAACGACGGCTCCCAGTTGACCCGTCCTTCCTCGCGCGAGGCGGCGATCGCCAGGGTGTCGGCGGCACGTGCCTCGAACGCGGCCACTACGTCGTCGTCCAGCCGGCGAGCGCCGCGCAACACCGGGAAGAGGTTGCCGGCGAAACCGTGGCCGGCCCCCATGTAGTCGACCTGCTTGCCGTACAGATCCTGGGTCCAGATCCAGGCCTCGCGATCCGGCTGCGACGTGTGCCGCGCCGTGTGCATCTGGTCCCACAGGATGGACACGCCCTCGCGCAGCAGCGCCTGCCAGCGCGGCTCGCCGCTCGCTTCGAGCAGATGCAGCACGGCGACCAGCGTGCCCGGCGATCCCCACAACGCCTCGCGTGCCGGGTTGCGCAGGTTGCTGCGTGCCAGTTCGAACAGCGCATCGGCGACCGCGGCCGAGCGCTGCTGCGACCACTGCAGCAGCAGCACGCCGGATTCGCCGAGGAAGTACGAGGGCCGCTCCATCCCGGCGGCTTCGAGGTAGCGCCGGGCGTGCTCGTGCAGGCCTGCGATCGCGGCGTCCAGATCGAGGCGGGCCTCGGCCGCACCGCGCGATGCCAGATGCCGCAAGGCCCACAGCGCACCGGCCGCGCCGTTGTAGAGCCCCGGCAGCGGCAGCTCGAGGCCGGGCGGCTCATCGCTGGCGTCACGCGGATGCGTGGGCCAGAGCGTGTCGGCGCGGTAGCTGCGGCAGGCGTCGTCGACGATCGCGCGGATCGTCTCGCGCGCCGCGCCTTCGCTCCACGCCGCGGCGTTCAGCGGCTCATGGCGGTCCGGTCGGAACAGCATGCGGCGCCGGCGGTCGCGCCGCTCACTGCAGCGGCACGCCGGTCTTGCTCTGCACTTCCTCGCGCGTCACCCCTTCGGCCAGCTCGACGAGCTTCAATCCCTGCGGCGTCACGTCGATCACCGCGAGGTCGGTGATGATGCGGTTGACGACGCCGACGCCGGTCAGCGGCAGCGTGCACTCGGGGATGATCTTCAGGTCGATCGAGCCGTCCTTCTTCTTCGCGACGTGCTCCATCAGCACCAGCACGCGCGGCACGCCGGCGACGAGGTCCATCGCGCCGCCCATGCCCTTGACCATCTTGCCGGGGATCATCCAGTTCGCAAGATCGCCCTTGGCGCTGACCTGCATCGCGCCCAGGATCGACAGGTGGATCTTGCCGCCGCGGATCATCGCGAAGCTCTCGTGCGAGCCGAAGATGGCCGAGCCCGGCAGCGTGGTCACGGTCTGCTTGCCGGCGTTGATCAGGTCGGGGTCCACCTCGTCCTCGGTCGGGAACGGGCCGATGCCCAGCATGCCATTCTCGCTCTGCAGCCAGACTTCGATCGCCGGGTCGACGAAGTTCGCGACCAGCGTCGGCAAGCCGATGCCGAGGTTGACGTAGTAGCCGTCCTTCAACTCTTTGGCCGCGCGTGCGGCCATTTGATCGTGGGTCCAGGCCATGATGTTCAGGCTCCCGCTTTCTCGGTGATGGTGCGCTTTTCGATCCGCTTCTCCGGATGCGCATTGAGCACGATGCGCTGCACGTAGATGCCGGGCAGGTGGATCGCGTCCGGGTCCAGGCTGCCGGTGGGGACGATCTCTTCGACCTCGACGATGGTCGTCTTGCCGGCCATCGCGACGGCCGGGTTGAAGTTGCGCGCGGTCAGGCGGAACACGAGGTTGCCGGTCTCGTCGGCCTTCCACGCCTTCACGAGCGAGACCTCGGGCAGCAGCGCGCGCTCCATCACGTAGGTCTGGCCGTCGAACTCGCGCAGTTCCTTGCCTTCGGCGACCAGCGTGCCGACGCCGGTCTTCGTGAAGAACGCCGGGATGCCGGCACCGCCGGCGCGCAGCTTCTCGGCCAGCGTGCCCTGCGGCGTGAACTCGAGCTCGAGTTCGCCGGCCAGGTACTGGCGCTCGAATTCCTTGTTCTCGCCGACGTAGCTCGAGATCATCCGCTTGATCTGGCGCGTCTCCAGCAGTTGCCCGAGGCCGAAGCCGTCGACGCCGGCGTTGTTCGAGATCACCGTCAGGTTCTTGACGCCCGAGTCGCGCAGCGCCGCGATCAGCGCCTCGGGGATGCCGCACAGCCCGAAGCCGCCGACCGCCATCAGCTGGCCGTCCTTGACCACGCCTTCGAGCGCCTTGGCCGCGCTCGGATAGACCTTTTTCATCGCACCGTCTCCTGAATTGAGCCGCGGGAGCGTACTACGTAATGCATTACGTAGTCGTTACGTAGAATCGCGTAAGCACTCTTGCGAGTGTCGAACGAACGCCGAGGAGGAACCGCGATGACCGATGCCGCCGACGGGACTGCCGTCTTTGCCGTGGTCGACGAGACGCTGCACAGCGTGTTCGCGCCGTGGGTGCGCGAGCTGGAGCTGCGGCTGCTCGAGGCCCACCCCGGCGAAGTGCGGCTCGCGCTGCCGGTGCATGCGCGGCATGTGCATGCCGGCAACGTGATGTCCGGCCAGACCGTGATGGCTGCCGCCGACACCGCGATGGTGCTCGCGGTCACATCCAAGCTCGGCGCGTTCAAGCCGATGACCACCGTGCAGCTGCAGACCAGCTTCCTGCGCCCGATCCCGCGCGACGCCGGCGAGGCGATCGTCGTCGCCCGCGTGCTGCGCCTGGGCAAGACGCTGGCGTTCGGCGAGATCGAGGTCACGGCCGGCGCCGACGCGAACGGCCACGCCGCCCTCGCCGCGCACGCGACGACGACGTACGCGCTGCTCTGACACCACCCGCGTCGTGTCTCCCGCTCCCGGCCTCGACTACCGCAACGCGTTCGACCTCGCGCCGATCGGCCTGGTGCTGTCGCGCGAGCGCCTGATGGTCGACTGCAACCAGCAGGTCTGCACGATGTTCGGCACGACCCGCGACACGCTGGTCGGCCAGAGCTTCGAGCTGCTGTACCCGACGCACGACGAGTTCGAGCGCACCGGCGAACGCATCGTCGCGAGCCTGGACCGGCACGGCTGGTACGCCGACGAGCGTGTGATGAAACGGGTCGGCGGTACGCGTCGCGGCGAGCTGTTCTGGTGCCATGTCTCCGGCCGTTCGCTGGACCCGGCGCGGCCGCATGCGGCAGGCATCTGGGCGTTCGAGGACCTGTCGTCGCAGCGCCGTCTCGCCGTCGACCTGACGCCGCGCGAGCGCGAGATCGCCGCACTGCTGATCGAAGGCTTGACCAGCAAGCTGATCGGCAAGAAGCTCGCGGTCAGCCCGCGCACGGTCGACGTCTACCGCGCGCGGCTGATGAAGAAGCACGCAGCGCGCACGACGCCGGAGCTGGTGCAGAAGCTGCTGCGGGCCTGAAGTTCTTCGGTCCAGCTCCGTTCGTGCTGAGCTTGTCGAAGCGCTGGTGCCGACGCGGGACAGGGCTTCGACAAGCTCGGCCCGAACGGGATCCGCTCGGCCCGAACGGGATCCGCTCAGCCCGAAAGGAATCCCGTCAGCTCGAACGGGATCCCATCAGCCCGAACGGGACTTGGTCTGCCTCAGTGCTCGTTTCGGGCTCGGAGACGATCAGTGCCCGCAGCCACTCGGGCAGCGGCACCGACTGCTGTTGCGCGTAGTTCACCCAGACGGTCTTCGCGCCGCCCGATGCGTAGACCACCCCGGGGTCGTCGGTGCGCTCCAGCGTGATGTAGGTGTCGAAGCTGCTGCGGCCGGGATTCGCAACGTAGTGCTTCGCGAGCACGTCGCCGGGGAACTCGAGCTGCTTGATGAAGTTGCAGAAGGCGTTGACGATCACCGGGCCGGTGCTCGCACGGTCGGTCGTCGCGCCGACCTTGTACAGCCATTCGAGCCGGATGATCTCGAGGTAGCGGAAGTAGATGGTGTTGTTGACGTGACCCATCGCATCCATGTCGCCCCAGCGTATCGGGATGATCATCTGATACGTGAGCTTCTTGTCGTCGGGCAGGTCGAATCGCATGGCGCTCCCAGGGGTCTAGCGCGCGTCAGCCGCGCGCGACGCCGAGCTCTTGGTAGAGGCGGTCGACTTGCGCGCGCAACTCGGCGACCTCGGCCTGCAACGCCGCCTGCTGGGCGCGCAGCGCCGCGATCTCGCCGCCAGCGACCAGATCGCGCTCGCCCCCGGCGTCGGCTGCCTGCGGGAGCGCCGACATGTCGACCGGCCCGCCCAGCAGCTGCGCCCAGCGCGGCTCGCGCGCACCGGGCGCACGCGGCAGCTTGACGACCAGCGCCCCGCCCTTCTCCGCCGGCCGCTCGGCCAGCTCGTCGAGGAACGCCTCGACCGACGACAGGTCGGCGAACCGATGCAGCCGTTCGCTGTTCGCGCGCAGCTCGGAGCCGGTCTGCGGCCCGCGCAGCATCAGCACCGCGAGCAGCGCGACCGACTGCGACGGCAGCCCGAGCGCGCGGCCGAAGTTGTGCTCGTAGCGCGTCACGCGCGAGCCGCTGGATTCGATCACCAGGCTCAGCGCGCGGAGCGCATCGACGCTGGCCTGCACCTCGCCTTCGCTCGCGTTGAGCACCGGATCGCGCGCGGTCTTCTGGTTGCAGCCCAGCGTCAGCGAATTGAGTGACAGCGGGTAGCTGTCGGGCACCGTATGCGCCTTCTCGATCAGCACGCCCAGCACGCGCTGCTCTAGCAATGACAACGATCTCATCGGTCGATACGGCGGCGCGGGCCGAGCGCCGGGCCGCTCCCAAGCCGGCCCGCATCCCCACGGGGGATCGGCCGACGTACTCGTCGGACGAGTGGCTCCATCACAAACCGAAGCCGTCGTCGGCCTGGATCACGGCGCCGTTGACGAAGTGGCTCTCGTTCGCGCACAGCATCAGCAGCACGGTATCCAGGTCGCCGGGCTGGCCGACGCGCTTGCGCGGCAGCATCTCGATCAGCTTCTTGCCGCGCTCGGTAGCCCACTGGTGGTGGTTGATCTCGGTGTCGATGTAGCCGGGGCAGATCGCGTTGACGTTGATGCCGTACTTGCCCCACTCGAGCGCCATCGCCCGCGTCATCTGCACGACCGCGGCCTTGCTCATCGCGTAGACGCCGATGCGGGCGAGCGGCCGCAGCCCGGCCATCGACGCGATGTTGACGATGCGCCCGCCGGTGAACGTGCCCGGTGCTGCCCCCTGGGCCCGCGCGATCATGCGCTTGCCGACCTCCTGCGCGACGAAGAAGGCGCCCTTGGTGTTGGTGTTGAAGATGTAGTCGTACTCTTCGTCGCCGACCTCGACCAGCGGCTGGGTCGCGCCCACGCCCGAGTTGTTCACCAGGATGTCGATGGTGCCCATCTCGGTCTCGGCATGCGCGACGGCGGCCTTGATGCTGGCGTGGTCGGTCACGTCGAGCGCGACGACATGCGCGTCGCCGTCGTGCGCTTCGATCTCGGCGCGCAGCGTCTTCAGCCGCTCGATGCGCCGGCTCGCCAGCACGACGGCTGCGCCGGCCTTGGACAACGTGCGCGCGAACTGGGCGCCCAGGCCGCCCGATGCGCCGGTGATGAAGGCCACGCGGCCCGACAGGTCGATGTTGTAGCTCATGATGGATGCCTACTTCTGCTGCCTAGCACTGTGCCGGGAACGATAGCACGCGGCTCGTAGAATCCCGCCCTGATCATCGTTGTGGAAGCTCAAGGAATCAGCCGCATGACCGCAGAAGAAATCCTCGCCCAGTACGGCCCGCGCGAAGCGATGGAGTACGACGTCGTGGTCGTCGGCGGCGGGCCCGCGGGGCTGTCGACCGCGATCCGGCTCAAGCAGCTCGCGGCCGAACAGGGCAAGGAGATCTCGGTGGTCGTGCTCGAGAAAGGCTCCGAGCCGGGCGCGCACATCCTCTCCGGGGCCGTGATGGACCCGCGCGCGATCATCGAGCTGATCCCGAACTGGAAGGAGCTCGGCGCGCCGCTGAACCAGCCGGTCACCGAAGACCAGCTGCTGGTGCTGGGCCAGGTCAGCGCGATCAAGTCGCCGGTGGTCCCGGACTGCTTCCACAACGAAGGCAACTACGTGATCAGCCTGGGCAACGTCGTGCGCTGGCTGGGCCAGCAGGCCGAAGGCCTGGGCGTCGAGATCTTCCCCGGCTTCGCCGCGGCCGAGGTGCTCTACAACGAGGACGGCAGCGTCAAGGGCGTCGCGACCGGCAACATGGGCGTCGGCAAGGACGGCGAGCCCACCGGCGAATTCCAGCTCGGCATGGAGCTGCATGCGAAGTACACGATCTTCGCCGAGGGCGCACGCGGCCAGCTCGGCCGCCAGCTGATCTCGCGCTTCAAGCTCGATGCCGGCAAGGACCCGCAGGCGTATGCGATCGGCGTCAAGGAGCTGTGGGAGATCGACCCGGCCAAGCACAAGCCCGGCCTCGTGATCCACACCGCCGGCTGGCCGATGGACACGATGACCTACGGCGGCGGCTTCCTCTACCACCTCGAGGACAACAAGGTCACGCTCGGGCTGGTGGTCGGGCTGGACTACTCGAACCCGTGGCTCAGCCCGTTCGAGGAGATGCAGCGCTGGAAGACGCACCCGAACATCAAGACCTTCCTCGAAGGCGGCAAGCGCATCGGCTACGGCGCGCGCGCGATCACCGCGGGCGGCATCCTGAGCCTGCCCAAGCTGGTATTCCCGGGCGGCGCGCTGGCCGGCTGCGAGGCCGGGACGCTGAACGCAGCGCGCATCAAGGGCAGCCACGCGGCGATCAAGAGCGGCATGCTGTGCGCCGAGGCCGCCTTCGCGGCCCTGCAGGCCGGCCGGCAGGGCGACGAACTCTCGGCCTATCCCGAGGCCTTCGAGCGGAGCTGGCTGCACCAGGAGCTGCAGCGCACCAAGAACTTCAAGCT
>DATCSE010000277.1:0-9291 GCA_036568605.1 Burkholderiaceae bacterium | reverse complement strand
CAGCAGCGTGGTCTTGCCGCAGCCCGACGGCCCAAGAAAGCAGACGAACTCGCCCTTCTCGATCGCCAGATCGATGTCCTTCAATGCCTCGAAGGTGCCGAACGACTTCCGGATGCCTTCGAGGCGGAGGTAGGCAGTGCTCATCGATTCATTCGCGTTCGATGGGAGGATTCTTGGACGCAAAGGCGCAGAGGAACGCCAAGACGCAAAGAAATGCAGCCTGATTCCTTTGCGTCTTTGCGCTCCCTTGCGCCTTTGCGTCCAAAAAACCTCCCGATCCGCGCACCCTCTCCTACTTCTTGGGCTCCGATTTCGAGTCGTACCGCTTGCTCCATTCCGCCAGCACACGCTCGCGGTTCTTCGCGGTGGTCGCGAAATCCATCTTCACGAGGCGCGCCTCGTAGTCGGCCGGCACGTTCTTCAGCGGTTCAGCCACTCCGGGGATCGCGGTGATCGCGAAGTTCTTGCCGTACAGCTTCATCGCGTCCTTGCTCGAGGCCCAGTCGGCGAGCTTCTTGGCGGCGTCCAGCTTCTTCGTGCCCTGGTGGATCGCGAATGCCTCCAGGTCCCAGCCCAGGCCTTCCTTCGGGAACACCAGGTCGATGGGCGCGCCCTTGGCCTTGTTGGTGTTCGCGCGGTACTCGAACGAGATGCCCATCACGTACTCGCCGGTCGCGGCCATGTTGCAGGGCTTGGAACCCGAGTGGGTGTACTGCGCGATGTTCTCGTGCAGCGCATCCATGTACTTCCAGCCGCCGCCCTTGCCGTTGTCGTCGCCCCAGAGCGTGAGCCAGGCGCTGACGTCGAAGAAGCCGGTGCCCGACGACGCCGGGTTGGGCATCACGATCTGGCCCTTGTAGACCGGCTTGGTCAGATCCTTCCAGGTCTCCGGCTTGGGGATGTTCTTCTTCTGCGCCTCGACCGTGTTGAAGCAGATCGTCGCGCCCCAGACGTCCATGCCGAACCAGGCCGGCGGGTTCTTCTTGTCGCGATACTGGCTCATGATGCCGTCCAGGTTCAGCGGCGCATACGGGATCAGCATGCCCTGGCTGTCGAGCAGCGCGAGGCTGGACGCGGCCACGCCCATCACGGCGTCGGCCTGCGGGTTCGCCTTCTCGGCCAGCAGCTTCGCGGTGATCACGCCGGTGGAGTCGCGCACCCACTTGATCTCGATGTCCGGGTTGGCCTTGTAGAAGCCGGCCTCGTAGGCCTTGAGCTGGTCGGTCTCGAGCGCGGTGTAGACCGTCAGCGTGGTCTTCTGCGCGAAGGCCGCGGTCGACGCGACGAGCGCCAGCAGGGCGAGCGCCGGCTTGAAATGACCCAGGTTCATGCGTGTCTCTCCGGTGAGGATGGCGAAGCGGACGACTGGAAAGGATCGGCGCCGAAGACCGTGCAAGCGTTGTGCCTACAAGACTTCGACCTTGCGGGCATTCTGTCGGCGGCTCAGAATGGTCGTCAATTGTTTTTTGCCGATTGTCGACAATCGACAAAGGTCGCCACAGCCTGACATCCACCTGTCATCGATGAGTGCCAGCATCGCCCCCCACCCGACGATCGCCCTGCTCCAGACCAGCTCGCTGACCAGCGTCGTGCAGGGTGAGCTCGAACGCATGATCCTCGCCGGCGAGCTTGCACCGGGCTCGAAGCTGACCGAGATGGCACTCGCCGCCCGGCTCGGCGTCTCGCGCGGTCCGCTGCGCGAGGCCTTCCGCATGCTCGAGGAAGCCGGCCTCGTGCGCACCGAGAAGAACCGCGGCGTGTTCGTGCGTGACATCCCGCTCGCCGAGGCGATCGAGATCTTCGACCTGCGCGCCGCGATGGAGGAACTGGTCGGCCGCCGCCTCGCCGAGAAGGTCACGCCGGCGCAGGTCAAGGAGATCCGCGGCCTGGTCGACGGGATGGAGCAGGCGGTCAAGTCCAAGGACGCGCACGACTACTACCTGCTGAACCTGCAGTTCCACGACCGGCTGGTCGAGCTCGCCGGCAACAGCAAGCTGACCGCGATCTACCGCAAGCTGATCAAGGAGCTGAGCCTGTTCCGCCGCCTGAACCTGACCGACGACCGGCTGCTGCCGGTCTCGGCCAATTCGCACCGCCAGATCGTCAAGGCGATCGCGTCGGGCGATCCGGAGGCGGCGGGCCGTGCGATGTTCGACCACGTGATCGAGAGCAAGGAACGCACGATCAAGAACAGCCTGCAGGAGCAAAGCCGGGCCGTCGCCAGGCCGCAATCGGCCCGCGCGCCGGCCGCCGCGCGGCTGCGCCGCGTCGAGAGGGGGTCGTCGCCATGATCACCGTCAACGGCCGCAGTTACCGGCTGCCGGCCCACCCGACCGTCGTCGTCTGCGTCGACGGTTGCGAGCCGGACTACATCGCGCAGGCCGTCGCGCACGGCCGCATGCCCTGGCTCAAGAGCGTGCTGGCCGGCGGCACGGCGCTGGTCGCCGACTGCGTGGTTCCGAGCTTCACGAATCCGAACAACCTCTCCATCGTGACCGGCGCCTCGCCGGCGGTGCACGGCATCTGCGGCAACTACCTGTACGACGCGGCCAGCGGCACCGAGGTCATGATGAACGACCCGAAGTGGCTGCGCGCGCCCACCATCCTCGCGGCGCTGGCCGATGCCGGGCGTTCGGTCGCGGTCGTCACCGCGAAGGACAAGCTGCGCCGGCTGCTGGGCCACAAGATGCGCGGCGTCTGCTTCTCGGCCGAGAAGGCGAACGAGGCGACCCACGAGGAGAACGGCATCAGCGGCGTCGTCGACCTGGTCGGCATGGACGTGCCGTCGGTCTACAGCGCGCAGCTCTCGGAGTTCGTGTTCGCGGCCGGCGTCAAGCTGATGCGGCGCCCGAGCATCCGGCCCGACGTGATGTACCTCTCCACCACCGACTACGTGCAGCACAAGCACGCGCCCGGCACCGAAGAGGCCGATGCGTTCTACGCGATGATGGACGGCTACCTCGGCGAACTCGATGCGATGGGCTGCGTGATCGCGCTGACCGCCGACCACGGCATGAACGCGAAGACGCGGCTGGACGCCCAGCCCGACGTGATCTACCTGCAGGACCTGCTGGACGGCTGGCTGGGGGCGGGCCGCGCCCGCGTGATCCTGCCGATCACCGACCCGTACGTGGTGCACCACGGCGCGCTGGGTTCGTTCGCGACCGTCTACCTGCCGGGCGACGTCGGCGCCGGCGCGTTGATCGAGCGCCTCGCCGCGCAGCGCGGCATCGAGCTGGTGCTGGACCGGGCCGCGGCGGCGCAGCGTTTCGAGCTGCCGGCCGACCGCATCGGCGACCTCGTCGTCGTGTCCGAGCGCTTCACGGTGATCGGCACCAGCGAGAAGCGCCACGACCTCTCGGCGCTGGACGCGCCGCTGCGCTCCCACGGCGGGCTGTCGGAGCAGCGCGTGCCGCTGATCCTGAACCGCCGGGCCAACGAAGCGGACCCGGCACGCCGCTGGCGCAACTTCGACGCATTCGAGCTCGCGCTCAACCATGCCCACTGAGATCGTCAACCGCGGCATGCGGATTGCAGGAGAGACGGTAGGCGCCGACCGTACCGGCGAACGCTGCATCGTCGTGCACAACCCGTACACCCGCGAAGCGATCGCGTGCGTGCCGAAGGCCACGCCGGCGGAGGTCCGCCATGCGTTCGACGTGGCGAAGGCCTTCCGCCCTCGCCTGACCCGCCACGAGCGCGCCGCGATCCTGAACCGGTGCAGCACGCTGGTACGCGCGCGCGGCGCACAGGTGGCTACGCTGATCAGCGCCGAATCCGGCCTGAGCCTGCGCGACGCGACCTACGAGGCCGGCCGCGTCGCCGACGTGCTGCACTTCGGCGCCAGCGAGGCGTTGAAGGACGACGGCCAGATCTTCTCCTGCGACCTGACGCCGCACGGCAAGAAGCGCCGCGTCTACACCCAGCGCGACCCGCTGCTGGGCGTGATCAGCGCGATCACGCCGTTCAACCATCCGATGAACCAGGTGGCGCACAAGGTCGTGCCGGCGGTTGCGACGAACAACCGGATCGTTCTGAAGCCGTCCGAGAAGGTGCCGCTGTCGGCGCTGCTGTTCGCCGATCTGCTGTACGAAGCCGGGCTGCCGCCCGAGATGCTGTCGGTCGTGACCGGCGATCCGCGCGAGATCGGCGACGAGCTGATCACGAACGAGCATGTGGACCTGGTCACCTTCACCGGCGGCGTCGCGATCGGCAAGCACATCGCAGCGCGCGCAGGCTACCGTCGCATCGTGCTCGAGCTCGGCGGCAACGACCCGATCATCGTGATGGAGGACGCCGACCTGGACGAGGCCTCCACGCTCGCGGTGCAAGGCTCCTACAAGAACTCCGGGCAACGCTGCACAGCCGTCAAGCGCCTGCTGGTGCACGAGGCGGTGGCGGCGCGCTTCACCGAGCTCGTGGTCGAGAAGACCAAGGCCTGGAGCTTCGGCGATCCGGCCGATCCGAAGACCGAGATGGGCACGGTGATCGACGAAGCGGCTGCGAAGCTGTTCGAGGCGCGCGTCACCGAAGCCATCGCGCAGGGCGCGCGGCTGCTGGTCGGCAACCTGCGCAACGGCGCGCTCTATTCGCCGACCGTGATCGACCGCGTGCGCCCCGAGATGACGGTGGTTCGCGAGGAGACCTTCGGCCCGGTCTCGCCGATCATCACGTTCCGCCACATCGACGAAGCGATCGCGATCAGCAACGGCACCGCGTACGGCTTGTCGTCGTCGGTCTGCACGAACCGGCTGGACTACATCACCCGCTTCGTCGCCGAGCTGCAGGTCGGCACGGTCAACGTGCGCGAGGTGCCCGGCTACCGGCTCGAGCTGACGCCGTTCGGCGGCATCAAGGATTCGGGGCTGGGATACAAGGAAGGGGTTCAGGAGGCGATGAAGAGCTTCACGAACGTCAAGACGTATTCGTTGCCATGGAGTTGATGAGCATTCACGCGCCCCCACCCGTTCGGGCTGAGCCTGTCGAAGCCCATCGTCGACGTGTGAAGAGAGGCTTCGACAGGCTCAGCCTGAACGGTTGTGTGAGTCCGCGGGCCACACGCGCATGATCCACCTGCTGAACCTGCTAGCCGCCATCGCCCTGCTCGTGTGGGGCACGCACATCGTGCGCACCGGCGTGCTGCGGGTGTTCGGCGAGAACCTGCGCCGGGTGCTCGCGCGCAGCTTCCGCAACCGCTTCACGTCGCTGTTCGCCGGGGTGGGCGTCGCGACCGTCGTGCAGTCCAGCACCGCGACCTGCCTGATCGTCGCATCGTTCGTCGGCAAGGGCCTGGTCGCGACGGCCGCGGCGCTCGCGGTGATGCTGGGCGCCGACATCGGCTCCGCGCTGATGGCGGTGGTGTTCTCGTTCGACCTGTCGTGGCTCTCGCCGCTCCTGATCTTCGTCGGCGTGGTGATGTTCATCTCGCAGCAGGACAGCGGCGCCGGCCGCATCGGCCGCATCCTGATCGGGCTCGGGCTGATCACGCTGGCGCTGCAGCTCATCGTCGGCGCCACCCGGCCGCTGACCGAGTCGCCCGCGGTGCGCGCGCTGCTGGTCGCGCTGCCGAACGAAATCGCGCTCGACATCTTCGTCGGCGCGGTGCTGACCGTGCTGTCGTACTCCAGCCTCGCCCTCGTGCTGCTGGTCGCCACGCTGACGAGCTCGGCGCTGCTGCCGGTGCCGGTGGCATTGGGCCTGGTGCTGGGCGCCAACATCGGCAGCGCGCTGCTCGCGATGATCTCCACCGCCGGCAGCTCGGCCTCGGTGCGCCGGCTGCCGCTGGGCAACCTGCTGTTCAAGGGCCTGGGCGCGGCGGTGGCCATCCCGCTGCTGCCGCAGGCGCACGTGCTGCTGCAGCAGCTCGTGCCCGAGGTGCATCAGCAGGTGGTGGTGTTCCACCTGGGCTTCAACATCGCGCTGGCGGTCGTCTTCATCGGGCTGACGGGGCTCATCGGGCGCACGGTCGAACGCATCCTGCCGGAGCCGACGCTCGCCGGCGATGCCTCGCAGCCGCGCCACCTCGACCCGTCCGCACTCGCGACGCCGTCACTCGCGATCACCTGCGCGGCGCGCGAGGCGCTGCGCCAGGCCGACGTCGTCGAGACCATGCTGCGCGGCATCCTGCCGGTGCTGCGCCACAACGACCTGGCGCTGGCCATGCAGCTGCGCAAGATGGACGACACGGTCGACGAGCTGTATTCGGCGATCAAGTTCTACCTCACGCAGATCTCGCGCGAGGCGCTGTCCGAGCGCGAAGGGCGGCGCTGGACCGACATCGTCTCGTTCACGATCAACATGGAGCAGATCGGCGACATCATCGAGCGCGTGCTCCAGGACATCGAGGACAAGAAGGTCCGCAAGAACCGCAGCTTCTCCGAAGCCGGCATGGCGGAGATCGTGCACCTGCACGAGCGCCTGCTGGCGAACCTGCGCCTCGGGATGAGCGTGTTCCTCGACGGCCACGTGCGCGATGCGAAGCGGCTGCTCGAGGAGAAGGCGCGCTTCCGCGACCTGGAGCACGAGTACGCCGCCAGCCACATCACCCGGCTGCAGGACAACACGGCGCAAAGCATCGAGACCAGCTCGCTGCACCTGGACCTGATCAGCGACCTGAAGCGCATCAACTCGCACATCTGCTCGATCGCCTATCCCATCCTCGAATCGGCCGGCGCGCTGGCGAAGACGCGGCTGCGGCATTCGCAACTCGCGACGCTGGTGCCCGAAGACACGCCGGACGAATCCGAACCCTCCTTTCGTCGCCGTTCCGCAGGCCTGTCATGATGACCATCGCCGACATCGAACTGCTCTTCTGCCGCCTGGGTGCCAGCCAATACAGCGGCGAACCGGTCACGCAGCTCCAGCATGCGCTGCAGACGGCGCACCTGGCCGAGCAATCCGGCGCCAGCGACGGGCTGGTCACCGCCTGCCTGCTGCACGACCTCGGCCATCTGCTGCACGACTCGGGCCGCGGCCTCGACGACACGCCCACGCTGCGCGGCGTCGACGACACGCACCAGTACTACGCGATCCCGTTCCTGCGCGGGCTGTTCCCCGATGCGGTGATCGACGCGATCAAGCTGCACGTCGACGCGAAGCGCTACCTGTGCCACGCGAACCCGGAGTACCACGCGAAGCTCTCCGATGACTCCAAGCGCAGCCTGGTGCTGCAAGGCGGCGTGTTCGGCACCGCGCAAGCGACTGCGTTCCTCGCGCAGGCCGGTGCGCACGACGCGGTGATGCTGCGCCAGTGGGACGATCTCGCGAAACAGGCCGACCTCGAAACGCCGCCGCTCGCACACTTCCTCGCCCGTGCCGAACGCTGCGCGATGACGCACGCGACGGCTTGACGCCGATGGCGTTGACGTGGCCGGTCGTCCTGGCCGTGCTGTTCGGCGCGCTGCTGCACGCGTCATGGAACGCGCTGATCAAGTCGGGCCAGGACAAGGCGCTGGACACCGCGCTGGTGCACTTCGCCGGCGCGGGCGTCGCGCTGCCGTTCGCGTTGTGGCTGGGCGCGCCGCCGGCGCGCGCGTGGCCGTTCATCGCGGGTTCGCTGCTGATCCACGTCGGCTACTACATGGCGCTGGTCGGCGCATACCGCCACGGCGAGCTCGGGCTGACCTACCCGATCATGCGCGGCTTCGCGCCGCTGCTGGTGGCGCTCGCGAGCGGCCTCTTCATCGGCGAAGCGCCGTCGCCGGTCGCCTGGCTGGGCATCGTCGGCATCACTGCGGGCGTTGCGGTGGTCGGGCTCGCGCACCCCGGTGACGCGCTGCATCACGGCAAGGCCGTCGCCTTCGCATTCGCGAACGCCGCAATCATCGCGCTGTACACCATCGTCGACGGCCGCGGCGCGCGCGCCAGCGTCGTCGACGACCACGGCGCGCTGCGCTACGTGATGACCTTGTTCGTGCTGGACGGCATCGCCTACCCGCTGCTGGTCTGGCTGCGCCGCGATGCCGACGGCCGGCGCGAGATCGTGCGCTACGCGGCGCGGCGCTGGCCGATCGCCGCGCTGGGCGGCAGCGCCTCGATAGGCTCGTACGCGATCGCGCTGTGGGCGATGACCCGCGCGCCGGTCGCCTCGGTGGCCGCGTTGCGCGAGACCTCGGTCCTGTTCGCCGCGGTGCTGGGCACCGCGGTGCTGAAGGAGCGCTTCGGCTGGCAGCGCGCGCTCGGCACCTGCGTGGTCGTGACCGGCGTGATGGCGCTGCGCTTCGGCTGACCGGTCGCTAATCCAGCAGCGAATAGGCCGGCTGCTTGCTGAAGCCGACCGCGGCACGCAGACGGTCTGCCTGCATCAGCTTGCCGCCCAGCATCACGATGCGCGTGTGCCGGACGTCGCCGATGTGGCGCGACGGGTCGCCCTCCACGAGCACGAGGTCCGCTTCCTTGCCGACGGCAATCGACCCGGTGCGACGATCGACGCCAGCCATCCGTGCCGGCACGATGCTCGCCGTCGCCAGCGCCTGCGCCGGCGTGAGACCGGCCTCGACGTACAGCTCCAGCTCGCGCACCAGCTCGATGCCGCTGCCATCGGTGCCGGCGACGATGGGCACGCCGGCCTGGTGCAGCCGCTGCACCAGCGCCTGCAGCATCTTGAAGCTCGCGCGGAAATCCGCGCGGGTGTACCCCGCCGGCACGGCGACGCCTCCCAGCCGGAAGCTGCGCTCGACCGCGGGCGGCAACGTGCCGACGAAGGGCGCGTAGGCCGGCGACAGCTCGCCGTTCTCGGCCACGAGCAGGCTCTCGAACGTGACCAGGGTGGGATCGACCGCGATGTGCCGTGCCGCCATGGTCTCCACGAGCGACTTCATCGGCTCGGCGTCCAGATTCATGTCCTTGGCGTAGCGGCCCATGCCGAGCCAGCGTTCGATGCTGTTGGAACGAGCGACGACGTCCTGCGGCATCGCCTCCATCGCGACGAAGTTGATGTGGGTGATCTCGTCGTAGCCGGCCGCGATCGCCTGCAAGGGCCGCATGCCCGCGGGGAGATGCCCGTGCACATGCAGGCCCAGGCGGTGCGCATGCGCCGCCGCGGGCTGAACCCATGCCGGATCGAGCGAGCCATAGAACTTCACGCCGGTCTGGCCCTTGGCCTTGGCGTCCTCGACGGCCTTGATCGTTTCTTCGAGCGACGCGACGACGGTGGCGACCTGCGCCGCGTTGACGTGCTTGCCGTCGATCATCGACGACGCGTAGACAGTCGGGAACAGCAGCTCGCCGGCCGCGCGCCGCTGCCGGCGTGCCACGGTCGACGTGTCGTTGTTGCCGGGGTCGCGCACCGAC
>DATCSE010000276.1:0-3624 GCA_036568605.1 Burkholderiaceae bacterium | reverse complement strand
CCGCTTCGACTTCTACGTGCTGTCCGACACCAACCAGCCCGACATCCGCGCCGCCGAACAGGCCGCCTGGACCGAGCTGGCCGAGACGCTGTCGCGCGACGGCACGCCGGCGCGCATCCACTACCGCTGGCGCCAGCACCGTACGAAGCGCAAGGCCGGCAACGTCGCCGACTTCTGCCGGCGCTGGGGCGCCGACCACCGCTACATGGTCGTGCTCGACGCGGACAGCGTGATGACCGGCGAATGCCTGGTGAACCTGGTGCGCCTGATGGAGCGCAACCCCGACGCCGGCATCATCCAGACCGCGCCGCGCGCCTGCGGCCACGAGACCGTGCACGCGCGCGTCCAGCAGTTCGGCTCGCGCGTCTATGGCCCGCTGTTCACCGCCGGCATGCACTACTGGCAGCTCGGCGAGTCGCACTACTGGGGCCACAACGCGATCCTGCGGGTCGCGCCGTTCATCGAGCACTGCGCACTGGGCCCGCTGCCGGGCAAGACCTCGCTGTCGGGCGACGTGATGTCGCACGATTTCGTCGAGGCCGCGCTGATGCGCCGCGCCGGCTGGAAGGTCTGGATCGCCTACGACCTGGAGGGCAGCTACGAGCAGGTGCCGCCGAACCTGATTGCCGAACTGCAGCGCGATCGCCGCTGGTGCCACGGCAACCTGCAGAACTCGCGGCTGATGTTCGAGCCAGGGCTGCATCCGGTGCACCGCACCGTGTTCCTGACCGGCGTACTCGCGTACGCGTCGGCGCCGCTGTGGCTGGCGTTCCTGCTGGTGTCGACGCTGCTGTTCGCTCACCAGGCGCACGAGGCGCCGAAGACGATCGAGACCTTCCAGCTGCTGTTCCCGCTGTGGCCCACCGCGAACCTGCGGCTGATGCTCACGCTGTTCGGGATGACCGCGGTGCTGCTGCTCGCGCCCAAGATGCTGTCGCTCGCGATCCTCGTGATGCAAGGGCAGGCGCGGCGCTACGGCGGCGTGCTCAAGCTCGCCGCCGGCGCGCTGCTCGAGTTCGTGCATTCGATGATGCTCGCGCCGGTGCGCATGCTGTTCCACACCCAGTTCGTGCTGGCGGCGCTGACCGGCTGGAAGCTAGACTGGAAGTCGCCGCCGCGCGACGATGCGGTCACCACCTGGCGCGAGGCCGCGCAGCGCCATGGCGTGCATTCGCTGCTCGCGCTGCTGTGGGTCGCGGCAATCGTCGTGACCAGCCATGCGTTCCCCTGGTGGCTGTCGCCGGTGATCATCGGCATCCTGCTGGCGATCCCGCTGTCGGCGCTCGGCAGCCGCTCCGGGCCGGGCCGGTGGCTGCGCGAGCGCGGCATCTTCCTGATCCCCGAGGAAGTGCGCGAGCCGCACGTGCTGGCCGAGGCCCATCGTTATGCAGCGGCGCTGGAAGCCGAGCACGCCATCGGCTTCGGCGACGCGGTGCTCGACGCGGAAGCCCACCGCCGCATCGCGCGCGCAGTGCCGCAACACGCCGCAGCGACCGGCGCGAAGGCGACGGCGCGCGCCGCGCTGGTGGCCGCCGCGGCTGCCGACGGCCCGGCCGCACTGACCGCCGGGCAGCGCCATCGCCTGCTCGGCGATCCCGTGGCGCTGGGCGCGCTGCGCGAACGCGTGCTGGTGCGTCAAGCGCATCCGGCCTGGTGGATCGACCTGCCGCGGCGTGCCCCCGAGGCACGGCCCGAGCCTGTTCGTGCGCCGCAGGCGCGGCCGGTGGCAGGCGAGCAGCAGTATGCTGCGTCCACCACGCCCGGCATCGCGATCGGAGGATGATCCCCGGTCTCGCATGCGGCTGAGGAGCATGCGATGACCGCGCCGACCCCCAGGGAACAGAACGGCACCGGCGATCCGCCGGTGCTGCGCCGGATCGACGAGCGCGGCGTCGTGGCGCTGACGCTGAACCGGCCGCAGGCCTACAACGCGCTATCGGAAGCGATGCTGGCCGCACTGGCAAGCGAGCTCGACGCGATCTCCCGCGACGAATCGGCTCGCGTCGTCGTGCTCGGCGCGGCCGGCAAGGCGTTCTGCGCCGGCCACGACCTCAAGGAAATGCGGGCCGAGCCGTCGCTCGCCTACTACGAGAGGCTGTTCGCGCAATGCGCGCAGGTGATGCTGGCGATCCAGCGCCTGCCGGTCCCGGTGATCGCGCGGGTGCACGGCATCGCGACCGCCGCGGGCTGCCAACTCGTCGCGGCATGCGACCTGGCGGTGGCGAGCCGCGATGCGCGCTTTGCGGTGAGCGGGGTCAACCTCGGCCTGTTCTGCTCGTCGCCGGGCGTCGCGCTGTC
Source organism: Burkholderiaceae bacterium (assembly GCA_036568605.1). Classification (GTDB taxonomy): domain Bacteria; phylum Pseudomonadota; class Gammaproteobacteria; order Burkholderiales; family Burkholderiaceae_C; genus DATCSE01. The sequence goes on along the minus strand of DATCSE010000276.1, from coordinate 1,326 downwards.
GCGCAACGTCGCGCGCAAGGCGGCATTCGAGATGCTGGTGACCGGCGCCTTCATCGGCGCCGACGAGGCCCTGGCGAAGGGCCTGGTGAACCGCGTGGCCGATCCGGCGCGGCTGGACGCCGAGATCGAGTCGCTGGTCGGGAGCATCGTCGCGAAGCCGCGCGCCGCGGTCGCAATGGGCAAGGCCTTGTTCTATCGCCAGCTCGAAGCCGGCACTGCCGCGGCGTACGAGGACGCCGCGCAGACCATGGCCCGGAACATGATGGACCACTGCGCGCTCGAAGGCGTGCAGGCGTTCATCGAGAAGCGAACCCCCGACTGGCGCTGAGCGAGCCGCTCGCTACATGCCGGAGTAGTTCGGGCCCCCGCCGCCCTCGGGGGCGACCCAGACGATGTTCTGCGTCGGATCCTTGATGTCGCAGGTCTTGCAGTGCACGCAGTTCTGCGCGTTGATCTGGAGCCGCTCCGTGTTGTCCTCGTTCTTCACGAACTCGTAGACGCCGGCCGGACAGTAGCGGCTCTCGGGGCCGGCGTACTTTGCGAGGTTGATCTTGACCGGCACGCTCGCGTCCTTCAGCGTCAGGTGCGCGGGCTGGTTCTCGCCGTGGTTCGTGTTGCTGATGAACACGCTGGAGAGGCGGTCGAACGTGATCTCGCCGTCCGGCTTCGGGTAGACGATCTGCGGGCACTCGGATGCCGGCTTCAGGTAGGTGTGATCGGGCGCGCTGCGGTGCAGCGTCCACGGCGGCGTCTTCACGCCCAGCCGCGGCAGCAGCCAGTGCTCGATGCCGGTCATGAACGCGCCGACGTACAGCCCCTTCTTGAACCACTGCTTGAAATTGCGCGAGGTCTCGAGCTCGGCGCGCAGCCAGCTCTTGTCGAACGCCTCGGGGTAGGCGGTCAGCTCGTCGTGCTGGCGGCCCGCCGTGATCGCCGCGAATGCGGCCTCGGCGGCCAGCATGCCGCTCTTGATCGCCGCGTGGCTGCCCTTGATGCGCGAGGCATTCAGGAAGCCGGCATCGTCACCCACCAGCACGCCGCCCGGGAAGGTCAGCTTGGGCAGCGACAGGAGGCCGCCGGCGGTAATCGCCCGCGCGCCGTAGGAGATGCGCTTGGCGCCCTCGAAGGTGCCGCGGATGGCCGGATGCGTCTTGAAACGCTGGAATTCCTCGAAGGGCGAGAGATGCGGGTTCTCATAATCAAGGCCGACGACGAAACCGACCGCCACCTGGTTGTTCTCCAGGTGATAGAGGAAGGAGCCGCCATAGGTGTCGCTGGGCAGCGGCCAGCCGGCCGTGTGGACCACCAGGCCGGGCTTGTGCTTGG
>DATCSE010000275.1:0-6746 GCA_036568605.1 Burkholderiaceae bacterium | reverse complement strand
ATGCTGAGGAGCGCATTCAAGCCGTTCGCGCCATTGCTGCCGTTCGCGCCGTTCGTGCCGTTCGTTCCGTTGCTGCCAGCCGCACCGTTGCTGCCGTTGCACACGTAGCCGGTGCTGCTGATCTCGCCGGCATCCAGCACGCCGTTGGCATTGGTGTCGACACCGACGCGGACCGCCTTGCCGCCTGCCGCACAGTGCGCGCCGCTGGGCTCATCGACCATCTGCACCAGCGCGCTCAGGCCGTCGTGGCCCGGGGCGCCGCCGCTACCGGCCGTGCCCGCGGCGCCAGTGGCGCCGTTGCACACGTACTGGGTGCTGCCGACTTCCTGGGCGTCGAGCGTGCCGTCGCGGTTCGCGTCCAGCCCAGCGTCGATCCGGCTGCCGCCGTTCGCGCAGTGCCCGCCTGCGGCTTCGGCACTGACCGCCATCAACGTCGACATGCCGTCAGCGCCAGCAGCGCCTGGCTCGCCATCGCTTCCGCCGCAGGCGCTGAGCAACAGCATCGCGGTCATCGGCACGGCAAGGAAGGGCATGGATCGCGGCGAACGTGGCAGGTGCATGGGCAAGTCTCGGCAGAGGAAAGGCTTCGCGTGCGGCGCGGTCGGCGCTGCTCGCGAGCGATTCGCTTGGGGTCGGCAAGACGCGGCGTGCCCGCGTCGTCTGGCGGCGGGAAGAATCGTCGAGATCAGCGGGTGGCTCTTGATCGAGCGATGATCAAAGCGCGACGATTTCTTTGCGCATCGAACTGCGCGTTGCCGCTGAAAGGTGCATTCGCTGGACTAGCGTCCAGGCTTGCGCATTGCCGCGCGGCCGGATCCCGATGGGGTGCCCGCCGTGCCGCGGCCGCGCGCGCGCAACGCATCCCGAAGCAGGTACTCGACCTGCGCATTGACGCTGCGCAACTCGGCCGCGGCCAGCCGTTCGATCTCGGCCCACACGTCCGGGTCGATGCGCAGCAGAAAGGCCTTCTTGTCCGGACTGGCCATCGATCGTCAGGCGCGGCGGCAGGGAGGGACGATCAGTTGTACAGCGTGCCCGTGTTGACCACCGGCGCCGCGTCGTGGTCCGAGCACAGCACGACCAGCAGGTTGCTGACCATCGCGGCCTTGCGCTCGTCGTCCAGGCTGATCAGGCCGCGGTCGGCCAGCCCGTTGAGCGCAAGCTCGACCATGCCGACCGCGCCCTGCACGATCTTGTGACGGGCCGAGATCACCGCCTCCGCCTGCTGGCGTCGCAGCATCGTGCCGGCGATCTCGGGCGCGTAGGCCAAGTGCGTGAGCTTCGCGTCGACGACGACGATGCCGGCCTGCGCGAAGCGCGCCTGCAGCTCGTCGCGCAGAGCCGCCGCGACCACCTCGGTGCCCGAGCGCAGCGTCTGCTCGTGCGCGGCGTTCGGGTCGTGGTCGTCCAGGTTGTCGTAGGCGTAGCTCATCGCCAGATGTCGGATCGCCGACTCGGCCTGGGTCAGCACATAGGCTTCGTAGTTGTCGACATCGAAGACCGCCTGCGCGGTGTCGTCGACCTTCCAGACGATGGCCGCGGCGATCTCGATCGGGTTGCCGCGCTTATCGTTGACCTTCAGCCGCTCGCTGTTGAAGTTGCGCGCGCGCACCGAGATCTTCTTCTTCACGTAGAACGGGTTCGCCCAGCGCAGGCCGTCGGCGCGGTCGGTGCCGCGGTAGCTGCCGAACAGCGTCAGCAGCGCGGCCTGGTTCGGCTGCAGCATGTACAGCCCGGCAAAGCACCACGCGGTGGTCAGCATGCCGATGCCGAACACGAGGCCGAACAGCGGCGACGGGCGCGTCAGGACACAGAACACAACCGCCGGCACGATCAGCACGCCGACGATCGCGTAGACGAACCCGTTCGCCGAGCGGCCGTCGCGTTCCTGCGAGGCTTGCTTGTTGTTCAGCATGAGCGTCACCCTGTTCCTTCCGAAAGGCTCGGAGATGTCAAAGTGATATCACTTTAGTAGCAATGCGGCGACGTTGTCAAACGGGTCTGCAGGAATTCGATCAGGCCTCGACGCTCAGGCCCAGCGCACGCGCATCGCCGCGGCCCTGGCGGATCAGCGCCGGCGTCTCGCTGGTCAGGTCGATCACGGTGGTCGGCTGCATCGGGCAGGCGCCGGCGTCGACGACCGCCTGGATCGACTTCTGGAAGCGCTCGCGGATCGCATGCGGGTCGTTCATCGGGTCATGCTCGCCGGGCGCGATCAGCGTGGTCGCGATCAGCGGCTGGCCCAGCAGTTCGAGCAGCGCCTGCGTCACCGCATGCTCGGGCACGCGCAGGCCTATCGTGCGGCGCGACGGATGCGACACGCGGCGCGGCACTTCCTTGGTCGCTTCGAGGATGAACGTGAACGGCCCCGGCGTGCCGAGCTTGAGCAGCCGGTACTGCTTGTTGTCGACGCGGGCGTAGCTCGCGAGTTCGCTGAGGTCGCGGCACAGCAAGGTGAGGTGGTGCTTGTCGTCGACGCCGCGGATCCGCCGCAGATTCTCGGCGGCGGCCTTGTCGTCGAGGTGGCAGACCAGCGCGTAGCTCGAGTCGGTCGGAATCGCCGCGATGCCGCCCGCGTGCAAGATCTGCACCGCTTGTTTCAGCAGGCGCGGCTGCGGGTTGTCGGGGTGGACTTCGAAGTATTGGGACATCGCGTGCGGGCCGCCTCAATCGGCGATCGTGTCGGCGGCGACCGCCGAGTCCGGATGCGCGCGCGGCGGTCCCCCGCGCACGTTGAGCCAGGCGCTCGCGCCCCCGCACAGCGCGATCACGCCCATGCCGACCCAGGCCCAGCCGTCCGGCACGTGCTGGAACACGACCCAGCCGACGATCAGCGCGAACGCGATCTGCGTGTAGGTGAACGGCATCAGCGTCGCGCTCGGCGCATGGCCGTAGGCGAAGATCAGGAACAGGTGGCCGCTGGTCGCGAACAGCCCGATCACCAGCACCAGCAGCCAGTGCCCGGCCGGTACCTCGCGCAGGCTCGCGGCGATCGCGCCGGCCGACGGCAGCAGGAACGGCGTCAGCAGCAGCATGCCCGAGAAGCCGGTGTAGAACTGTGTCGTGTACGGGCTCTCGAGCGCGGCAAGCTTGCCGGTCAGCACCTGGAAGCATCCGTAGCACAGGGCCATCAGCAGCGGGAACAGCGCTTCCCAGCCGAACACGCCGCTGCCGGGCCGGATCACGATCAGCGCGCCGACGAAGCCGCCCCACACCAGCAGCCAGCGCAGCCAGCCCACCGGCTCGCGCAACACCAGCGCCGCGATCAGCGTGACGATCACCGGCGTCAGCATGCCCAGCGCGGTGAACTCGGCCACCGGCATCACCTGCAGCCCGAAGAACGCCATCGCGCTGGTGAACAGCAGCAGCGCACCGCGCACCCCCTGGAACTTCGGGTGCGCGGTGCGAAACCCCGCGAGGCCGCGTCGCGCGAGCCACAGCGCCATCACGCTCGCCTGGAACAGGTAGCGTGCCCACAGCAGGAAAATCACCGGCACGAATGCGCCCAGGTACTTGATGGTCGTGTCGGAGACCGCGAAGCAGGCGGCCATCAGCAGCACCAGCGCGATCCCCAGCGCCGGGTTCGCCCGCGCGCCGGATGCGCTCGATGCGGCCAGCGCGTTGGCCGCGCTCATCGATGAGCCCGCGCGGCCGGCGTGCTCACGCGGTGACCGGTCGGTCCGGTCGGTGGATGCGGTCGGCCAGCGCTTCCCACACCGGGGTCAGCTGCGCCGGCAGCGCCGGCAAGGTGCCGAGATCGACGTGGCTCTCGTTCGGGCTGTGGAAGTCGCTGCCGCGCGACGCGAGCAGGTCGAACTCGAGCGCGGTCTCGGTGTAGCGCTGCGCGTCGGCGCTGCTGTGGCTGCCGGTCACGACCTCGACGCCGCGGCCGCCGTGCGCCTTGAACTCGGTGAACAGCGCGTATTCCTCGTTCGCGGTGAACTTGTAGCGCGCCGGGTGCGCGATCACCGCGATGCCCCCGGCGTCGGTGATCCAGCTGACCGCGTTCTTCAGCGTCGCCCAGCGATGCGGCACGAAACCCGGCTTGCCTTCGACCAGGAAGCGCCGGAACACCTCCTGCGTGTCGCAGCAGACGCCGGTGTCGACCAGGTGGCGCGCAAAGTGCGTGCGCGCGATCAGCTCCGGGTTGCCGGCGTACTGCAGCGCGCCGGCGTAGGTGCCGTGGATGCCGACCTGCGCGAGCCCTTCGGCCATTTCGAGCGCGCGCTCGTGGCGGCCGCCGCGCGTGGCCTGCAGGCCCGCAACCAGCGCCGGATCGTCCGCATCGAAGCCCAGTCCGACGATGTGCACCGTGGTGCCGGCGAAGGTCACCGAGATCTCCGTGCCGGTCAGGTACTCCATGCCGAGCGCGAGCGCTGCATTGCGCGCGCGGTGCTGGCCGCCGATCTCGTCATGGTCGGTCAATGCCCACAGCTCGACGCCGTTGGCCTTCGCACGCGCGGCCAGCGCCTCCGGCTCCAGGGTGCCGTCGGACACGACGGAATGGCAGTGCAGGTCGGCGTTCATCCAGCGGGTCGGGACATTCAGGACGACATCTTTGTCCACGACGCGATTGTAGGGACGCTGCACCGGGCGCGTGCGCGGCAAGGCCTTTTTCAGCCCTGTTTCGAACACGCGCGGCGATCAGGCCTCGAGCTGCTTCAGCGCGCTCTTCGCCTCGGCTATCCAGTCGCGGTTGAGCTCGCGCGAATGCTGGTGGCCCTGACGCGCATGCTCGAGCACGGCCTCGAAAGCGCGCCGCGCGCCGGCCGCGTCGCCCTGGCGCAGCAGGAACTGGCCGTACTTGCAGCGCGCTTCGGTCGAGTTGTCGGCGGCGATCACCGCTTCGAAGACCGCGCGGGCCTCGGGCCGGCCGGCACCTGCGACCGCTTCGGCGTGCATCAGCGCGGGGGTGCCGCGGCGCTGATCGGGATGCGCGTCGAACAAACGTTGCAAGGTGTCGGCTGCTTCGCCGAAACGGCCGCCTTGCAGCTGCGCGCCGGCCAGGCCTGTCAGGAACGAGACGTCGGTCGCGTAGGGGCCGCTCGCCGCCTCGCGGTAGTGGACGATCGCCTGGTCGACATCGCCTTTCGCGAGCAGCGCGGCGGCGAGCCGCGAGCGGTTGTACGCGGTGGGTGTGCGGTCGAATTCCATCGTCGCCTCGCGCAGCTCGCGGTTCGGGTCGATCAGCGTGTTGATCGCGCGTGCCGCCTTGATGCCGCCGCGCGTGTAGCGCATCGAAGGCAGGTACAGCGCGAAGAAATAGACGATGCTGCCCAGCAGCGGGAACGCGAACAGCACGAACAGCCAGTACAGCGGCTGCCCGCTGCGGATTGCGTGCACGCCGAAGTAGCAGGCGATCGCCAGGTGGATGAAGCCGGCAAGAACGGGCATGGGGGTTCCCTCGCAAAGGTCGCGGTCGTGCCGCTCTCTGGCGGCTACCCGCGGATTCTAGAAACCCCGGGCGCGGTTCGCGCGCATCGCGGCTGCGTCAAAGCCCGCCGACCGTGACCGTGTTGTCCTTCGGCGTGCGGTCGATCAGCTTGTTCAGCGGGTCGATGCCGGCTTTCGCGGGCTTGCGGTCTACGACCAGCGTGACGGTCGTCTCCTCGCGATCGAACTTGCGGCGCTCGACGGCGATCGGGTCGCCGTTGGCGTCGAGCACGCCGACGTCGATGAAATCGGCCAGCGCCGCGTCGCTCTCCTTGCCCAGCTCGTCGGCCACGCGCTTCTTCGCGACCAGCTTCATCGTGACTTCCCAGCGCCCGCCGGGCAGCGCCTTCGCGCTCGCGCTGACGGCGCGGTTGTCGTACAGCACGATGCGCTCGAACAGGTCGTCGATCAGGTACTGCATCTCGGGCGGCGTGACCTCGCGGACGCGCGCCACGAATTCGCTCGTGCTCGGGTACGGCGGCCCCTGGAACGCATGGTCGTCGCGGAAGCGGCGGATCGCCTGGTTCAGCTTGTCCTCGCCGATCATGTCGGCGAGCAGGTACATCACGAGGCTGCCCTTGGCATAGTGGATGTACGGCTGATCCTCGACGCGCGACAGCGGCAGCTCCTTCTTCTGCTCCGTCGCACGGCCGATCAGGTAGCGGTTCAGCTCGTACGCGAGGAAGCGGCGCATCTTCTGCGGACCGACGCGCTCCTTCATCACCATCAGCGCCGAGTACTGCGCCAGGCTCTCGACCAGCATCGAGCCCCCTTGCACATCGCCGCTCATCACCTGGTGGCCCCACCACTGGTGCGCGACCTCGTGCGCGGTCACGTAGTAAGGGTAGTCGATGTCCTTGAGGTCGTCGGGCCGCACGCGCGCGATGAACCCTATGCCTTCCGAGTACGGGATCGTGTTCGGGAACGACTGCGCGAAGGTCTCGTAGCGCGGGAACTCGATGATGCGGAACTGGCGGTACTGGTAGGGGCCGAAGTTGCGGCTGTCGTAGCTGAGCGCGGCCTTCGTCGCGGCCAGCATCGAATCGAGGTTGAACTCGTGGCCGCGCTGGTAGTAGATCTCGAGCGGGACGTCGCCGGCGTTGCCGTCCGGCGTGCTCCCGCCTTCGCGGTGCCACACGTCCTGGCGCACCGCATAGCGGCCCGACTGGAACGCGAAGAAGTTCGCGATCGGCGCATCCATCCGGTAGTGGAAATAGCGCCGCGCGCCTTCGGTCCATTCGCGCTGCAGGTAGCCCGGCGCGATCGCGATCTGGTCGGCCTCGGTGGACAGCGTGACCTCGAACGATACGTAG
>DATCSE010000274.1:0-27971 GCA_036568605.1 Burkholderiaceae bacterium | reverse complement strand
CCCGCCAGTGCATGAACGGCTGCGAGTTGATGTTCTCGTCGTCCTTCATGAAGTCCAGGCCGCCACGCAGGCCTTCGTAGACGACGCGTCCGTAGTTGCGGCCCGAGAGGCCCAGCTTGGGCTTGGTCGTCGCGCCCAGCAGCGGACGGCCGAACTTGTCGAGCCGCTCGCGCTCGACCACGATGCCGGTCGGCGGCCCCGCGAAGGTCTTCACGTACGACACCGGGAACTGCATGTCCTCGAGCCGCGCCGCCCTCAGCGGCTTGAAGCTGAAGACGTTGCCGATGATGGACGCGGCCACGTTGGTGATCGAGCCTTCCTCGAACAGCGAGAGGTCGTAGGCCACGTAGCAGAAGAACTGTCCCGGGTTGCCGGGCACCGGCTCGACCCGGTAGGCCTTCGCGCGGTACATGTCGCAGGCGGTCAGGCGGTCGGTCCAGACCACGGTCCAGGTCGCGGTGCTCGACTCGCCGGCGACCGCCGCGGCCGCCTCGATCGCGTCCACGCCTTCCTGCGGCGTGATGCGGAACAGCGCGAGGATGTCGGTCGCCTTCGGCTCGTAGTCGGCGTCCCAGTAGCCCATCTGCGCGTACTTGAGCACGCCCGCGGAGTAACGCTTCTTCGCGTCGGTGATTTGGACGACCTCGGTCATGTTGCCCATCGGGATCCCCTGCTGCTGTCGCGCGTCGACGTGACGCTGCCATGACCGCAATGTAGGCAACCAGACCGATTTGGAATAATAAAAACTATTCGGTCTCACATTTGAATCGACTAATATGAAACCATGCCGCTCACACGCACCGCGACCTTTCGCCAGCTGATCGCCTTCCATGCCTTCGCCCGGCTGGGCAGCGTCTCGCTCGCGGCCGACGAGCTGCACCTGACGCAGCCCGCGGTGTCGATCCAGATCGCCGCACTCGAGGAGTCGGCCGGCACGCCGCTGCTGCAGCGCACCGGCCGCGGCGCGCGGCTCACCGAGGCCGGCGAGCTGCTGGCCGGCTACGCGAGCCGCATCCTCGACCTGTGGCGCGAAGCCGGCGAGGAGATGGCCACGCTGCAGGGCGTGTTCACCGGCACGCTGCGCGTCGGCACGGTGACGACGGCCGAGTACCTGCTGCCGCCGCTGCTGGTGTCGTTCATCAACGACCACCCGAAGGTCAAGATCAAGCTGCAGGTCAGCAACCGCGACGAGATCGTGCGCATGCTCGCCGGCCAGGAGATCGACCTCGCGATCATGGGCCGTCCGCCCACCGAGCTGAAGACCGACTCGCGCGCGTTCGCGCGCCACCCGATGGCGTTCCTCGCCGCGCCCAGCGACCCGCTGATGAGCAAGCCCCACCTGTCGCTGGCGGACATCGCCGAGACCCGCATCCTGGTGCGCGAGCGCGGCTCCGGCACGCGCACCACGGTCGAGCGCGTCTTCAAGGAGCAGGGCCTGCCGCTGCGCATAGGCTCCGAGCTGTCGAGCAACGAGGCAATCAAGCGCATGTGCGCGGCCGGCTTCGGCGTCGCGTTCCTGTCGATGCACACCTGCGTGCTCGAGCTGGACGCCGGCCTGCTCGCGTTGCTGCCGGTGGCGAACAACCCGATCGTGCGCGACTGGTACGTGATGCACCTGTCGTCGCGCTCGCTGCCGCAGGTCGCGCTCGCATTCGAGGAATTCCTGTGCGAGAAGGGCCAGGCGGAAATCCATCGGCAGCTGGGACAGAAGCCGTCGCGAGCCGCAGCCGCCAAGCGGCGCAAGCCGGCTCGCGCCCGCCCCTGAGCGTGCGATCTTGCGCGCGACCTCGCGCGCGATCTCGTCAGACCAGCTTCGTATCGAACATCAGCAGCTCGACACCGGCCTGCGCGAAGTTGCCGAGGTCGGCCGCGGTCGCCTTCCCTTCGGGCGAGGCGAGGCCCGCCTGGATGGCCGCGAGCGAATCGAAGGTCAGGATCGCGACCAGGTGGTACGGCGACTCGCCCTGCCCCGCGACCACCGGACCGGTGCTGATCTCGTAACGCCGCAGTCCCGGCACCGTCTTCGCCAGCGGCACGTGCGTCGAGGCGTAGTACTTGTCGAATGCCGCGGCGTCCGCGGGCTTCTTGTACAGCGCGATCAGTTCAGCCATCTGAGTCTCCTTGTGTTGATGGGATGCGCCGATGCGGCGCGGAATAGTCGGGCCAATGCCCGATGAAGTCGTACCAGCGTGAGCGCAACCGGCGACCCCACGAGAGCCGCGCGTAACGCCACAGCAGCAGCCCGAGCGCGATCGCGTCAAACAGCGCGCGGCCATCGGCGCGTACCGGCGTGGGCTTGGCCAGCGCAGGCGCGGTCAGCGCGTCCCCCAGGGCCTGCGCGCCGTCGAGCCGCAGAAAGTTGAGCCCACGCTCGCGCGCGAGCAATCGCAGGTACGGCTCGCGCAGCGCCGACAGATGCTCCGCACCCGGGGTGGCGCCCAGCGCGGGCACGGCCGCCGCGGCCCCCTCGTCGACCATGCGCTCGCCCTCGACGCTGGTTCCGCGGCCGCGGCTGTACGGGTCGGTCTGCGCAACCTCGTCGGCGCGCCAGAAGCCCAGCGGCCGCCCGGACGGATCGCGCTTCGGAATCGGCGACGGCACCGAACCGCCGACGCCGACGATCAGCCCGCTCACCGCGCCCGGCTTGTCGTCGAACGACGGCCGATGCGACGGGCTCAGCGGCGGCGCCTCCTGCCCATCGGTGATGAACACCAGCGACGGGCTGCCCGGCAGCGCCCGTGCAATCACGAAGCCGCTGTGCAGGCCCTTGGCGATCTCGCTGTTGCCGTTCCAGGCCATGCGGCCGTCGATGTTCGCGAGCGTCGCGCGCAGCTCGGCGAGGTTCGCGCAGACCTCGATCGGCTCGAACAGCAGGAACGAGCGGTACTCGGTGAACACGCCCCAGCCGATCCGCGAGCCGCACGGCAGCTGCCGAAGCGCCTCGCGCAGCGCCTGCTTCGCATAGACGAGACGCGAGACCGGATCGCCGTCCAGCAACTGGTCCTGCACGTCCATGCTCTGCGTGATGTCGAGCACGATCACGTGGTCGAAGCGCGCGCGCTCGGCCGGCCAGCCGGGGCCCAGCAGACACACGACCAGCGCGAGCGCCGCGCCGCCGAGCAACGCGCGATCGGCATGCTCGCGCCAGCTTGCGGCGAGCCGCCGCGCCAAGAGGCCGAGCAGACGCGCGGCACCGCTCATGGCAACCCCGGCGAATAGCCGCGCATCGTCGTCGCGGCGCGCTCACGGTTCTCCGGTACGCCGCCCGGCGCGTCCTCGCGTTCGTCGGGATCGGGCAGCAGGCGCTGCGCGCGCTCGAGGTTGTAGCGCGCGTCCCATTGCGCCGGGTCGTCGCGCAACACGTCGCGGTAGTACTCCTTCGCGAGCTCGAGCAGCGCGATCGCCTGGCCCGGCTGCGCGCTGGCACGCACCCGGATCGCCTGGCGCACCAGCAGGTTCGCGCTGTTGTAGCGGGCCGCGGCGCCGACGATCGGGTCGGTCTGCAGTGCCCGGTAGCGGTTCAGCGCGGCATCGTGCGGCGCGCTCGCCGCCTGGACGTAGGCCTGCGCGAAGCGCACTTCGGGAGGCTGGCCCGGCGTCTCGGGGATCGCCTCGCCCGAGAGGATCGCGGCGTTGGTGCGCTGCGTGCGCACCAGCTGCCAGCCGTCGAACGACGCGGCCAGCAGCACCCCCACGAGCAGCGCCAGCGCGGCGCGCGTGACGCGACGCGAGCTCACGACCATCGGCGCACCTCCAGCAGGCTCTCGCCCAGCAGCAGCAGCACCGCGGCCAGCGCCAGCGCATCGGCGTACGGCGCGAGCTCGCGGCGCGGGATCGTGTCCTGGTACGTGATCGGCAGGTTCTCCAGCCGATCGACGTCGGCGATCGCCTTCTCCAGCGCATCCGGCGTGCCGGCTTCGTAGGCGCGGTACGCGGTGCCCAGCGACAGGAAGTAGCGATGCAGGAAGTACTCCGGTACCGTCTCGGCCTCGGCCGGCGGGTCATCCTGGTCGGGCAGCAGCCCGGGGCTGCGTGCCGAGCGGATGTAGATCCAGTAGATCGCCGCGCGCGTCTTGCGTACCCGTTGCGCGATCTGCTCGCGCGCACCGGCGTCGATGCGGTCGCCGCCGTCGGAGACCAGCAGGATGATGCGCGAGCCGGTGTACGGCCGGTTCTCGAAGTAGCCCAGCGCCGATTCCAGCGCGAGCGCGATGTTCGTCTCGGACAAGCCGCGCCCGATGTTGCCGGCGTTGATCGCGGCCTGGATCGCCTCGCTCTTCTGCGTGAACTCGAGCAGGCGCAGCGGCAGCGTGCTGAAGACGATCATGCCGAAGCGATCGTCGGGCCGCTTCGCCGCGAACTCCGACAGCACGCGCCGCGCGACCATGCCCTTTGATTCGCGCGCTTCGTTCGCGCGCAGCTTCGCGTAGTACTCGAGCGCTTCGGGCCCCGTGCCGCGCATGGCCGGGTTGCGGCCGCCGCCGAAGCTCTGGTCCATGCTGCGGCTGCGATCGAGCACGAGCACGATCTCGGCGCCGCGCCCGACCTTGTCGACCTGGTACTCGGGCCGGTACGGCCCGGCCAGCGCGACGACGATCGCGGCCAGTGCGAGCACCGCGGCCGCGCGCAGCAGCCACGAGAGCACATCGGAGGCGCGGTCGCGCGGCGCCAGCGCGACCCACGCGTTGGGCAGCGCGCCCGCGCCGTGCGCCCACAGCGGCAGCAGCGCGAGGGGCAGCAGGCACAGCCAGGCGGGTTGGTCGAAGCTCATGGGAAGACCCTCACCCCTGGCCCTCTCCCGCAAGCGGGAGAGGGAGACGAGGGCACGGACTTGCTCCTTCTCCGACAAGCGGGAGGGAGTGGCGACGGCGCGGACTTGCTCCCTCTCCCGCTTGCGGGAGAGGGTTGGGGTGAGGGTCGGCGTGAGGGCAACCTGCTCATGCCGCCCCCCGCTCCGCATCGCGGCAGCGCCTGCAGAACTCGCGCAGCCAACGCTCGTCAGTCGCGGCGCCACCTGCAGCGAAGAACTCGGTCCGCGAACGCTTGAAGAATTCACCGAGCTCGGCGCGCAGCGGCGCGAAGCGCGGCCGCGCGGCGACGAAGCCGTCCAGCCCCGGCTCGAACAGCGCCTCGCCGGCACTGGCGTTCAGCGCGGCATGGAGCTGTTCGAACGCACGCCGGCGCTGCGCCGCGTCGGGTTGCGCCGGCAGGCTGCGCAGCGCCTGCCACGCGAGGCCGAACGGCCGGTGCCGCCGGTTCCACCACGGCAAGCCGATGTAGACATGCGCGAGGTACGCGAGCAGCAACAACGCAATCGCCGCCCAGGCGACCAGGCGCCAGCGCAGCGGCTCGGTCGCGATCGGCATCGGTTCGCGATCGGGACGCATCTCGCCCAGCCCTTCGCGCGGCGAGGGGTCGACCGCCGCGAGCGGCGCGACGCTGACCGGCCACGCGTCGATGCGCAGCGTCTGCGGGCGCGGCACGCCGTCGAAGCGCAACTCGACAGGCGGCATCTCGAGCACGCGCAACTCACGCGGCGCGAGGAACACCTGGTACTCGAGCTCGAGCTCCTCGGGCGTGCCGCCGAACGAGCGCCGCAACGCCACCCGGCGCAGCTCGATCGCACGACCTTGGCCACCCGCGCGCGGCACCGAATCCTCGACCAGCCGCAATCCGTCCGGCACCTGCAGCCGGATGCGCCGCGTGACGACATCGCCGACGCTGTAGCCGTACGCACGCGGCTGATCGCTCTGCGCGGTCAGCACCTGCGGATCGGCATGCGCCGGCGACATCGCCAGCCCGGCCAGCGGGCCCGCGCACAACCTGCACAACGCGCGCGCCGCGTTCGGCCGGGAGCTGTGCTGGTCGCGACCCGCCATGCTGGTCTCACGAATGGAAGTGACGCGTGACCGCCTCGGCGTCGTAGGCGCCCTCGATGAGCAGCGGCTTCAGCCGGCGCGCGCGGAACATCTGTTGCAGCGCCGCCCGTCGCGCCTCGTGCGCGGCCTGCCAACGCGCACGCAGCGCCGGCCGCCACCAGACCAGCTGCTGCCGGCCGCTCTCCGGGTCGATGACCTGCGCCAGCCCGCGTGCCGCGCTCAGCCCGAACTCCAGCGGATGCCACAGCACCACGGGCACGACCTCGTGCACGCTCAAGACATCGAGCACCTGCGCGACCAGCGGCAGCGGCAGATGGAAGTCGGAGACCAGGAACAGCAGCGCGCGCTGCCGCCCGAGGTAGCGCGGCGCAGCCAGCAGCCCGCGCGCATCGCGTCCGTCGGGATGCAGCACGCGCAGCCGGCGCGCGATCTCGCCGCCGGCGCCGCGCGCGCGGGTGCGCGGCTGCAGCAGCTCGGCGCGCACGCCGCTGTCGCAGCCGACGAAGGCGAAGCTGTCGCCGGTGCGCCAGGCCGACCAGGCCAGGCTCTCGACGAAATCGGCCAGCACGTGCAGCTTGGGCTGCGCGGCGGCGAAGCCCATCGACGCGGACAGGTCGGCGACGACGGCGACCGGGACCGACATGCGCTGGCGGTACAGGCGCACGCGCCACTGCTCGAACGGATCGCACAGGCTCGCGTGCAGGTCGAGCCGGCGCGGGTCGGGCGCATCGAGCAGCGACGCATGGCCGCGGAACTCGAGCCCGCTCTCGCCGCGCGTGCTGCGATGGTGGCCCGGGAAGTGCCCGAGCACCGGCCCCGCGACGCGATAGTGGACTTCGCGTATCACGGATTCCGCCTGTGCATCTTGCATGGCTGCGCCATCAAGGAGCGGCGACATGGCCGAGGATGCCCGCGATCAGCGGCCCGGCAATCTCGTGCCGGCGCATCTCGTAGACCGGCTGGTAGACCAGCCGGTGCGCGATGGTCACCTCGAACACGGCCTGCACGTCCTCGGGGGTCGCGTAGTCGCGCCCGTCCAGCCAGGCCGCGACGCGCGCGGCGCGCAGCAGCATGCTCATGCCGCGCGGGCTCGCGCCGGCCAGCATCAGCTGCGCGGTGTCCAGGTCGGAAATCTTCACGCCGTAATCGGCCGGCGCCGCGGTCGCGCGCCACAGATCCAGCGCGTACTTCTGCAGCACCTCGGAGGCCTGCACGCCGCGCTGGATCTGCGCCGCGATGCCGTTGAGCTCGCGGTAGTCCAGCAGACCCGGCGCGAGCGACTCGATCAGCGCATCGGCATCGTGATAACGCGGGTCGAACACCAGCGCGCGCCGCTGCTCGTCGTCCTGCGGCGCCTCGATCGTCACCTCCATCATGAAGCGGTCGCGCGCGGCCGAGGCGATCTCGAAGGTCTCCTCGCGCTCGACGCGGTTGCGGTCGGCGAACACCAGCAGATGCGGGAAGCGCCAGTCGCGGTTGAAGGCCGAGACGCTGCGCTCGGCCATCACGCGCAGCAGCAGCGAGTGCACCTGCGGGCGCGCGCGGTTGATCTCGTTGAAGAAGAAGATCGCGAGCTCGTCGCCGTGCTCGATCAGCGGCCCGCGTTCGACGGCCGGCCGGCCCTCGGCGCTGATGTAGGTGTAGTAGATCAGGTCGTTGGGCATCAGGTCTATCGTGCCCTCGGTGCGCGCGTAGGCGCCGCCCAGCACGCGCGCGAACGCGCGCAGCAAAGTCGTCTTGCCGACGCCCACGTCGCCTTGCAGCAGCACGTGGCCGCGTGCGAAGACGGCGGTGTTGACCAGGCGGATCACGCGCGGCTGGCCGATCACCACGCGGCTCACTTCCGCCTCGATCGCCAGCGCGCTGGCACGTGCATCGCTGACTCGCGCATCGATTCGATCCATTGGCTCACCTCGTCGCGAAAGCCATGCCAGTCTATCGAGCCGGCGCGAGTCGCGCTGCGCGGTCATCCTGCGACGCGGACGTGACACTTTGCGCCGCGCGATCACGCGGGATGAACACGGGGTGCCTCTGCCCGATCAGGAAGTTTTCCCTGGCGCGCCGCTCGCTTGTCCGCAATCCTGTCGGGACATCGTCAGAACGATTCGGAGACCGGCCTTTGATGAAGGATCCGCTTGCCCGCGCCGCGCAGACCGCCGTGGCCGCCGCCTGTGCCGCCTTGCTCTCTCCGGCCGCCGTTGCCGCGGACGCCGATCAACCGACCACCACGCTGCCCCGCGTCGAAGTCATCGGGACGACGCCGTTGCCCGGCCTGGGCACACCGCTGCGCGACGTGCCGGCCAACGTGCAGTCCTACGGCAGCCGCGAGTTCGGCAAGCAGCGCCAGGGCAATCTGTCGGAGTTCCTCGAGAACAATCCGACCAGCATCACCGTCAACGCGGCACAGGGCAACCCGTACCAGGCCGACATCAGCTTCCGCGGCTTCACCGCCTCGCCGCTGGTGGGCGTGCCGCAAGGCCTGTCGGTGTTTCAGGACGGCGTGCGCATCAACGAGTCGTTCGGCGACGTCGTGAACTGGGACCTGCTGCCGCAATCGGCAATCGCGAGCCTGCAGCTCATCCCCGGCTCGAATCCGGTGTTCGGGCTGAACACGCTGGGCGGGGCGCTCGCCATCTACACCAAGAACGGCCGCGACAACCCGGGCGGCGCCGTCGAGCTCTCCGGCGGGTCGTTCGGGCGCAGGACGCTGCAGTTCGAGCACGGCGGCGCCTCCGGCCCGTGGGACTGGTTCGCGACGGCCAACCTCTCGAAGGACCGCGGCTGGGCCCAGCACAACCCCAGCCGCGTCGAGCAGTTCTTCGGCAAGGTCGGCTATCGGACGAAAGACGACCAGCTCGACGTCTCGCTGACCGCGGCCAACAACCGCCTGGAGGGCACGCAGACCTTGCCACCCTCGTTCTTCGACGACCGCACCCAGGCCTACACCTACCCGGACACCAACAAGAACCGGCTGGCGATGCTCGCGGTCAGCGGCAGCCACAACCTGGGCAGCGAGATCGTGCTGGGCGGCAATCTCTATCTGCGGCGCTTCCGCAACGACAACCTGTCGAGCAACGTCAACGACGACTTCGGCGCGGTCGACCCCGACACCGGCGCCGTCGACACGGTCCAGGCGCTGAACGACCGCTCAAACATCGCCGAGACGAGTTACGGCCTGTCGGCGCAGCTCACGGTCACGACGCCGCTGGCCGGGCACAAGAACCAGTTCGTCGTGGGCTTCAGCGCCGACGCCGGCCGCGCCCGCTTCCGGCAGGACTCGCAGCCGGCCGACTTCGATGCCTCGCGCGGCACCGTGGCGACCGGCGACTTCGAGCCCGAGACCGATGCCGCGACCCGCACCCGCAACAGCGGCGTCTACGCGATGAACACCTTCGCCATCGATGACCGCTGGACGCTGACCGCCAGCGGCCGCTTCAACGACGCACGCATCTCGATACGCGACCGCAGCGGCACCAATCCCGACCTGGATGGCGACCATCGCTTCCGGCGCTTCAACCCGGCCGTGGGCCTCACGTTCAACCCGAAGGCCGGCTACACAACCTACCTCAGCTACAACGAAGGCATGCGGGCGCCGACGGCCGCGGAGCTGACCTGCGCCGACCCGGCGGCGCCGTGCAAGCTGCCCAATGCGTTCCTGGCCGACCCGCCGCTGAAGAAGGTCGTCGCGAAGACGCTGGAGGTCGGCGCACGCGGCAAGTCGGGCGGCTCGTCGTGGAGCGCCGCGCTCTACCGCACCGAGCTGTCCGACGACATCCAGTTCGTCAGCAGCGGCGGCAGCGCGATCAACGCCGGCTTCTTCCAGAACGTCGGCAAGACGCGGCGCCAGGGCCTCGAGCTCATGGGCGCCACCCAATGGGGCTCTCTCGGCCTCACCGCGCGCTACAGCCTGATCGATGCCACGTTCAGGACGGGTTTCGTCGAAAGCAGCCCGGCCAACTCCGCGGCCGATGCGAACGGCGACATCACGATCGCGCCGGGCAGCCGCATCCCCGGCATCCCGCGGCAAAGCCTGCGCATCCGCGTGGACTGGGAGGCGAGCGAGGCGATCTCCATCGGCGCAAACCTCGTGGCCAACAGCGGCAGCCGGCTGCGCGGCGACGAGAGCAACCAGGACGTGCACGGCCCGGTGCCCGGCTACGCAGTGCTGAACGTGGACGCACGCTGGAAGCTGCGCAAGAACGTCGAGCTGTTCGCGCGCGTCGACAACGTCTTCGATCGCGAGTACGCGAACTTCGGCGTGCTGGGCCTGAACGCGTTCGCCAACCCGGCGAAGGCGTTCGATCCGGCGAACCCGGTGGCCGAACCGTTCTACGGGCTGGGCGCCCCGCGCGGGGCGTGGCTAGGGCTGCGCTACGAGTGGGAGTGACTCCCGCAACCCGTTCGGGCTGAGCCTGTCGAAGCCCTCTGGGCGAACCGCCCTGACCCTTCGGAAGACACCGGCCGTCTCATGACGCGTTGCCGAGCGCGGTGTGGAGTGCCTGCAGCCGCTCGCGATAGGGTGCGGCTGCCGCAGCAAGGGTCGACTTGATCGTGTGCAGCTCGAGCTCGCTGCCGGCGGCGTCACCGTCCTGCAGCAGGCACTCGGCCAGCCGCAGCCGCGTCTCGGCTTCGCCCGACGGCGAGCCCACTTCGCGCCAGTGTCTCGTGGCCTGGCGCAGCAGGCGCGCGGACCGCGCGGGGTCGCCATCGGCGATCGCCAGCTCGGCCTCGGCGCCGCAGTGCATGGCCTTCAGCGCTTCGTTGGCGAGCATCTGCGGGTCGGTGGCCAGCGTGCGCAGCGCCTCGCGGCCGCGTGCGGCATCGCCGGCGGCCACCGCCGCGTGCACCAGCAGGCACAGCAGCTGGCCGCGCCGCTCGCGCAGCGACCAGTCGCTCTCCTCGAGCGCGCGTTCGAGCCCGCGCTGCGCCAGCCCGGGCCGACCGGTCAGCAAATGCAGCCGCGCCAGGCCGGGCTGCGGATCCCAGCCCAGCGCGTGGGCCTGGCGATACGCGACCTCGGCGCTGTCGAACTCGCCCATGCCGAGCTGGATGTCGCCCAGCACGCAATACGCGTCGCCCTCGGCCCAGGGTGCGGCTCGGGCGAGCAGCTCGGCGGCGGCGCGCACCTCGGCGGCCGCGCGCTCGAGCTCGCCCTGCATGCCGAGCACGGCTGCGCGATGCAGCTGGCAGGTGCCGGGAAATGCCGGCATGCGGCTCGCGCGGCTCCACTCGACGAAGGCCTCGGCGTACTGCGCCGCACGCAGCCAGTCGTAGCGGTAGCGCGCCGCGTAGAGGACCGAACACAACGCCCATCCGGCAACCCACGCGCGCACGCCGCCGAGGCGGATCACGGCGGCGGCCTCCTCGTGCTGCGCCAGCCCTTCGACCACCTGGCCTTGCGCCATCAGCGCATGGCCGCGGTAGACCAGCCCCAGGCACTCGACGTCCCGGTCGCGCACGGCGCGGCCGATGTGGCAGGCCTCGTCGGCCATCGCCAGCGCGCGGCTGGCGTCGCTGCCCAGCGCGAGGCGGCTGGCCATCCAAGCGTAGTGACCCCGTTCGGCACTCGCAGCGCGGCCTTCGAGGTAACGCGACGCGCGCTGCAGCAATCCATTGGCGATGGCGCCCTGCTTGCGATCGATGCGGATCTGCACCAGCATCAGCGTCGCGCGCGCGGCGCCCAGCGTGTCGCCGGCGGCGTCGTGCTCCGCCACGACGCGCTCGAGCGCGCCCACCACGGCGGGACCGAGACCCGCGCAGATGGCCGCGCGGCCCCATTGCTCGACCTCGTCGGCCGGCAGCGCCGCACGCGCGTCGGTCGCCTCGTAGGCCTCGCAGGCGGCGATCCAGTCCATGCGCTCGACCGCGGCGCGGGCATCGGCGAGGCCGTCGGGCGGCGCCGGGGCCGCGACTTCCTCGATCGCGCCGTCGCACTCCTCGTCAGCGCAGAAGCGGTAGCCATGGCGCGGGTACGTGCGTACCGCGTCGGGCAGACCCGCCTCGGCGAGTGCGCTGCGGGCGAGGCTGACGACGCGCTGCAAGGCGTTGTCGACGACGACGGTGCCCGGCCACAGCGCGTCGAGCAACTCGTCCTTCGAGACGACGCGCTCGCGGTGGCGCACCAGGAAGCACAGCAGGTCGAAGACGCGCGGCTGCAGCCGGATCTCGCGGCCCCGCACGGTCAGTGCGCGCCTCGCCTCGTCGATCTCGCAGGGCCCGAACCGGTACGTTGTCGTGTCGTCGTTCACGCGCAACCCTCGACTAGCCGTTCCCGAAGGTCGGTCATTGTGCCGCAAGCGCCCAGAGCCCCACGGCATCCTTCGACAGGCACGTGGTCAGGCGCGAGGGCTCGTTTCGCGGCGCGACGCGACGTCGTCCGCTGCGGTCCGGCGGCGCGACAGGCGCGGCCACAGCATGCCGACCTGGCGCCGATAGTCGCGGTAGCGCCGGCCGAACAGCGCGATCAGGTCGCGCTCCTCGAACCAGATGCCGACCAGGATGTAGCCGGTCGTGACGGCGGCGAACAGCAGATGGCCCGCGCTCATCGTCGGCGCGCTCCAGAACGCGAGGATGAAGCCGAGGTAGATCGGATGTCGCACGTGGCGATAGAACAGCGGCACACGGAACTGCGGCGCGGGCACGGGGATGCCGGTGAGGCGCCTCCAAACCTGCTTCAGGCCGAAGAGCTCGAAGTGGTCGATCTGGAACGTGGCGGTGAGCACCAGGATCCAGCCGAGCGCGCACAACGCCGCCAGCGCCGACCCGGCCAACGTGCCGCCCAGGTCCCACACCGGCGCCGCGATGGGCCGCCACTGCACGAACAGCAGCATCAGCGTGTCGCTCGCCAGCAGCACGAACGTGCTGCGCTCGATGGCCGTGGGCACGTAGCGCGCCGACCAGCGCTTGAACGCGGGGCGCGCCATCACGCTGTGCTGCACGGCGAACAGGCCGAGCAGCAGCAGGTCGACGAGCAGCGACACGGCGAGCGACTCGCCGGCGGCGCCGGCCGGCATGCCGAGGTCGATCGATTTCGGCACGAACAGGTTGCCGACGAAGCCGATCGCATAGAGGAACGCGGCAAGGAAGGCCGCGTACGCGACGCCGCCGTAGACGACGGAGAAAACGCCCATGGGAATCTCCTTGGGGGATAGATTGAGGCCGCGCCTCGCCCCGCAGGGGGGACGAGGCGAACGTCTGGCGATCAGCTCGCCGTCATCGGCTCGATGACGGTGCGCACCTCGGTCACCTTGCTGGCGGGGAAGCCGCTCAGCTTGGCATGCTCGTGCACCGACGACTCGTGATCGGCCAGGTAGACGCAGAAGGTCTTGTCGTCGACGACGTACGACTGCACCCACTGGACCTTGCCGGCCAGCTGGGCCAGCGCGGCGTTCGAGGTCGCCGAGGCGTCCCTCAGTTGCTGGCCGTCGAGCTGGCCCACGCCGGGGATGTTGCGTTCGATCAGGAAGCGTTTCATGGAAAAGTCCTTTGAGTGAGATGAGAGAGGGGACCGCAGCAGGCAATGAAAGCCCGCGGTCGCGCTGCGGGACGGAGACGACCGCTGAGCAGGGCGCGTCAGTTGCAGCTCACGCGCGGGTTCCAGTCGTTGAACAAGCCGTCGGGGTTGTGCTCCCACAGCCACACGTGAAGCTCGTAGAACGGCATCGGCGTGCCGTAGCGGTTGGGCGTGCGCACGAGGTGGAACGGATGGCCGAAGAGCACCGGCGGCTGCGCGTGCAGCGCGTCCCAGACGGGCGCGAACACCACGTACTCCAGCGCCAGCAGCTCGTGCTGGCCGCTCGCGGTCTTGTGATAGACGAGGAACTCGGGCCGCATCGGATCCAGTTCGCCGTCGAGCAGCGCCGCGTTCAGGTAGTGAATGCCCATGCCGCCCTGCCCGGCCTGTGCAACGCAGTCGCCGTGCAGATCGGGGAACTTCGTGTAGCCGGCGGCCAGCGCCGCCTGAAGGTCGGTAAACGGTGCAGTGGCCCTGCGCGCCTCGGCGAGCAGCTTGTGCAGGTCGACGTCACCGGCCGGTGCATCGCCGTGCGCGAGGGCCGGCACGGGCGTGAGCGGCGCGGCCGCCGCGAAAGCCAGCACGAGTTGAACGACGAGGGTCTTGATGAGATGGCGTTTCATGGTCGTGGGTCCTGGTGAAAGTGGATGAAAGCGGCGCGGATGGCGCTCGGGCGGCGGGGGAATCGGCGGTGAAAGCGATGGGCGCGACGGGTCCTGCGGGTCGTCGCGAAAGACGATGCGCCCGAGCACCGGCGTGATCTCGTCGGCCGGCACGCCGGCGCGCGCGGCGTGCTCGGCCAACGCGCCGGCATCGGCGGCCTGGTACAGGCAGCAGGTGCCGCGGCTGCCGTCGGCCTCCTCGACCGCGTAGCTGCGCAGCCAGCTCAGCCGCTGCGCCATTTGTTCATCAGCAATGCGTCCGGCGAGCGCGGTGCCGCGGTCGAGGTCGGCCGGCGTGCGCCAGCCTCCGCGCCGGCGCACCAGGTGCACGAGCGCCGGCGCGAACGGTCGCACGACGACCGTGGCATCGATGCGCAGGATCTCGTCGGCCGGCAATCGCACGATCTGCGCATGCCGATGCAGCGCGGCCGCATCGGGCGCCTCGAACACGCAGGCGAGCCCGAAGCCGCCCTGGGGTTCGCGCAACGCATACGAGTGCAGCCAGCGCACCGACGGCGTACCGGCGGCTTCCTCGAAGGACCGCAGCCGCGTCAGCGCGGCGTCGAGGTCGCTGGCGCGGGCGCCGATGTCGCGTCGGCGCACGAGATAGGTTTGCATCACGGATTGCCTTGAGCCCACGGATCTCGGAAGTCGTCTGCCGGCGGTGGGATCGCCGGCTCGGGACCCTGGTCCGTGCAATGGCGTGCCTCGCTGAACCAGTGCGTTCAGAGTAGGCAGCGGGGGCTCTGGCGTCCTTGGCGGACGCTGATCGTTTCCTGATGCTTTGCTGGGGCGGTCGAGCTTGGCCTAGCCCGCCATCGCGCCGATCACGCGGTGGCGGATCGCCAGATGCGCGAGCGCGGCGGAGGTCGAGACGCCGAGCTTTTCCTTGA
The DNA here is from genome assembly GCA_036568605.1 of Burkholderiaceae bacterium. GTDB lineage: Bacteria > Pseudomonadota > Gammaproteobacteria > Burkholderiales > Burkholderiaceae_C > DATCSE01. Next base: position 13,024 of record DATCSE010000274.1, on the reverse strand, counting down.
TGACGGTCTGGTGGTTCGAGACCGTCTTCGGGCTCAGGTTCAGCGCCTCCGCGCATTCGGCCGGCGTGCGGCCCTGCGCGAGCAGGCGGAAGATCTCGAACTCGCGCAGGCTGAGCGCCGCGAGCCGCTGGGCCTCCTGGGCGGGGCCGCGCTGCAGCAGCTCGGCCAGGTCGGCGCCCAGGTAGCGCTGGCCGGCGTGCAGCGCACGCACCGCGTCCACCAGGTTCTGCGGCGCGGCTGCCTTGGTCAGGAAGCCGCGTGCGCCGGCCTCGAGCGCGCGGCGCACCAGCAGCGGGCTGTCGTACATGCTGAAGACCAGGATGCGCGCCGCCGGGTCCCGCAGCAGCACGCGGCGGATCAGCTCGAGGCCGCCGGCGCCGGGCATCGCGAGATCGGTCGCGAGCACGTCGGGCGCCTCGGCGACGAAGGCGGCGTAGGCCTCCTCGCCGGTCGCGGCCTCGGCGATCACGCGGATGTCGCGCTCCTGCTCGAGCAGCCGCAGGTAGCCGCTGCGCACCACCGGGTGATCGTCGGCCAGCAGCACGCGGATCATGCGGCCGCCCGGCTCGTCTCGACCGCCGGCGCGTCCGCCGTCGGCAGCGGGATACGGAGCGTCAGGCGCACGCCGGCACCGGGTGCGCTGTCGACGCGCAGCTCGCCGCCCAGCGCCGCGGCGCGCTCGCCGGCGCCTAGCAGGCCCAGGCCGCGCGTCGCGCGCGCAGGGTCCATGCCGCGGCCGTTGTCGGCAATCGTCAGGCACAGCCCGCCGGTCGCGTCGCCAGCGAGCGCAAGCCGCACCTGGCTGGCATCGGCGTGCCGCGTCACGTTCGTCAGCGCTTCCTGGGCGACGCGGTAGACGGCGATGTTGATGCGCTCCGGCAGCGCCTTCTCGTCCATCGCGTCGGAATGGAACACGCAGGCGATGCCGCCGCGCTCCTCCCAGGACTCGCACAGCTCCTGCAGCGCCGCGACCAGACCCAGCGCATCGAGGTTCGCGGGCCGCAGGCGGCGCAGCATGCCGGCGACGAGCTGGTACAGGCTCTGTGCCGCCATCTCGGCGCGCGCCGCGGCGCCCATCAGTGCGGCGCGGTCGTCGGCGGCGCAACGCCGCAGGCACGCGGTCTCGATCAGGATCGCGCTGCAGCGCTGGCCCAGCTCGTCGTGCAGCTCGCGGGCCAGCGCCAGGCGCTCGCTCTCCTGTACCGCGATCAGCTGCTGCGCGAGCTCGCGGTTGTGCGCCAGCAGCGCCGAGGCACGCGCCTCGGCACGCGCACGCAGGCGCAGCGCCGCCTCGGTCTCGCGCCGCCGCCGCATTGCGTACCAGGCCAGGCCGAAGGCGAACACCACGCCGGTCAGCGGCAGCTCGTCGAGCTGCCAGCGCTCGTAGCGCATCAGCTTCTGGAGCACCGATTCGTTCAGGTCCAGCGCCATCGAGATCGCGTAGCACGCGAGCACCGCCGCGAGCAGGACCCACAGGTCGCGGCGCCAGCGCGATGCGCCGTCGGGCGCGGCTGCCTGCGGAGTCGATTCGTCATCGGCCATACGAGGCTCCGTGCTGCGGCGTCAGCCGGTCGGCATTGATGCGCTCGCGCGCATAGATCTCGCGGCATGAACGCGCGTAGTCCTCGGGGCCGAGGTAGTCGACCTCCTGGTCGTACTTCTCGAGCTCCTGGGCGAAGCGCGGATCGAACATCGCGCGCTTGAACGCGTCGTGCAGCGTCGCGACGATGGGCCCCGGCAAGCCGCGCGGCCCGACCAGCCCGTAGGGCGACATCGCGACGATGTCGAAGCCCAGCTCGCGCAGCGTCGGTACCGCGGGCCAGCGCTTGGAGCGCTGCGCCGAGAAGGTGACGAGCAACCGCAGCCGGCCGCTGTCCACCGCCGGGCCGAAGCCGGTGGAGTTGACCCCGGCCATCACCTGCCCCGACACGATTGCGTTGAGCTGCTCGGACGTGCCCTTGTACGGCACGTGGATGTAGCGCAGGCCGCGCGCGGTGAACAGGTCCTCCAGCACCATGTGCGGCGTGGTGCCGACGCCGTTCGTCGCGATGCTGAGCTCGCCCGGGTGGGCGCGCGCGTACGCGAACAGATCGTCCAGCGTCTGGAAGCGGCTGCCGGCCGGCACCAGCATGCCGAAGGTCACGCCGGAGACCTGGATGATGGGCGTGACGTCGCGCACCGGATCCCACAGCACCTTCTGCACGTACGGCACGCGGAACACCGGCTGCGGCAGCTGCGCGATCGTGTAGCCGTCCGGCTCGGCCTGCATCAGGATGGGCATCACCATCGTGCCCCCGGCGCCGCCGCGGTTGTCGGTCACGATGGGCTGACCCAGCATCGGCGACGCCAGATCGGCCAGCAGGCGCAGCGAGATGTCGGTCGCCCCGCCGGCCGGCCAGGGCACCCACAGCGTGATCGGCCGCGACGGGTAAGGCTCCGTGTTGCGTGCCGCGCTCGCAGCGCTCGCGCCCAGCGCCAGCGCGCCGGCGCCCAGCAGCCAGCGTCGCCGCGCCGGTATCACGCGCCGCCTCCGCCGCGCTTGGTCAACCCGCCGAAGCCGCGCTGCGGGTCGTAGCCCCAGCAGGCGACCACGAAGAACACGACCAGGCAGCCGATCACGACATACGGCGCCGCGCCGGGGTCCTTGCCGTACAGCGCGAAGCGCACCCACTCGATCGCCTGCGTGAACGGGTTGAAGCGGGCCACCTGGTAGACCCACTCGGCGCCCGACTCCTGCAGCTTCCACAGCGGGTAGAGCGCCGTCGACAGGAAGTACATCGGGAAGATCACGAAGTTCATCGTGCCCGCGAAGTTCTCGAGCTGCTTGATGTAGACCGACAGCAGCAGGCCCAGCGCCCCCAGCATCAGCGCGCCGCCGACCAGCGCCACGAGCGCGTGCAAAGCGGCCAGCGAGAACAGCGGCAGCTCGGTGCCGATCAGCGCCGCGACGATCACGAACGCGAGCGCCTGCAGCACCGACAGCAGCGCGGTCGCGCAAAGCTTGCAGAACAGCAGCCACGGGCGCGGCAGCGGCGCGGTCAACAGCAGCCGCATCAGGCCCATCTCGCGGTCGTAGACCATCGCGAGCGAGGACTGCATGCCGTTGAACAACAGCACCATGCCGACCAGCCCCGGCACGATGTAGACGTCGTACGGGATGTAGGTGTCGTACGGCTCGACGATCGCGACGCCGAAGACATTGCGGAAGCCCGCCGCGAACACCGCGAGCCACAGCAGCGGCCGCACCAGCGCCGAGACCAGCCGGCCGGTCTGGCGCGAGAACTTGAACAGCTCCCGCAGCACGATGGCCTGCAGCGCCTGCAGCGCATGCGCCAAGCCGCGCCGTGCCGTGCGCTCTTCGATGGCAGCCGCTTCGGCCTTCACCGCGCTGCTGCTTTGCATAGCTTCTCCGGAGCGTCGGCGCCCAGCGTGTCCAGCACATCGGTCGGGTGCAACAGGCCCTCGATCGGCGCCTGCGAGATCACGCCCTGGCCGTCGGTCAGCAGCAGGGTCTGGCGCAGCTGGCCGTCCCAGGCGCGAAAGCTCATCACGACGCCCTTGGAGCCGTCGACCGATATCTTCGCGAGCGCCTGCGCCCAGGCGCCGTTCGGGCCCTTGGGCACGGCGGTCGCCAGCGCCAGCAGCGTCTTGCCGGCCATCCACGCGGCCCAGTCGCGGTCGGTCATCGGCCGCTTCGCGGCCTTGAAGAAGCGGCGCGAGACCTGCGGCGCGCCGTAGCGCTCGAATTGCGCGTGCCAGGCCAGCGCGACCAGCCCGCCATCGCCGACCACCGGCCGCGGCAGCACGGTGCGGTACGGCAGGCCGCGCGCGAACTCGCCGTCGCTGTCGATCACCCAGACCGCGTCGTAGCTGCTGCCCGCGGTGAGCAGCAGCGGGTTGGCGAGGTCGCGCTCACGCGGGTCGGTCGACAGCTTGAACGGCTTGGAGCCGACCACCTGCAGGCCATAGCGCTTGATCGAGGCCTGCGCGGTCGCGGCACGCTGCTGGTCGGTCGGGCTGGTGCCGATCAGCAGCAACAGCTTGCTCCATTTGCGCGACACCAGCGTCTGCGCGATCGCGTCGGCGCGCATGCGTTCGCTGGGCAGCACGTGGTACAGGCGCGGCCGGCAGTCCTGCTGGCGCAGTGCGTCGTCGGGTGCGCCGACGTTGAGCACCGGCAGCTTGACGGCATCGGCCACCGCCAGCGTCCAGTCGGGCGGCAGGTCGGTCACGATCACCGCCGCGCCGCCCTTCTCGGCCGCCTGCGCCGCGGCGCGCGCCGACTCGACCGAGCGCGCCGTCGCGCTGCTCAGCGCGACCGTCGCGCCCGCCGCTTCGAGCTCGAAGCTGCCTTCGTCGAGCGCCAGTTGCACGCCGTCGGTCGCCGGGCCGCCGGGGTGGCCGAGGTAGGCGCGCTCGACCCGCGTGCGCTCCAGCCGCGGGTCGTTCTCCGGGCTGATCAGCGTCGCCTTCAGCGTCGCTGCCGCGGCGGCGCCGGCGGCATCGAACAGCGCCACGGAGAGGGTCAGCGCAAGCACCGTGCGCCACCTCCTCATTCGACCACCACCACGCCGTACGGCACGCGCCCGACCGGCACGGTCTTGATCGGCTTGGCGCCCGGCACGTCGACCACCGTGAGGTCGTCGCTCAGGCCGTTGACGACGAGCAGGCGCTTCTCGTCCTTGTCGAGCGCGACGTTCCACGCGCGCTTGCCCACCAGCACGAGATCGGTGACCTTGCGCGCGGCCACGTCGACGAACGCGACATGGTTGGCGCGACCGAGCGCGACGAAAGCGCGCTTGCCGTCGCGCGACATCTGGATGCCGACCGGCGTGATGTCCTGCGCGCGCACGCCCTTCACGTCGAACTTCAGCGTCGCCAGCACCGAGTGGTCCGCCGTCGAGACGATGGTGACGCCGGCGTCCAGCTCGCAGGTGACCCACAGCTCCTTGCCGTCGGGCGTGATCGCCATGCGGCGCGGCCGCTTGCCGACCTTGACGTTCTGGACCACCTTGCCGCTCGCGGTGTCGATCACGTGCACCAGGCTCGCGACCTCGGAGGTCACGTACAGCAGCTTGCCGTCGGCGCTGACCTTCACGCCCTCGGGCTCCTGGCCGACCTTGACTTCCTTGAGCTTCTTGCCGGACGCGGCATCGACGAACACGGCCGCCGCGTCGTCCTCGCTGGAGACGTAGATGGTCTTGCCGTCGGGCGACAGATCGAAGGCCTCGGGGTCATCGCCGAGCGGGATGCGGCGCAGCGACTTGCCGGTCGCCGGGTCGATCAGGTCGGCCACGCCCGAGTCGGAACACGCCAGCATCAGCTTGCGGTCCGGCGTGAGTTGCAGATGGCGGCCGCGCTTGCAGGTCGGGATCGTGCCTTTGATCGAGAGCGTGGCCAGGTCGATCATCGTCAGCGCATCGTCCTTCTCGCTCGAGACGTAGGCGATGCCCTGCGCCCATGCAGGGCCGGCGGCAAGCCACAGAGTCAGGATGCAAAGGTACTTTGCCATCGGGATCGGTCTCAAGGCGTTGTCTCCAGTTTTCTTGTTCGTCGTTTGGATTCGTTTCGTCCCGGAGGCCGTCACGAAGTTCGTTTGATGAAGCCTGCTTCCAGCGTGGGCTCGCCGAGGGCACGCGTGACCTCGGACGGCGAGCCGTCGGCCAGCAGCGATCCCTTGTGCAGCACCAGCACGCGGTCCGCCTCCTCGGCCTCCTCGACCCAGTGGGTGGCCCACAGCACGCTGACGCCGCGCTCCCGCACGTCGGCGTGCAAGGCATTCAGCAGATCGCGTCGCGACTTGGGGTCCAGACCCACGGTCGCCTCGTCCATCAGCAGCACCGATGGTTGATGCAGCCCGGCGCGCACAAGTTCCACCTTGCGCCGGTTCCCGCCGGACAGCTCGCGTACCTTGCGATCGAGGTTGGCGTCCAGCCCAAGCCGGGCGCAGCCGGCCGCGATGCGCTCCAGCGCGACGCCGCGCGGCACGCCTTGCAGATCGGCCTGGAACAGCAGGTTGCGGCGGATGCTCAGGTCGAGGTCCAGCGCGATCTGCTGGAACACCACGCCGATGTGGCGCAGCGCCAGCCGCGCCGCATGCCGCAGCGAGTGCCCGGCGACCTCGACCTCGCCGGCATCGGCCGCGAACAGGCCCGTGAGCACCTGGAACAGCGTCGACTTGCCGGCCCCGTTGGGCCCGAGCAGCGCGACAAATTCGCCGCGTCCCAGTTGGACCGACAAGGACTTCAACGCGACGGTCTGGCCGTAGCGCTTGGTGAGGTCGGTGGTGCGCAGCATGGCGATGGAGCGTTGCGGATGGCCCTAACGGTACTGCAACTTCTGCGCCGCGGCGAACACACAGACTCGGCTGCTGGAGGTGGAACACTCTGCGCCAAAAGTGAATAGGAACGTTGCGCCCGCGAACGCTTGCAACACCGTCGGCAGCGGCCTCGCCGGGCCTCGCGAACGACACGTTCCTCGGGATTTCCCCGAGTGCTGCGGGCCGAGCCGTGCTCGCGCCGGACGTGCACGCAGCGGCACGCGCAATCCATGAATGGGGAAACACCTGATGCTGCGGCACGGCTCCCGCGCACGTCCGAATTGGGCATGGATGTTGCGGAGCGCCCTTCGTCAGTGTGTTCGCGCGAGGGGTCCGGTGGCGACCTTCGCATGACCCTAGACCACCTCTAAGCAAGGAGACATCAATGAGACTTTCTCGGCTATCGAGCGCGGGCCTGGCGCGTCCGTTGGGGCTGGCAATGCTCGCTCTACCAGCGTTGGCGCTTGCCAACGCCGATGTGGAGAAGAACGTCGCGAACTCCAGCAACTGGGCCATGCAAGCCGGTGACATGTACAACCAGCGGTACTCCCAGCTGAAGCAGATCACCGCGGCCAACGTCGGCAAGATGCAGGTGGCCTGGACTTTCTCGACCGGCGTGCTGCGCGGCCACGAAGGCTCGCCGCTGGTCGTCGACGGCGTGATGTACCTGCACTCGCCGTTCCCGAACAAGGTGTACGCGCTGAATCTCGACAACCAGCAGATCTTGTGGAAGTACGAGCCGAAGCAGGACCCGGCCGTGATCCCGCAGATGTGCTGCGACACGGTCAACCGCGGCGTCGCCTATGCCGAAGGCAAGGTGATCCTGCAGCAGGCCGACAGCACGCTGGTCGCGCTGGACGCGAAAACCGGCAAGGTGGTCTGGAGCGTCAAGAACGGCGATCCGAAGCTCGGCGCGGTCAACACCAATGCGCCGCACGTCTTCAAGGACAAGGTCTTCACCGGCATCAGCGGCGGCGAATGGGGCGTGCGCGGCTTCATCGCGGCGTACAACCTGTCCGACGGCAAGCTGGCGTGGAAGGCCTACAGCACCGGCCCCGACGCCGAGATGCTGATCGACCCGGACAAGACCATGACCTGGACCGACGGCAAGATGGCGCCGGTCGGCAAGGACTCGTCGCTCAAGACCTGGCAGGGCGATCAGTGGAAGACCGGCGGCGGCACGACCTGGGGCTGGTACAGCTACGACAAGGGGCTGAACCTGATGTACTACGGCACCGGCAACCCGTCGACCTGGAACCCGGCGCAGCGGCCCGGCGACAACAAGTGGTCGATGACCATCTTCGCGCGTGACGTGGACAACGGCCAGGCCAAGTGGGTCTACCAGATGACCCCGTACGACGAGTGGGACTTCGACGGCATCAACGAGATGATCCTCGCGGACATCACCGTCAAGGGCAAGCCGACCAAGGCGCTGGTGCACTTCGACCGCAACGGCTTCGCGTACACGATGGACCGCACGACCGGCGCGCTGCTCGTGGCCGAGAAGTACGACCCGCAGGTGAACTGGGCCACGCACGTCGACATGAAGACCGGCCGCCCGCAGGTGGTCGCGAAGTACTCGACCGCGAAGAACGGCCCGGACGTCAACACCAAGGGCATCTGCCCGGCGGCGCTGGGCACAAAGGACCAGCAGCCGGCCTCGTACGATCCGGAGACCAAGCTCTTCTACGTGCCGACCAACCACGTCTGCATGGACTATGAGCCGTTCAAGGTCGAGTACACCGCGGGCCAGCCGTATGTGGGCGCGACGCTGTCGATGTTCCCGGCCCCGGGCAGCCACGGCGGCATGGGCAACTACATCACCTGGGACGCCGGCAACGGCAAGATCGTGCAGAGCCACCCCGAGAAGTTCTCGGTCTGGAGCGGCGCGCTCAACACCGCGGGCGGCATCTCCTGCTACGGCACGCTAGAGGGCTACATGAAGTGCGTCGACAAGAAGGACATCAACAAGGAACTCTTCAAGTTCAAGACGCCTTCCGGAATCATCGGCAACGTGTTCACGTACCAGCACAAGGGCAAGCAGTACATCGGCGTGTTCTCGGGCATCGGCGGCTGGGCCGGCATCGGGATGGCGGCCGGCCTGGAGAAGGACCAGGAAGGTCTGGGCGCCGTGGGTGGCTACAAGGAACTGGCGAAGTACACCGAACTGGGTGGTTCGCTGACGGTGTTCGCGCTGCCGAACTGAACGTCACAAAACAAAACAACCGGCGCCGCCATGGTGGGTATCGCGGCGCATCATCTGACTGAATCGGGGGATGGCTTTCGCGGGAAGGTCATCCCTTTTTTGTCTCGATCCGTTTGACGAATTACATGAAGTACTTCAAGACACTCTGCTCCGCACTCCTGTTCGCCTCGACCATCACCGCCTTCGGCCAGGCCGCATCGGCACCCACTTCCGCCTCCGGCAAGCTCTACACCGTCGTCGACGGCTACAAGGTCGATCCGCAAACCCTCCAGGGTTTCAGGACCTGGCGCTCCGCCGCCTGCGACCGCTGCCACGGCGCGAACCAGGAAGGCCTGGTCGGACCGTCGCTGATCAACAGCCTGAAGACGCTGTCGAAGGAGGAGTTCGTCAAGACCGTCGCCAACGGCCGCCCCAACACGCAGATGGTCGCGTTCTCGGGCAACGCCGAGGTGATGAAGAACATGGACCAGCTCTATGCGTACCTGAAGGGCCGCTCCGACGGCGCGATCACGAAGGCACGCGTCGAGGCCATCCAATGAAACCGGCCGCCTGGCTGATGGCGGCGTGCGCCCTCGCGCCGCTGGCCCACGGCGCCGCGGCGGAGGATGCGCCGGCCAAGCGCGCCGAGCTGCGCGTTTGCCAGGATCCGAACAACCTGCCCTTCTCCAACACGAAGGGCGAAGGCATCGAGAACCGCATCGCCGAGGTCTTCGGCAAGGCGCTGAACCTGCCGGTCACCTACTACTCGTTCCCGCAGCGTCTCGCGTTCATACGCAACACGCTGCGCTACAAGCTGCCCGGCCAGGACTACCCGTGCGACATCGTGATGGGAGTGCCGGTCGGGTTCGAGGAAGGCGTTTCGGTCACGAAGCCCTATTACCGATCGACGTATGCCCTGGTCTTCCCCAAAGGCAAAGGCATGGACAACGTCGGCACGGTCGAGGAGTTCCTCGCGCTCGACCCGGCCAAGCTCCGTGCGCTGCGGATCGGCGTGTACGACCGCTCGCCGGCCGGCGAGTGGCTGTCGCGGCACAAGCTGCTGGAAAGCGGCGTGCCCTACCCGATCATGAACCCCGACCCGCAGCAGTATCCGGGCGAGATCATCGAGAAGGACCTGGCCAACGGCAAGATCGACGCGGCCATCGTCTGGGGCCCGATCGCCGGCTACTACGCGCAGCGCGTGAAGACGCCGCAGCTGGTCGTGCTGCCGCTGAAATCCGAACCCGGCATCCGGCTCGACTACGAGATGGCGATGGGCGTGCGCTTCGGCGAGCGCGAATGGAAGCAGCAGATCGAGGGCCTGATCGAATCGCGCAAGGCCGACATCCAGGCCATCCTGAAGGAGTACGGGGTGCCGGTGGTCGATGCCTCGTACGGGATGCCGAAAAACTGATCGTGCCTATCGTGCGCAACGCAGTCGCGACCGTGCTCGCCGCGGCCCTCGTCCTGCCGGGAGCCCCGATACGTGCCGAAGAGCCGGCCCGCAACTACTCGGCCGCCGAGCGCGCACTGTTCATGACCGACCAGCTCGCAAAGCTGCGCCCGCCGCTGACGCTGCGCTACCAGTTCCATCGAAGCGGCAGCCTGGAACCCGCGTTCGACGACACCGTCGCGATGGCGCTGAAGGCCCGGGCGGACACCGGCCGCTGCTGCGACGTGACCGGCGAGTTCCTCAGCGGCGAGCGCCGCGTCGTGCTGCCGACTGTAGAGGGCGCTTCGGGCAACCCGGTCACGCTGTACTTCCTGGAGCGCGACGTGCGCGAGATGGAACGCCTGACGAAGGGCAAGTCGGCCTACTTCCGCAAGCGGATCCGGATGGGCATCTTCCAGGGCGCGCAACAGCGCGACGTGACGCTGCGCTACCGCGGCAAGTCCATCGCGGGGCAGGAGTTCACCGTCACGCCCTACGTCGACGACCCGAACCGCCCGCGCTTCGAGCGGCTCGCGAACAAGCGCTACGTGTTCACGCTCTCGGACGCGGTGCCGGGCGGCGTGTACAGCATCCGCGCGCTGGTCGCCGACCCGACCCAGGGTGCCGATGCGCCGCCGCTGCTCGCCGAGGAGCTGCTGATCGACGGTGCGCGATGACGCTGCTGCCCGACCCCACACGTCACGGACTCCCCACGGATCTGCCATGAACTTTTCGACCGCACGTTCTTCGTCGTGGCTGCGCGCGTTCGTCCCATTCGTCGCGCTTGCCGCGCTGGCGGCCGCCGGCACCGCCGCGCACGCCAACGACTTCCCGACCTCGGCCCGCGTGCTGTACGTCGAGGACTGCATGCGCGCGAACCCCGGCCCGTACTTCGAGATGGTCAACAAGTGCTCGTGCGCGATCGACGCGTTGGCGGCCGAGGTCAAGTACGAGGAGTACACGACGATGCAGACCATCAGCAACGGCATGTCGATCGGCGGCGAGCGCGGCGGCGCGATCCGCGACGTGGCGTCGCTGCAGCCCGAGCTGAAGAAGTACCGCGAGCTGCAGGCCAAGGCGAAGAAGGGCTGCTTCATCAACGACGCGAAGTAGCCGAGCCGGCGGCGGCACCTCGACGTCCGATGGCCATGCCGAGCACGCTGCATCGCCGCACCGGCGCGCTGCTGCTGGCGGTCTGCCTCAGCGCGGGCGCGGCGGCGCAGGCCGGCGCCGAAGAGGTGCCGGGACCGCTGGCCGAGACCGAAATCGCGCCCGGCGTTCATGTGCACACCGGCGCCGTCGAGGACTGGTCGCCGAGCAACGGCGGCGATGTCGCGAATCTCGGCTTCGTCGTCGGCAGCCGCTGTGTCGCAGTGATCGACACGGGCGGCACGCCGGCGCTGGGCACGCGCTGGCGCGCCGCCATCGAACGCGTGACGCGCCTGCCGATCTGCTTCGTGTTCGACACGCACGCCCATCCCGACCATGTGCTGGGCAACGCCGCGTTCGCCGGCCCGGACACGCGCTTCGTCGCCAGCGCGAAGTTCAATGCCGCGATGGCCGCGCGGGAGCCCTACTACCTGCGGGCGCTGGAACGCGACTTCGGCATCAGCGTCGCGCACGACGCGCTCGTCTACCCGACGATCGCGGTCGACGGCATGCAGGAGTTCGACCTGGGCGATCGCGTGCTGGTGGCGCAGTCCTGGCCGACCGCCCACACCGACAACGACCTGACCGTCTACGACCGCAGCACGCGCACGCTGTTCGCTTCCGACCTGCTGTTCGTCCAGCACATTCCGGTCGTCGACGGCAAATTGCGCGGCTGGCTGCGGGCGCTGCCGCAGCTCGCGCAGACAGACGCGGCCCGGGTCGTGCCCGGGCATGGCCCCACGCGCAACGCTGACGAGGCCGATGCGTGGAAGGCCCAACAGGAGTATCTTGAGACGCTGCTGCGCGAAACCCGCGCCGCCCTCAAGTCCGGCCAGACGCTGTCCCAGGCGGTCGCCAGCGTCGGCGTCGAAGCGGCGTCGCGCTGGCAGCTCGCCGAACGATTTCACCGCCGCAACGTCACTGCAGCGTATGCCGAGCTGGAGTGGGAAGACTGAGTGAGGTGCCGCGATGAAACACAACCTGGCCAGACGCGAGGTGACGGCCGCGGGTGCCGCGTTGATCGCATCGTTCGCCATCGGCGGGGCGCGCGGCGCGCGGGCCGCCGCCCAGGCCGCCGACAACCCCGACGCGAACGAGACCTGGCGCAAGGTGCGTGCGAGCCTGTTCGAGAAACGGCCGATCGCCAACGTCGGCGACGAGGCGCTGCTGCTCGATGCGCCGGTGCGTGCGGAGGACGCGGCGGTCGTGCCGATCGCGATTCGCTCGCGGCTGCCGCACACCGCATCCAGCTATGTCGAGAAGCTCCATCTGGTGATCGACAACAACCCGTCGCCGATCGCCGCGATCTTCACGTTCACGCCGCAAAGCGGCCGGGCCGACATCGAGACCCGCGTGCGCGTCGACGAGTACACCTTCGTGCGCGCGATCGCCGAGACCCACGACGGCCGGCTGCTGATGCGCACGCGCTTCGTCAAGGCCTCGGGCGGCTGCTCGGCGCCGCCGGGCAAGGACCCGCAGGCCGCGCTCGCGACGCTCGGCAAGATGAAGCTGCGCATCGACGGCGACGTCGCGATCGGCAAGCCGGCGCTGGTGCAGCTGATGATCAGCCACCCGAACGACTCGGGCCTGGCGATGAACCAGCTGACCCGCCAGTTCACGCCACGCTGGTTCGTGCGCACCGTCAACGTCGCCTACGGCGGCCAGCCGGTGCTGTCGGCGGACCTCGATTTCGCGATCAGCGAGAACCCCAACCTGCGCTTCTACTTCGTGCCGCGCGGCCCGGGCCAGCTCACGGTCGACGTCGTGGACAGCAACCAGACCGCGTGGAAGAGCAGCCTTGACGTCGTGCCGGTCGCTTGAGACGTTGGCGCGACCGCGCGCCGCTCTCGGCTGGCTGGGAGCGGCAGCCCTTGCGTGCGCCGCGCTGGCGGTGCGCGCCGACGACGCCTCGCGCAGCAGTACCCTGCAAGCGCCCGAC
>DATCSE010000273.1:0-7153 GCA_036568605.1 Burkholderiaceae bacterium | reverse complement strand
ACGTCGGCCCACCGGGCCGCGAGCAGGAGCTGCGCGACTTCCTCGGCTCGTTCCGCTTCGTCGGCGACATGGTGACGCAGCCGGTGGGCACGCTGTCGGGCGGCGAGAAGGCGCGCTTGGTGCTGGCCATGCTGGTGTGGCAGCGGCCCAACCTGCTGCTGCTGGACGAGCCGACCAATCACCTGGACCTGACCACCCGCGAGGCGCTGTCGATGGCGCTGAACGAGTTCGATGGCACCGTGATGCTGGTCAGCCACGACCGCGCCCTTCTGCGCGAGGTCTGCGACGAGTTCTGGCTGGTCGCCGACGGCGTGCTGAAGCCGTTCGACGGCGACCTCGACGACTACCAGCGCTGGCTGCTCGAGCGCGGCAAGGCGCAACTGGCCCAGGAGCGCGCCCAGGCGGAGCAGGCCAAGGCCGGCACCGCCGCGAGCAGCTCATCGCGCCCGCAGGACGACCGCAAGGCCGCCGCGGCCGCGCGCCAGCAGCGTGCCGATGCGATGAAGCCGCTGCGCAAGGAGCTGAACCGCATCGACAACCGGCTCGGCGTGCTGATGAGCGACCGCGAGACGATCGAGGCCGCGATGGCGCAACCCGAGCTCAGCCCCGAGCAGCGCGCCGACCATGGCCGGCGCCTGAAGCAGATCGGCGACGAGATCGACACGCTCGAATCGCGCTGGCTCGAGCTCAGCACGCAGCTCGATGTTCTAGGGGCTCCCGAGGTCACGACAAGCCGCTGATTGCCGTTACATTCAGCCCGTCATCCTTCGGGGTTCTGCATGACGGCTGAGCGCTCCGATCGAACGGTGTACTTGCGTGTGCTGGGGCCGCTGGCAGTGGCGGCGATCACGCTGGTCGCCATCAGCGTCGGCGGCTTTCACGCGCTGTCGGCCGCTCGCGCGTATGTCGGCGGCGAAAGCCTGTGGTCCAAGTCGCGCAGCCGCGCGATCGCGTTCCTGCGGACCGCACCGAGCACCGATTGCAAGCGGCTCGACACGCTGCTCGAAGTGCCGCTCGGTGACCACCAGGCGCGCATCGCGCTGGACGCATCGCCGCCGGACCTGGACAAGGCTGCGGCCGGCTTCCTGCGCGGCGGCAATGCGGCGGCCGACATCGCCGGGATGATTCACCTGTACCTGAACTTCCGCTCGATGCCGCCGGTGAACGACGCGATCGCCGAGTGGCAGCTGGGCGACTCGCTGATCGGGCAGTTGCGTGCGCTCGGGCAGCGCATCTGCACGCAGGCCGCGCTGGACGCGGGAACGGCCGCGATGGCGCCGCTGATGGCCGAGCTCGACCGGCTCGAGTCCGAGCTGGCTGCCGCCGAAACGCGCTTCCTGAACGCGCTGGGCCGCGCGTCGCGCATCGTCGAGACGACCTTGACGTTCGCAAGCCTGGTGCTGGGACTCGGTCTCGCGCTGGGCGGTGCCGCGTTCGCGGTGGCCTCGCTGCGCGCCCGCTTTGCGCAGCAGCGTGCGCTGGAGGACGTCAACAAGCGCTGGCAGCTGGCCGCAAACGCCGCGAACCTCGGCCTGTTCGTCTGGCACCCCGACGACGACTCGACCGAGCTCGATACCCGCGCGCGTCGGATCTGCGGCCTCGAATCCGACGAGCGCGACGCCAGCGCCGCACCGGGGCACGCCTCCGATGCCGGGCTTGCCGATCCACCGCGGTCGGTACCGCGCGCAGTGATCGAGGCGCTGATCCATCCGGACGACCGCGAACACATCGCCGCGCTGAAGCGCGGATCGGACCGCGACGATCAGCCGCTGCGCAGCCGTTACCGGCTGATCCGTCCTGACGGCGAGGTCCGCTACATCGAATCGATAGGCGCGGTACGCAAACCCGATGTCTCGAAGAAGCGCCCGACCGAAAGCCCGCAGGTGGTCGGGCTGCTGCGCGATGTGACCGACGAAGTCACGCGCACGTCGGTCCGGCTCGAGAAGGAGGCCGCCGAACGCACCGCGCGTGCACGCATCGAGTTCCTGTCTCGCCTCAGCCATGAGCTGCGCACGCCGCTGAACGCGATCCTCGGCTTCGCGCAGGTGATCGAGATGGACTCCGAGGAGCCGCTGACGCCGCGCCAGGCCGAGCGCATGAAGCTGCTGCTCGACAGCGGCTGGCATCTGCTGCACCTGGTCGACGACGTGCTGGACCTCACCTCGATCGACTCGGGCCAGGTGGCAGTGCGCACCCAGCCGACCGACCTGCGCGCGGTGGTCGACGCGAGCCTCGCGGTGATCGAGCCGGAGCGCCGCACCTTCGAGATCGAGGCCCGCAACGAGCTGCCCGCGCAGCTCGCGCCGGTGCTGGCCGACCCGCGGCGACTCCAGCAGGTGCTGGTCAATCTGTTCAGCAACGGCTGCAAGTACAACCGCCGCCGCGGCCGGCTGACGATCAGTTGCCACGAGCAGGGCCACCACCTGTGCCTGGACATCGCCGACGAAGGCGCGGGCCTGACACCGGCCGAGATGAACGAGCTGTTCCAGCCGTTCAAGCGCCTGACCCGAACCCGCGACGTGCCCGGCACCGGGCTCGGGCTGGCCGTCGTCAAGATGCTGGTCGGGCAGATGCACGGCCGCGTCGAGGTCGCGAGCGAGCCCGGCCGCGGCAGCCGCTTCACGGTGTGCCTGCCGCGGGTGCCGCAACCCGCCGAGCTGACGTCCTGAGGCGACGGCCAATCAATTCCCTGCGCGGCGCCCGGAATTAGATTGTTCACAATCTAATTGCAATCAATTCGAATACGATGCGCGTCATGAATTCGCGTCCCGCCCCCGACAACCTGCAGCGCCTGGACCGCCAGCTGTGTTTCGCGCTGTATTCGACGTCGCTGGCGATGACCAAGCTGTACAAGCCGCTGCTCGCGCCGCTCGGCCTGACCTATCCGCAGTACCTGGTGCTGCTGGTGCTGTGGGAGACCGATGCGATGACGGTCAACGAGCTCGGCGCGCGCCTGTTCCTGGACTCGGGCACGCTGACGCCGCTGCTCAAGCGCATGCAGGCCGCCGGCTGGATCGCACGCACCCGCGACACCGCCGACGAGCGCCGCGTGATCGTCGCGCTGACGCCGACGGGGCGCGCGCTGCGCCGCAAGGCCGCGCACATTCCGGTCGAGCTGGCGCAGGCCACCGGGTGCGGGCTGCCCGAGCTGGTCGCGCTGACGACCCAACTGCAAACCTTGCGCGACCGCATGGTCGCGCGCGGCGACGGCGACTCGGCGAACGCCGGGTCGTTCGACACTTCCACCCCACCCGTGACAACCAGGAGATCACGATGACCACGAAGCTCGAGAAAGTCCTCTACACCGCGCACGCGACCTCGACCGGCGGCCGCGAGGGCACGTCCAAGTCGTCCGACGGCGTGCTCGACCTGAAGCTGACGACGCCCAAGGAGCTGGGCGGCGCCGGCAACGTCGGCACGAACCCGGAACAGCTGTTCGCCGCCGGCTACTCGGCCTGCTTCATCGGCGCGATGAAGTTCGTCGCCGGCCAGCAGAAGATCGCGCTGCCGGCCGACACCTCGATCAAGGCCGACGTCGGCATCGGCCCGATCCCGGCCGGCTTCGGCATCCAGGTCGCGCTGACCGTCACGGTGCCGGGCATGGAGCGCGCCGCCGCCGAGAAGCTGGTGCACGCCGCACACCAGGTCTGCCCGTACTCGAACGCGACCCGCGGGAACATCGAGGTCACGCTGGCGGTCGCCTGACGTGACGGTGTGGGGCGTGGGCTCTCGAAGCCCCCGCTCCGCTGTCGCCCCGCCCCCGTTCGGGCCGCCCACCTTCCTTCGTGCAGCCCCAACTCCGTTCGGGCTGAGCCTGTCGAAGCCCTGCCCCGAGCTCGCACCAGCGCTGCGACAAGCTCAGCGCGAACGGATCTGCGAAACCAGGCGCAGCATCAACTCGATGCGCGCCTTGACCGGCGTCAGGTCGCCGGCCGACGGCAGCCCGCCGCGGCCGTCGGCCGATGCTGCTTCGATGATCCGACCATCGAGGCAGCGCGTCGCGCGCAGCACCGCAACGCCCTGCTGCTGCGCCGTGCGCAGTGCCGACTCCAGCTCGCCATGCACCGTGCCGTTGCCGGTCGTCGCGACCACCAGCCCGCGCACGCCGGCCGCGACCAGTGCCCGCACCGCGGCGCCGTCCGCTTGCACACCGCTGGTCACGATCTCGACCCACGGCCACGTCCCCGCATCGTCCGGCAGGCATGCGACGCCAAGCGCGTCGCCGCCCGGCCACTCGCGCAGGCGGCGCACCGCCCCTTCCTCGACCCACGCGAGCGGACCGGCGTCGCCTGAGCCGAACGCGTCGACCCGGTAAGGATGCACCTTGCGCACCTCGCGTGCACCATGCACCGCGCCCGCGAACACCGTCACCACGCCACGCGCACCCGGCGTGCGCGCGACCGCGACCGCATCGGCCACGTTCTGCGGCCCGTCGCTGTGCAGCGAGGTCGCGGGGCGCATCGCACCGGTCAGCACGACCGGCTTGTTCGGCGCCAGCACGCGCTGCAGGAACCACGCGGTCTCCTCCAGCGTATCGGTGCCGTGCGTGATGACGATGCCGCCGACCTCGTCGCGCGCCTGATGGAACGCGACGCGCTGCGCGAGTCGCAGCCAGACCGCGTGGCCCATGTCCTTGCTGTCGAGTTGCGCGACCTGCTCGGTCTCGATCGGCGTTGCGGCAAGCTGCGGCACGGCCGCGACCAGTTGCGCGACGCCGCGCTGCGCCGCGGTGTAGCCGACGTTGTCGCCGGCGCTTGCTGCGGTGCCAGCGATGGTGCCGCCGGTCCCGAGCACGACGATGACGGAGCCGGCGGCCGGCGCTGAACTGCTTTGCATTTTTTGTGAAGCTGGATGAAAATACAGGACTGGATGGATTGCCAGGCTCACGCATTCACCGCTCAGGCGCGCGTGGCCCGCTCTCGATCATCGAGGAAAAACTCGCGCAGGAAGGCCCGCCGTGCAAGAGAAACCCAAGCTCACCGACCGCCAGCAGCAGATTCTCGACCTGGTGCAAAGCGCCATCGAGCGGACCGGCGCGCCACCGACCCGCGCCGAGATCGCGAGCGAACTCGGCTTCCGCTCGGCCAACGCCGCCGAGGAGCATCTGCAGGCGCTGGCGCGCAAGGGCGTGATCGAGCTGGTCGGCGGCACCTCGCGCGGCATCCGGCTGCGCTCCGACACGCTGCGTGCGCTGAACGAATCGCGCGGCAAGCAGTTCAGCCTGCCACTGCCCAGCCTTGCGCAGCTCTCGTTGCCGCTGGTCGGGCGGGTCGCGGCCGGCAGCCCGATCCTCGCGCAGGAGCACATCGACCAGACCTACCTGATGGAAGCGAGCCTGTTCGCCCGCCGCCCCGACTACCTGCTGAAGGTGCGCGGCATGAGCATGCGCGACGCCGGCATCATGGACGGCGACCTGCTCGCGGTGCAGAAGGCGAAGGACGCGAAGAACGGCCAGATCGTCGTGGCGCGGATCGACCACGAAGTCACCGTCAAGCGCTTCCGCCGCACGCGCACCAGCATCGAGCTGATCCCCGAGAACCCGGACTTCGAAACCATCGTCGTGCCGACCCACGGCAACAGCGACATCGAGTTCGAGCTCGAGGGCCTCGCGGTCGGGCTGATCCGCAACAACATGCTGATGTGACTGCGCGACGAGGTTGTCCATGACTGCCACGACGACGGCCGCACGATGATGACGGCGGCCAAGACCTCTCCGGCCACGATCAAAGCGCCGAAGGCGGCCAGCGCGGCCGAGTGCTGCACGCTCGAGCAGTTGCCCAACATCGGCCCGTCGCTCGCTGCCGACCTGCGCCTGATCGGCATCGAGCACCCGCAGGACTTGCGCGGCAAGGACGCGTTCGTGCTCTACCAGAAGCTGTGCGCCGCGACCGGCCAGCGACAGGACCCGTGCGTGCTCGACACCTTCATGGCCGCCACCGACTTCATGCGTGGCGCGCCCGCCGCGCCGTGGTGGCAGTACACGGCGCAGCGCAAGGCCTTGTTCGGGCAGGTCTAGGCGTTCGCCGTCTGACGCCTGTCAGCGCGAGCTGAACGCCAGCTTCACGCCCAGCCCGACGAACAGCGCCCCGGCGCCGCGCTGCAGCCACGCACCCGTCTTGCCGGCGCTAGGCGCATCGGCCCAGCGCTCGCGTGCCGCACCGGTCGCGAGCGCGACCGCGCCGTTGACCAGCAGGCCGCCGACATTGAACAGCATGCCCAGCGCCACGAACGCGAGCCCCTGACCGTCGCTGCCCGGCGCGATGAACTGCGGCAGGAACGCGAGGAAGAACAGCGCGACCTTCGGGTTCAACGCGTTCGTCGCCGCGCCTTGCCAGAACGCGCGCGCCGCCGCACCGTCCGACGCCGGCGACCGTGACGCAGCCTGCGGCGTCCCGGCCGCGACCCGCGGTGGACGCGCCCGCTGCCGCAGCATCGAGATCCCGACCCATACCAGATACGCGGCGCCGACCCACTTGACCACCGTGAACGCGGTCGCCGAGGCGGCCAGCAAGGCCGACAAGCCGAGCGCCGCGAGCGCGATGTGCAGCATGCAGCCCAGCCCGACACCCAGCGCCGCGCAGATGCCGACGCGCCGCCCGTTCGCCGCACTGCTGCCGATCACGAACAGCATGTCGGGCCCGGGCGTCAGGTTGACGAACAGCGCCGCGCTCAGGAACAGCGGCAGATCGTGTACGCCCGGCAATTCGATGCTCCTCTTCTTCGGTGCTCGGCTCAGGACTTCAGCGCGCCGAGGAAATCCATCTTCCCCAGGTCCACGCCGTTGTGGCGGAGAAGCGCATAGGCCGTCGTCATGTGGAAGTAGAAGTTCGGCAGCACGAAGTGCTTCAGGTAGGGCTCGCCCTTGAGCACCAGGGTGCCGTCGCGGCGCGGCAGCGCGATGTCCTTGTCCTCGGTGCCGTCGATCTGCTCGGCCGACACCGTCTTGATGAACGCGACCGTCTTCGCGATGCGCTCGCGCAGCTCGGCAAAGCTGGTTTCGTTGTCCTCGAACTTCGGCGCCTCGACGCCGGCCAGCCGCGCGATCGCGAACTTCGCCGCATCGCTGGCCATCTGGATCTGCCGCACGAACGGCAGCATGTCGGGCGCGAGCCGCGCGGTCAGGTAGTTGGCGGTGTCGAACTTCTTCGCTTGC
>DATCSE010000272.1:0-3754 GCA_036568605.1 Burkholderiaceae bacterium | reverse complement strand
AGTCGATCAGCTGCGCCTGTTCGGCCCAGAAGGCGTCGCGGTCGGCGATCGAGCGGCGATAGAAATCGGCGTAGGTTCCCTGGGCAGTCGGCGTCTGCGGCACGGTCGGATTCCTCGCGATGGCGGCCGCGCGGCGCGCGGGTCACGGAGGGGACGATAGCGCACGAGCCGGGCGCCGCACCCCCGAGGAAGTTGCGATGGCAGGATCCCGGAACCAGCATCCACACAGCTTGAGGAATCGTTCCCAACTTGCTGTCGCGCTTAACATTTTGTATTGACCATGACCGTCAGCGTGGTATCCTGCCGCCCCATGCCGACGCCCGCCCCGCCCCGCACTGCCCGCCGACTCGGCGCCGCGCTGCTGCTGGCGTTCGCATCGGCCGGCGCACTCGCGGCGCCCGACATCGATCCGATCGGCGCCGACCCGCTCGGGCGCTTCCTGTCCGACAGCGGCATCGCGAACGCCGCGAAGAGCGCCACCACGGTCGCCAATGCGCCGGTCGTCGCCGCGTCGGACATGGTCGTCACCGCGATGAACTTCCTCGGCGTGCGCTACCGCCGCGGCGGCAGCGATGCCGACAACGGATTCGACCGCAGCGGCTTCACACGCTACGTCTTCGGGAACAGCATCGGCCTGGTCCTGCCGCGCCGGGCCGACGAGCAGGCCAAGGCGCCGGGCTTGGTCACGGTCAAGCGCGACGAACTGAAGCCCGGCGATCTGGTGTTCTTCAACACGCTGAAACGCACGTTCTCGCACGTCGGCATCTACATCGGCGACGGCAAGTTCATCCACTCGCCGCGGCCCGGCGGCGAGGTCCGTGTCGAGGACATGGACTTCAAGTACTGGAAGAAGCGCTACACCGGCGCCCGGCGGGCCGAGCAGCCCGCCGATGCGACGAGGCTGCCGCAGCCGGCGGCCGTCGATACGCCCGTCAAGTAAGGCCCCCCGCCGCGGCGATCGCGGCGCGTCGCATCCAGGGAAAAGGCCGCGCAGGCACAATCGCGCCATGACCGACAAAGTCATCCCGCTCGCCGACCACCGCTACGCCGCGCGCGTGCCGCGCATCCCGGCGCACATCGCTGCGCCGACCGGGCTGCTCGCCGACACGCTGGGCCGCCCATTGCACGACCTGCGCATCTCGGTGACCGACCGCTGCAACTTCCGCTGCGGCTACTGCATGCCCAAGGAAGTGTTCGACAAGGACTATCGCTTCCTGCCGCACTCGTCGCTGCTGAGCTTCGAGGAGATCACCCGCACCGCGCGGCTGTTCGTCGCCCACGGCGTGCGCAAGATCCGGCTGACCGGCGGCGAGCCGCTGCTGCGCAAGAACCTCGAGATCCTGGTGGGCATGCTCGCCGAGCTGCGCACACCCGACGGCGAAGCCCTGGACCTGACACTGACCACCAACGGCTCGGTGCTCGCGCGCAAGGCCCAGGCGCTGAAGGACGCGGGGCTGCAGCGCGTGACGGTCAGCCTGGACGCGATCGACGACGCGGTGTTCCGCCGCATGAACGATGCCGACTTTCCGGTCGCCGACGTGCTCGCCGGCATCGAGGCGGCGCAGGCGGTCGGGCTGGGCCCGATCAAGGTCAACATGGTCGTCAAGCGCGGGACCAACGACGACCAGATCGTGCCCATGGCACGGCACTTCAAGGGCACCGGCGTCGTGCTGCGCTTCATCGAGTACATGGACGTGGGCGCGACCAATGGCTGGCGCATGGACCAGGTGCTGCCGTCGGACGAGGTGATCCGCCGGATCGCATCGGAATACGACCTCGAGCCGTTGGCCGCGAGCGCCGCCGGCGAGACCGCGCAGCGCTGGCGCTATGCGGACGGCGGCGGCGAGATCGGCACGATCTCCAGCGTGACCCACGCGTTCTGCCGCGACTGCAACCGGGCGCGGCTCTCGACCGAAGGCAAGCTGTTCCTGTGCCTGTTCGCGAACCACGGCCACGACTTGCGTGCGCTGCTGCGCGGCGGCTACGACGACGCACAGATCGCCGCGGCGATCGGGCTGATCTGGCAACAGCGCGACGACCGCTACTCGGAGCTGCGCGGCAGCCGCGACGCGGCAACGGCGCTGGCAGACAACGAGCCGCGCGTCGAGATGCACTACATCGGCGGGTGACTGCGGCCGATGGTCACAGCAACGAAAGACCAAATCACCGGCCTGATCCTCGCCGGCGGCCGCGGCAGCCGGATGGGCGGCGTCGACAAGGGCCTGCAGAACCACCAGGGCCTGCCGCTCGCGATGCATGCGTTGCTGCGCCTCGGTCCGCAGGTCGGCCACCTGATGATCAACGCGAACCGCAACCTCGGTGCGTATGAGGCGATGGGCGCGCCGGTCTGGCCCGATGCGCTGCCCGACTATCCGGGTCCGCTCGCCGGCTTCCTCGCCGGGCTGGAGCGCTGCGAAACGCCCTACCTCGTGACCGTGCCGTGCGACTCACCGCTGTTTCCGCTGGACCTGGTCGCCCGCCTGCTCGAGGCGCTGGAGCGCGACGACGCCGAGATCGCGATGCCGGTGACCGTCGAGAACGGCATCCGCCAGCCGCAGCCGGTGTTCTGCCTGATGCGTGCCAGCGTGCTCGACAACCTGGTCGTGTTCACGCAGTCCGGCCAGCGCAAGATCGACCGCTGGACCGCACAGCACCGCTGCGTCGAGGTCGAGTTCGACGACCCGCGCGCGTTCGTCAACGCGAACACGCTGGCGGAGCTGCAGCAGCTGGGCTCGAATGGCTGACGGCCCATCGGCGGGCCGCGCAGTAGACTCGCTCGCCGCGATCGAAGTCCGCCGGCTGCGGCCCGATGAGCTGCCGGCCTACAAGCAACTGCGCGACGCAGCGCTGGCCGACGACCCGACCGCGTTCACCTCGGATGCCGAGGCCGAGAGCCGCAAGGCGCCCGAGCGTTATGCGCCGCGGCTCGGCCAGGACGCGCCGTTCGGCGGTGTCTTCACGCTGGGTGCCTGGCGCCATGCGGCCGGTGCCGAACCCGGATTGCTCGGCGCGGTGAGCTGCGAGCGCGATCCGCGCGCCAAGGTGCGCCACATCGGTCACATCATCGGCATGATGGTGCGCCGCGATGCGCGCGGCCTAGGCGTCGGTCGGCGCCTGATCGCCGCCTGCATCGACGAAGCACGCCGTGCCGACGGCCTCGAGATGCTGACGCTGACGGTGACGGCTTCGAATGCCGCCGCCGTCCACCTCTACGAGAGCGTGGGCTTCACCCGCTACGGATCGCTGCCGCACGCGATCAAGGTCGACGGCCATTACCATGCGAAGGACCACATGGTTCTTTCGCTATGAACACCGATTCATCTTCGTCGATGACGCTAGCGCAGATCGCGTCGTGCGTCGCCGGCTACGACCCGAATGCGCTGCCGGTCGCGCAGGCGCGCAATTTCATCGCGCGGCTGGTGCCCGCGGTACGCGGCATCGAGTCGGTCGCGATCCGCAGCGCGCTCGGCCGCGTGCTGGCCCGTGATGTGATCTCCCCTATCGCCGTGCCGGCCGCCGACAACTCGGCGATGGACGGTTATGCGCTGCGCGGCAGCGAACTCTCGGCAGAGCATGCGACAACCTTTCGAGTCGTCGGCAAGGGCTACGCCGGCGACGCGGCGGGCACCGCGGTCGTCGCCGGCGAATGCGTGCGCATCATGACCGGCGCGGTGATGCCGCCGGGACTGGACACCGTCGTGCCGCAGGAGTTCATCAAGGGCTATGCCGACGCTGGTGCCGACGGCGAGCGCAT
>DATCSE010000271.1:0-2574 GCA_036568605.1 Burkholderiaceae bacterium | reverse complement strand
CTGTACGACAACCACTTCCGCGACGACGAGATAGCGCGCATCGCCGCCGCGCAGGACCGCATCGTGCTGACGCGCGACCGCGAACTGCTGAAGCGGCGCGACATCACGCACGGTTGCTACGTGCGCGCGCTGCACAGCGTGCCGCAGCTGCACGAGGTCTTCGATCGGCTCGACCTGGCCCGCTCGGCACGGCCGTTCACGCGCTGCCTGAACTGCAACGCGATGCTGCACCCGGTCGCGAAGGCGCAGGTCGTGTCGCAGCTGCCGCCCGGCGTGCACGAGCGTCACGAACGCTTCGTGGCCTGCGAGGGTTGTGGGCGCGTGTACTGGGAAGGCTCTCACTGGCGGCGCATGCGCGAACGCATCGAGGCGCTGCTGGCCCCGTCGCAGCCTTGAAGAAGCACGACGGGATCGCTTGCCTTAGGGATGGGAACCTGCCGCACGGCGACTATGTTTGCCTGAGCGAAAGCGAAAGGCCGCAATGCGCGGCCCGTACAACCACCCAAGGAGGCCACCATGCCCGCTCCCAAATGCTGCTTCGACCGCATCCTGCCGCGTGACCTGCTGCGCCCGCTCGAGACGACAGCCGGCATCGGCGGCCGCACCCGCGCGTTGGCGCCGCGCGGCAAGTCCTGGATCAACGGATCGACGCTGCAGGTGCGCTTCATGGGCGGCACGACCGCGCAGCAGGACAAGGCGCGCGAGCAGGCGGCCTGGTGGATGGCGGTCGCGAATCTGCGCTTCGTGTTCGGCGACGCGCCGAACGCCGACATCCGCATCAGCTTCGACGAGAACGACGGGGCCTGGTCGATGATAGGCACCGATGCCCGCAGCGTGCCCTTCAACCAGGCCACGATGAACCTCGGCTTCCTCGACGGCGGCACCGCAGCCCACGAGTTCGGCCATGCGATCGGCCTGGCACACGAGCATTCAAGCCCGCTGGGCGGCATCGAGTGGAACAAGCCCGTGGTGCTGCGGGACCTCGCCGGCCCGCCGAACTTCTGGGATGCCGCGACGGTGGAGCACAACGTGTTCTTCAAGTACGCGATGGACCAGATCAACGGCACGGCCTTCGACCCGGACTCGATCATGCTGTACGCGTTCCCGGCCGAGTGGACGCTCAACGGCGTCTCCACCCATGCCAACGACGTGCTGTCGCAGTTGGACAAGGAGTTCATCGCCGGCGCCAAGATGTACCCGAAGACGAGCACCGGCGTGCCGGGCGCGGTCGCGCTGACGGTCGGTGCCGCGCGCGTCGAGGCCGACATCGGCAAGCCCGGCGAGGAGGACCTGTACCGCTTCCGCGCCGATGCCGACGGCGTGTACGTGATCGAGACGCGCGGTCAGACCGACGTCTACATGAAGCTCTTCGGACCCGGCAGCCCGACGGCGCTGCTGGAGGAGGACGACGACAGCGGCTTCGGCCTGAACCCGCGCATCTCGGCGAACCTGCTGGCGGGCGACTACTTCGTCCAGGTGCGGCACTACGACCGCAGCGGCACGGGCCGGTACGGCATCACCGTCAAGAAGCGCTGAGCTGAGCGCCCGGACGCCGTCACGCATCGGCCCCCGAGGCCGCGCGCCAGAATGCCTCGGCCGCGCGCGGCAGCGCGGCGCGGCTGCGGAACAAGCGGATCTCGACGTCTATCCTCCAGTCGTCGTCGCCGGCCTGCACGAGGCGGCCGCTGCGCAGCTCGTCGTCGATCAGGCTGGCCGGCAGCCAGGCGATGCCCCGCCCGTCCAGCGCCATTGTCTTCAGCACCGAGGCGAGATGCGCGGTGAACACGACCTCGGTGTTCGCGTTCTCCAGCGCCACGCCGCGCAGGCCGCGCACGACGCGGCCTATGCCCGACTCGGCGCTGTACGCGAGGATGGGCACGCGCGCTTTCGCGCTCGATGACAGTCCATGCCGCGGGCGCCCGCCCTTGCCCACGGCCGAGACCGGCACGAGGCAGTCACGCCCTATCGTTACCGAGCGATGGGCCGCCGGGTCCAGCCGGCCCGACACCAGCTCGTGCGCATGGCACAGCAGGAATTGCACGCGGCCCTGCTGCATCAAGGCCTCGCACTGCTGCAGCACATCCGAGACGAGCTGGATCGCGCCGACCGTCGTCCTCGATTCGAGGCTGCGCAACCAGCCGGGCAGGAAGGTGAACGACAGCGCATGCGTGGACGCCAGGCGCAGCGTCGCCGAGCTGGCATCGGCCACCGCGCGTGCCTCGTCGGGAATGCGGGCGACGCGCGCGAGCAGCTCCTGCGCGACCGAGCGGAACCACTCGCCGGCCTCGGTCAGCGTTGCCGGGTGCGAGGTGCGGTCGAACAGCACGACGCCCAGCCACTCCTCGAGCGCACGGATGCGCCGGCTGAACGCCGGCTGCGTCATGTGGCGCTCCTCGGCGGCGCGCGAGAAGTTGCCGCTGGACGCGAGCGCGAGGAAGTCGTCGAGCCAGGAGAGGTTCATTCCAGTTCCACGTGGCCGAGACGGCGCGCCCTCGGCTCGTCGACCGAGCGTGCCTCCACTGTTGGCACGCGATGTTCCAACTGCCACGGTGGTGCAGGATCAGGCCGGCGGGG
>DATCSE010000270.1:0-4076 GCA_036568605.1 Burkholderiaceae bacterium | reverse complement strand
GACAGGTCCGGCGGCGCCTTGAACGGCATCAGCGCGTTCAGCTCCGCGGCACGCGGCGACAGCACCCGCACCTCGACCTGCGCGCCCATGTGATGGACGCGGAACGCGAGCATCAGCCGCTCGACCTGCGCCGCGAACGGCAGGCCGTTGACCTCGCCGTGCTGGGCCGTGTCGCGCAGCGGGCTCGCGAAGCGGATCGCGTAGTGCGACGCCGCCGCCGGCACGCCGATCGCCACCCGATGCACGTCGCCGTCGAGCACGACGTGCGCCGGCGTCTGGTGCCGCGTGCCGTCGGCATCGGTGCGCACCACGATGAAGTCCTCGCCGATCTGCAGCTCGTGCCCCGGCAGCTGGCCGCTGATGCCGGCCGAGCGCGCGAGCAGCCGCCGGTTCGTCGCGACCGCCAGCGCGAGCAGGAAGTGCGGATCGTCGTGCGGCACCGAGCCGGGATCGAATCCCTTCGGGTACTGCTCGGCGATGAACCCGGTGTTGAACGCGCCGGCGACGAAGCGCGGGTGCGCGAGCAGCGCCGCCTGGAACGCGATGTTGCTCGCGATGCCGCGGACCACGAACGCGTTCAGCGCGCCGCGCATCTTTGCGATCGCCGCGGCGCGGTCGGCGCCGTACGCGATCAACTTGCAGATCATCGAGTCGTAGTACATCGGGATCTCGCCGCCCTCGTAGACCCCGGTGTCGATGCGGATGCCGCCCTCGGGCGGCACCGGCCCGGCCGCTTCCATCGAGGTCGCCGGCGGGTGGAACGTCACGAGCCGCCCGGTGCTGGGCAGGAAGCTGCGCACCGGGTCCTCGGCGTTGATGCGGCATTCGATCGCCCAGCCCTTGCGCGCGACCTGTGCCTGCGTGAACGCCAGCTTCTCGCCGGCGGCGACGCGGATCATCTGCTCGACCAGGTCCAGCCCGGTGATGCACTCGGTCACCGGGTGCTCGACCTGCAGCCGCGTGTTCATCTCGAGGAAGTAGAAGCTCCTGTCCTTGCCGACGACGAACTCGACCGTGCCGGCCGACTGGTAGTCCACCGCCTTCGCGAGGGCGACCGCCTGCTCGCCCATCGCCTGGCGCGTCTTGTCGTCGAGGAACGGGCTGGGTGCCTCTTCGATGACCTTCTGGTGGCGGCGCTGGATCGAGCACTCGCGCTCCCACAGGTACACGACGTTGCCGTGCGCATCGCCCAGCACCTGGATCTCGATGTGGCGCGGCTCCTCGACGAACTTCTCGATGAACACGCGGTCGTCGCCGAAACTCGCGCGCGCCTCGTTGCGGCACGAGGTGTAGCCGTCGTAGGCCTCCTGGTCGTTGTAGGCCACGCGCAGGCCCTTGCCGCCGCCGCCGGCGCTGGCCTTGATCATCACCGGGTAGCCGATGCCCTTCGCGATCTCGACCGCATGCTCGGCGGTGTCGATCGCCGCGTTGTGACCCGGGATCGTGTTGACCTTGGCCGCGCCGGCCAGCTTCTTCGACGCGATCTTGTCGCCCATCGCGGCGATCGCGCCATGCTTGGGGCCGATGAAGACGATGCCCTCCTCCTCGACGCGGCGCGCGAACTCCTCGTTCTCGGAGAGAAAGCCGTAGCCCGGGTGCACGGCCTGCGCGCCGGTCTGCTTGCAGGCCGCGATGATCTTGTCCATCACGAGGTAGGACTCGCGGCTGGGCGCCGCACCGATGAACACCGCCTCGTCGGCGAGCTCGACGTGCAGCGCGTCGCGGTCGGCCTCGGAGTACACGGCGACGGTCGCGATGCCCATCTTCTTCGCGGTCTTGATGACGCGGCAGGCGATCTCACCCCGATTGGCAATCAGTATCTTGTTGAACATCATGGATGATCGAGCGTGTTCGTTGGGTTTCTTGGACGCAAAGGCGCAAAGAAGCGCAAAGGCGCCAAGAAAAATCA
The DNA here is from genome assembly GCA_036568605.1 of Burkholderiaceae bacterium. GTDB lineage: Bacteria > Pseudomonadota > Gammaproteobacteria > Burkholderiales > Burkholderiaceae_C > DATCSE01. Next base: position 2,167 of record DATCSE010000270.1, on the reverse strand, counting down.
GGAAATCTTCTTTGCGTCTTGGCGTCCCTTTGCGCCTTTGCGTCCAGGTTTTTCTTCAATGCCTCACAGCGGAATGTTCCCGTGCTTGCGCCACGGGTTGTCCACCTTCTTGTCGCGCAGCATCACCAGCGAGCGGCAGATGCGCTTGCGCGTCTCGTGCGGCTGGATCACGTCGTCGATGTAGCCGCGCGCGCCGGCGATGAACGGGTTCGCGAACTTGGCCTTGTACTCGGCCTCGCGCGCGGCGAGCTGGGCCGGGTCGTTCTTTTCCTCGCGAAAGATGATCTCCACCGCGCCCTTCGCGCCCATCACCGCGATCTCGGCGTTCGGCCACGCGAAGTTCACGTCGCCGCGCAGGTGCTTGGAGCTCATCACGTCGTAGGCGCCGCCGTAGGCCTTGCGGGTGATCACGGTGATCTTCGGCACCGTGCACTCGGCGTACGCGTACAGCAGCTTCGCGCCGTGCTTGATGATGCCGCCGTACTCCTGCGACGTTCCGGGCATGAAGCCGGGCACGTCGACGAAGGTCAGCACCGGGATGTTGAACGCGTCGCAGAAGCGCACGAAGCGCGCGCCCTTGATGCTGGACTTGATGTCCAGGCAGCCGGCCAGCACCAGCGGCTGGTTCGCGACGATGCCGACCACATGCCCGTCCATGCGCCCGAAGCCGATCACGATGTTCTTCGCATAGTCGGGCTGCAACTCGAAGAAGTCGCCGTCGTCGACCGTCTTGACGATCAGCTCCTTGATGTCATAGGGCTTGTTCGGGTTGTCGGGCACCAGCGTGTCCAGCGACAGGTCGACGCGGTCGGCCCGGTCGGTGCTCGGCCGCACCGGCGCCTTCTCGCGGTTGTTCAGCGGCAGGTAGTTGAAGAAGCGGCGCAGCATCGCGAGCGCGTCCACGTCGTTCTCGAACGCCAGGTCGGCGACCCCGCTCTTGGTCGTGTGCGCGCCGGCGCCGCCCAGGTCCTCGGCCGTGACCTCCTCGTGGGTCACGGTCTTCACGACGTCGGGGCCGGTGACGAACATGTACGAGCTGTCCTTCACCATGAAGATGAAGTCGGTCATCGCCGGCGAGTAGACGGCGCCGCCGGCGCACGGCCCCATGATCATGCTGATCTGCGGCACGACGCCGGAGGCCAGCACGTTGCGCTGGAACACCTCGGCATACCCGCCCAGCGACGCGACGCCTTCCTGGATGCGCGCACCGCCCGAGTCGTTGAGCCCGATCACCGGTGCGCCCACCTTCATCGCCTGGTCCATCACCTTGCAGATCTTCTCGGCGTGCGCTTCGGACAGCGCGCCGCCGAACACCGTGAAGTCCTGGCTGAAGACGAACACGAGGCGGCCGTTGATCATCCCGTAGCCGGTGACGACGCCGTCGCCGGGCGGGCGGTTCTCCTGCATCCCGAAGTCGTGGTTGCGGTGCTCGACGAACATGTCCCACTCTTCGAACGTGTCGGTGTCGAGCAGCAGTTCGATGCGCTCCCGCGCGGTCAGCTTGCCTTTCTTGTGCTGCGCCTCGATGCGCTTCTCGCCGCCGCCCAGCCGCGCACGGGCGCGTTTGGCTTCGAGCTGCTGGATGATGTCGTGCATGGGGGTCGTGCCTCGTGGTTAGTTGTGGGTCGACGACTGTTCGAAGAGATTGAGCAGGCTGCGAGCCGCGGCCGACGGCGCGATCTTCGCGGCGCGCACGTCGGCCAGCGTCTGCGGCAACGCGCTGCGCACGTTGGGATGGTGGCGGAAGTCTGCCTGCAAACGCGACTGGATGATGTCCCACAGCCAGGCCAGCGCCTGCGCCTCGCGCCGCGCCGCGAACTCGCCGCTCGCGCGGCGCAGCGTGTGGAAGCGTTCGACCTGCTCCCAGAACGCCTCGATGCCACGGCCGGCCAGTGCGCTGATCTGCGCGACCTGCGGGGCCCAGCGCTGTGGTGCTGCGCCGGGCGCGGTCTTGCCATGAAAGCCGAAGATGCGCAGCGCGCTCGTGATCTGCGCCTGCGCGCGGGTCGCGGCATCGGGGTCCAGGTCGGCCTTGTTGATGACGACCAGGTCGGCCAGCTCCATCACGCCCTTCTTGATCGCCTGCAGGTCGTCGCCGGCGTTGGGCAATTGCAGCAGCACGAACATGTCGGTCATGCCGGCGACCGCGGTCTCGCTCTGGCCGACG
>DATCSE010000269.1:0-5511 GCA_036568605.1 Burkholderiaceae bacterium | reverse complement strand
CGTCGACATCGATCTTCTTCGACAGGTCGCCTTTCGCGACCGCGGTCGTCACGTCGGCGATGTTGCGCACCTGGTCGGTCAGGTTGCCGGCCATCGAGTTGACCGAGTCGGTCAGGTCCTTCCAGGTGCCGGCCACGCCCTTGACCTTGGCCTGCCCGCCGAGCTTGCCCTCGGTGCCGACCTCGCGTGCGACCCGCGTGACCTCGGCCGAGAAGTCGCCGAGCTGCGCGACCATCGTGTTGATCGTCTTCGCGGTGCTGAGGAACTCGCCTTCGAGCGGGCGCCCTTCGACCTCCAGCGCCATGCTCTTGCTCAGGTCGCCCTGCGCGACCGCGCCGATCACGCGCGCGACTTCGCTGGTCGGGTGCACGAGGTCGTCGATCAGCGCATTGATGGACTGCACCGATTCGCCCCAGAAGCCGCGCGATTCGCTCAGGACCGCCCGCTGCTTCAGCTTGCCTTCCTTGCCGACGACCTGGCGCAGCCGGGCCAGCTCGGAGGCCATCGTCGCGTTCTGCTCGACGAGGTCGTTGAAGACATCGGCCACCTTGCCCAGCATGCCGGACCAGTGCAGCGGCAGGCGGACGTTGGGATCGCCGCGCCGCAACTGCGTCAGCGCCGCCAGCAGCGTGGTCATTTCGCGGTCGGGGGCGGCGATCGCCGCTTGTTCGATGACTGTCATGGCAGCCGCCTTGTCATGGACCGACGCGCACGCAACGCCCGTCGCGCGTATCGGCGTGTTGGAGAGACCCTCGTCATGGGCGCCGTACCGGATCGTCGCGATGGCCGGCACCTCCGGATGGTTGATCGCGCCGAGCCTATCGCCGCGCCGCCGCGGCGTCGTGCCGGGAAATGTCTAAAGGCAACGTAGGACGCCGCCTACAGAGACGACTTGGGCAGGGCCGTAGACTTGGACGCAGCCGCGGTTTCGCAGAGCCTTCCCTTTGAGACCCTTCACCATCCTGTACGTCGAGGACAACGACGACCTGCGCGCGACGATCGCCGACCTGCTGGCCGGCCCCGATCGCGCGGTCACGCCGTGCGAGAGCGGCGAGGAGGCGCTGCGCGTGTGCGAGGCGCAGCCGTTCGACGTGGTCGTGACCGATGTCAGCCTGCCCGGGCTCTCGGGCGCGGAGCTTGCGCGCCGCCTGCTCGCGAAGGATCCGGCGCAGTGGATCGTGCTGTGCTCGGGCTACCAGTTCGACGAGCAGATCGTTCGGCTGGGGCCGAACGTCCGCTCGCTGCCCAAGCCTTTCGAGCCCGAGGAACTCGACGCGCTGATGAGCGAGATCGCCGCGGCCGTCCGTGGGCGTGCCGGCTGACGGCAAGAGATCGTCCTACCCAGCGGCAAGGCCCCGCCTGCGTGACCTCTGGTCCCCCTTCCGCTACCGTCTTTTCATGAGCAGAGGAAACGTCATGAGAGACCGCAGCAACGAACGCAGCAACGACGAGTGGGGACTCGGGTTTTCGGACCGCGTCGCCTATCCGGGCCGACCACGCGGATTCGGCGGCGGCCGATATGCACGCCCGTACAGCGGACCGTACGGCGTTCAGTTCCGCAACGACTACCGCGGACGCTCCAGCGAGCAGAGCGGGCAATTCACGCCGGAAGCAGCGCGCGAACTCGAGGACGAGAAGGTGGCCAGCAACTACGGCGGCCTGCGCACCCACGATGAACGCCATAAATAGCCGCGGCGCGGCCACGCTTCAATCGTCGTCGTCGAGCGGCACGCGGCGCCGGATGTTGCGCACGACGTCGCTCCAAACGTCGGTCGCGATGGATTCGTCCTGTCCCCCGCGCGGCACCAGCGGCCTGACCGCGTAACACGGGGACCTTCCCTCGGCCGCGAACTCGACCGCGACGCCGACACGGCCGGACTCCAGACGCGCCGCGGCACCCGCGGGGTCCGCCGCGTGGATCAACAGGCTTTCCGCAAAGCCGAGCGCCCGCAGCTCGGCGATCTCACCGTCGAATTGCTGCACCTGTCTTGCTCCCTGCACTGCTGGCTGCCGCAGGCGCGTGCGCTGCGGCCGGCACGAACTTTCGAACGGTCATCGAACGAGCGGCGATCTTACTGAGGGCATCCGCGTGGATGGCGCATAGGCGGCCGCCCGATGGGGATTTGAGGCCGACATTCCCGACTAAGGCTCGGCTTGCACGGTCACCACGATCCCGCTGCGCGGCAGCTTGAACCGGTGCGGCTCCGCGGTCGGCACCAGCGCCTCGCCGGTGTCCAGGCGATACGTCGGTATGCCCTCCAGACCGGAGCCCAGGATCAGCGGCGTGGTGCGCAGCACGGTGTAGGTCTTTCCGTCCTCGCCTTGCCCCAGCAGTTTGTCCAGCTTCATGGCCACCCCAGTTTCTGCATCGTCGAATACCCCTGCTCGTCCGGCAGCAAGCGCAGATGGTGCGTGCGATCGTCGTGCCGGACAAGGGAGGTTTGTCATGTCCCTCGCGATGCGCGATTGTCCGACCGTCCGGGGCGATGTTGTCCTACGTACGTGCACGTAGGCAGTAGCACTCCCGCCTGAGCGCGGGGAAGTCAAAACGGCGCACAAGCACTAAATTTTTTGAAGCCCCGCGCATATGCAGCGCGCTTCAAGGGAGAACGAGGATGATCCACTGCACGCTCTCGAAGTCCGTGCTCGCCGCCGCGCTGGCCTTGGCCGCGTGGGGCGGCGCCCACGCCCGCCCGGCGGTATCGCTGTTCGAGCCGGACGAAGACCGTGCGACCTTCAGCAGCGCGAGCGCCGCTCGGGTCGCGCACAACCCGCACTTCGGCCTCTCGAGCACGTCATCGGACGACGATGACGATGGGCGGTTCGTCAAGATTCACTTCGACGACGCCCACGTTTCGAACGGTTTGCACCTCGGCAGCGCGGCAGACAAGATCAAGCTCCATGACCAGCATGAGCCTCGCGCCGTACCGGTCTCGGCGATCCCGGAGCCATCGACCTATGCGTTGTTCGCGGCGGGCATGGTCGGGATTGCGATCGTGACGCGACGCCGCCGTTCGGGCGACGCTTGACGGGCCGCGCCGCGCAGCAGCCCTAGATGTTCGTGCTCGACGGGATGCGACTGGGCAGCAGGTAGTCGTACGGCCGCGAGCGCGTCGCGTTGCGCTGCCGGATCGTGCTTTCGATGCCGGCCAGCGCCGCGCGGAATCGGTCCAGCGGCCCGCCGGGGCCCGCGATCGCCGGGTCCAGCAGCACCGGCAGATACGGGAACGTGTTGTCGCGGTACTCGCCCAGCGGCCGGTAGTACACGCCGCCGAGGATATGGAACAGCAGGATCTGCTCCTGCGCGGCCAGCCTGGACGGCAGCCGTTGCGACCAGCTCGCTTCCGTCTGACCCGTGGCCGCCGCGGGCGCCGGCGTGCCGCCCGTTCCCGCGCTGAACGGCGCATAGGTCATGATCGAGTCCTGCGGGAAGTTGACCGCCGCATGCTGTGCGCTGGCGTTGAAGACGATGGCCGTGATCACCGAGGCGAGCTGGGCGCGCGTCGTGATCGCCCGGAAGCCCTTGACCTTGCCGCTGGTCGCGAGCTCGTCGGCCCAGGCCTTGAGCTCGTAGTCGCCGGTCACATCGCTGTCGCTCGTGTAGTAGACCGCCAGGTACTCGTCGACCCACCGGCTGATCGCGTTCCAGATCAGCAGCGCATCGTCGCGATACGGGTAGTCCGGCAGCTCGCCGACGTTGTCGACGCCGCGGGCGCGCAGATCGTGGGGCAGCATGCTGTCGTAGAAGTCGTAGGCCAGGCGGTCGCGCCCGCACTCGCGCTGCAGCGTCTCGATGGGCGCGGCGAGGATCGCATCGCCCGTGGTCAGCGGCGCCATGATCAGCAGCGTGGCCGCTTCGTTGATGAACATCGCGCCTTCCAGGTGCGGCGAAAGCAAGCGGTTCAGCGGATGCGCGACCGCGAGCTGCCGCTGCGTCGCCATCGCGAACGCTTCGGACATCAAGTGCGTACGGCCGAGGTGCACGAACATCTCGTGGTAGTTGAAATCGGCCACCTGCACCGCTGTCTTCGCGGACTGCCAGGCCCAGTAGGCTTCGGCATCCGCCGCGTCGTCTGCACGCAAGAAGATGGGCGCCCTCGCGGGGTCTTGTCCACACTGGATCGCCACCGGCACCAGCGAACGGCCGCTCTTCGGGCGCGCAAAGAGCGCCATCGGCGCGTAGGCGTAGCCCGTGCCGGTGAGCGGCTTGTTCACCGGGCCCGAGGGCGCAATGTCGCCCAGCGCCTCGTAGTCGAGCAGGTAGAGGCGGCCCGCGGCGGCCGCGTCGCTCAGGCTGTCGTCGCTGCCCATCGCCAGCCGGTATTGCGCATCGCTCAGCGGGAACTTGGCCGGCAGCGAGCGCACCTGCCTGATGAGCATCGGATTCGGACCGCCCACGCGCATGTAGGCGAAGAAATCGTTGTCGCGCAGGACCTGCGCGACCGCTGGCTTCTCGATGGTCACGAACAGCGCGTCGTATTGCGCGACGGTCTTGCCTGAACCGCCCTGTGTGCCTTGAACGAGCAGGTCGTGGTGGATCTGCTGGAGCTGCGTGCCGATGTCGCCAACCGAGCTTGTGAGGCTGGCGAGCAGCGCCTGCACGGCGGCCGACAGCGCCTGCACGCCGGCGTTGGCGGCCATCAGGCCGTCGAAGCTGCTCTGTGCCGCCGCGAGCCGGCTGCGCAGGTTGTCCAGCGACTGCAGACTGCCGGACGCCAGCGTGCCGGGTGCAAAAGAGGCCGCGAAATTCGTGACGGCCTCGACTGCGCGCGTCGTCGCCTTGAGCTGGTGCTCCAGCGCCGGCAACTCGCCGGGAGGCACCACCGCCCCCATCGGAACGCCGGCCAGATTGACGTGCGACTCGGTCCACCGATAGGCCGCCTGCTGCGCGACCAGCCCGAGCCGGCGCGCGGCGGCGCTGATCGGATCGATCTTCTGCGGCAGCGTCGGCTTGGGCACGGGCATCGCTGCTGACGCGACACCAGGCGCGCCGGCCAGCACGCTCAGGATGCTCGCCGAGGCGGACGATTTGAGGATGTCTCGGCGTTTCATGGGATCCCTTGCTGCAGTTCGGCTGCCGGCGCAAGTGATCCCATGGCGAGCGATGAATTCAACCAGGCAAGCCCGGACGGGCTGCCGCGACGGCAGGTGTCCGATGAAGTCCGTTCGCGGCATCGAGGGCATGATGCCGAGCGCGCACCGGCGCGTCAGCCTGCACGCCGGGCGTCAACAGGGAGATCGCGGATGGAACGCCGCCACGTCCATCACCCTGGACTGCGACCCTGGGCTGGCTCACAGCGTTTCGATGAAGCGGGACGACACGGTATCGGCGCGCCTCGGGAACTCCCAGCGCGTCGTAGGCGCCTGCGAGCGCCCGCAGGCTTTCATGGAGCGCGCGCTCGACCTGCGCATTGCGCATGGCGAGCTTCCTCATGATCTTCAGACTCTCCTTGATGCATCTATCGCTTTGCAATGCCGCCTTCTCGACAAGCGTGACCTTCATGCTGACCT
>DATCSE010000268.1:0-10157 GCA_036568605.1 Burkholderiaceae bacterium | reverse complement strand
CCGGGCGCACCCAGCGCGCCAGCGTAGCAAGCAGGTCGTCGATTCTGATTGGCTTGGCGATGTGGTCGTTCATCCCCGCGGCGAGCGCCTTGTCGCGGTCGCCGACCATCGCGTTGGCGGTCATCGCGATGACCGGCAGATCTCGCAGCTGCGGCTGCCGGCGCAGTGCCCGGGTCGTGGCGTAGCCGTCCAGCACCGGCATCTGGCAGTCCATGAGCACGCCGTCGAAACGCTGGCAGTCCAGCGCGTCGAGTGCCTCCTGGCCGTCGCAAGCGACGCTGACGACGATGCCGGCACTACTCAGCACCTTCAACGCGACTTCCCGGTTGATGGCATTGTCCTCGACCAACAGGATGCGTGCACCGTTCAGGCTGGCTCCAGGGCTGGGGGAGGTCGCTTCGAATTGCGTGGCGCGGGCTGGTTGGCGCGACGCCAGGCCGGTCGCCGTGGTGCTCGCATCGAACGGCGTCGACGGCGTGACCCGCCTGGCAGGCCGCGCGCCGACGGCGTGCCGTTGGTTGGCGAAATGCTGCAGCGCGTGAACCTGCGCGTGCGTCGCGGGCACCTCGATCTCGAACGAGAAGACGCTGCCCGCGTCCAGTCGGCTGCGCACCTGGATGTCGCCGCTCATCAGGCGGATCAGTTGTCGACTGATCGCCAGGCCCAGGCCGGTTCCGCCTTCGCGCCGCTTCATCTCGGCCACCTGCTCGAAGGGCTGGAACAACCGCGCCAGCTGTGCCTGGCTCATGCCGATGCCCTCGTCCTCGACCTCGAAACGCAGTCGGGCCAGCGCAGCGGCCGAAGACCGCGTCTGCAGCGGCTGCAAGCACGTCACGCGCAGCGTCACCTGCCCCGCATCGGTGAACTTCACGGCATTCGACATCAGGTTGAGCAGCACCTGGCGCAGTCGCTTCTCATCGATGCAAATGGTGGCAGGCAGATCGGACGCCGCCTGGTAGACGAACAGCAGGCCCTTCTCCTCGGCCTTGACGCGCACCATGTCGCACACCACTTGGAGGAACGCCGGCAGGTCGATCTCGGTGGGAGACAACTCGAGCTTGGCCGCATCGATGCGCGCCAGATCGAGGATGTCATTGATGAGCGTGAGCAGGTGCTGCCCGCTCTCGGCGATGACCCTGAGCCCTCGGGCCTGCGGCTCGGTCAGTGTCTTGTCACGCTGCAGAATCTGCGCGAAGCCGAGGATGCCGTTGAGCGGCGTGCGCAACTCATGGCTCATGCGGGTCAGGAACTCGCTCTTGGCAAGGCTTGCATGCTCCGCCGCCGCGCGGGCATCGCGCTCGATCTCGGCTTGCTTGCTCGCGGTGCGATCGAGCACGAAACCGACGGCCTGGTTCGATCCAGGCTCGGCCATTGCAATGCCGATCAGGACCGGCACCCGACTGCCATCCTTGCGAATGTATTCCTTCTCGTAGGGTGTGCAGGCACCCAGCGCGCGAACTTCCGCCAGGGCCCGGTCCGTCACGTCCTGGTACTCCGGAGGGGTCATCACCGCGCGATGGATGCGCCCCTCGCGCAGGTCGGCGCGGTCATAGCCGACGATGCGCAGGTAGGCATCGTTGGCCTCTATCGCCTGGCCCTCGAGGTCGAAGAAGACGATCCCGGCGAGGTTGGAATCGATCATCTGCCGCAGCCGGGCCTGGCCCGATCGCAAGGCCGCGTCGCTGCGTTCGAGATCGGCGACGCGCTGCTGCAGCGTGCCGACGAGCTCGCGCACCCGCGCGGCCATTTGTGCGAAGGCGCGCGTCAGGACGCCGACCTCGTCGGCCCGCGTTGCCGCGGGCAGGGGCGTGTCGAGATCCCCTTGGCGGATCGCATCCGCCGCCTTCGCCAGGGCGCCGATCGGCCGCACGATGCCGCGCGTCAGGCGCAGTGCGATGACGGTGGCCAGCAGCAGGGCGACCGCGGCCACCGACACGATGACATTGCGGGTGTGGCGCACCTCGACGAGGATTGCATCGAGCGACTGCTCGTCGATCAGTGTCCACAGCACGCTGCTTTGCCCGGGCGGCCGGATGCGCGTGAACACCTGCAGGGCATCGGGCCGGTCGACGGATGCATACAGCGTACCGGCCGACTGATCGAGGATCACCTCCGCGTCGTGCGGGCGTTCGCTGCGCAGCGACACGCTGTCGCCGCGCAGGTGCACGAAGCGGCGCGTCGGATCGGGGTGCAGCAAGTAGTGCCCCTGGCGGTCGACGACGTAGCTGGACGCCGCGCCCGCGGCGGACTGCTCGAGCGTGCCCAGTACCGGCGCGACAAGCGCGTGCAGCACGACCACGCCGTCGAGCAGGCCGCTGTCGCTCTGCAGCGCCGTCGCATAACGCAGCACCGGCGCGGCAGGTTCCTGGCGGCTCGGCGCCTCCAGCATGAGCTCCGAGATGTAGATCGACTCCTGTCCGGGAATCGCGCGCAACTGCAGCGCCCCCGCAAAGTACAGCTCGGCCGAGCGATCGGCCAGCTCGTCGGGCGGCAGCACCGACGGCCCGCCGTCGCCGACGCGCGCGCAGCTCACCTCGCGGCCGCTGCTGTCGAGCAGGCACAGACGGCTGTAGCGCTCGGCCCAGCGCTTGAGCAAGCCGGCGAAGTAGCGCTCCACCTCCCGCGCGACGCTCGTGCGGTCGGCGCCCGGCGCCGCGTTCAGGTAGCGGCGCAAGGCGGGCGCCTGGGCGATGACCTGCAGATCAGCGCCAATCTCGGTGAGCTGGCGCGTGGCGGCCGCCGCGCGCGCGCCGGCGCTGCGCAAACCCTCGTCGCGGGCCATCTGGATCAGCAACTCGCGGCTGCGGCCCAGGCTGTAGACGGAGATGATCGCCGTGGGCAGCAGGATCACGGCGACGAACGCGACGATCAGCTGCTGCCGCAGCCCCAGCCGCGACCAACGCGCCATCATGCGCTCCCGCTGCGGTGAATCCATGCGCGCGGGCCCTCACTTGGGCGGGGCGGAGAACAGCACATCGGCCTGCTGCTGGGCGCGTGCGGCAGCCTGTTCAGGCGTCAACTCACCGCGCAGCATGTCGTGGTACACGGTACCCAGTATGTCGGCCAACGCCGACCACTGCGGCACGGCGGGGCGCATCCAGTCGTCGAGCTGGCCGGCGCTCCCCAGGCGCGCGACGGTCTTGAACGCCGGGTAGCGCTGCGCGAGCGCGGGGTCGCGCATGACCGAGTAGCGGGGCATGCCGCCGTTGCCCTGCTGCGCCAGCCAGCGCTCGATGTCGCTGCTGGTCAGCCACGCAAGGAACTGCCAGGCGACGTCGCGCCGCGCGCCGATGTTGGCGGGGATGCCCAGGCTCCAGGTGCCGATCGACGTGATCGGCTTGGCGTCCGGTGCGTGCGGCGCTGCTTCATATCCGACACGTCCGATGACTTGCGAACTGGGGTCTTCCTCGACCAGATAGCTGCGCGCTGCCCATTCGTAGGTCATCACGCAGCCACCCTTGGCGAAACGCACAGGCCGATGGTCCCAGGCCATGTTCAGAATGTCGGGCGGCGAGAACGGCAGCAGGCTCTGCGCGAAGCGCGCCGCAGCGATGCCGCGCGGGGTGTTCAGGGTCGGACGTCCGCCGGCGTCGAGCAGCGGTTGTCCAAAGGCCGCGTAGAAGTGCGCCATCTGCTGGCCAAGCGCCTGGCCGCGCTGGCCATTCCAGCAAATGCCGAACTGACCTTGCGCCGGTTGCGTGAAGCGCTTCGCCGCCGCCAGCAACTCATCGGTGGTCAGCGGAGCGGCGACGCCGGCCTTGTCGAACAGGTCGCGGCGAACCCAGAGCAACTCGGGGTGCGGCTGGATCGGCAGGCCGAGCTGTTGGCCCTTGAACTGTGCCTGCCGGTAGGCGATCTCGAGGAAGTCTTCGGGGCGGAGCGTGGCCGCCGACGCCTTGATCAAGTCGTTCAGCGGCAGCAGCAGGCCGGCGACGCCGTACTCGCCGGCCCACACGCTGTCGAAGCTGACGATGTCATAGGCCGAGCGCTGGTCGCGCGCATTGAGCTGCGTGAGCCGGCGCACATCGTCGTAGCCCACGACTTCGATCTCGACGCTGCCCCCGGCGCGGCGGCCCAGTTCGCGCGTGCCGGCGCGCAGCGCGATGGAGAACGGATCGCCGACGATGAGCATGCGCACGGTCTGCCCGTGCAGGAAGCCCTCTTTGACGGGCGCGGCGGGCAGCGCGTCCGGCCGCCGCTTGTACGCTCCGACGAGCAACACGGCAAGCACCACCAGGGCGATGGCCCCGAAGGCGATCACGTAGACAATGCGCTTGGACATGGAGTTCTCTCCGAGCCAGTGACCCCCCTGCGCGGCTTGTCCGGGTGCGGTCCTCAGACCGACGTCCGCACCGATTTTGCGCTCAAACGGCTGGAAGACGAAGGCTCGGCGATGCCCTGCAAACGGAAAACGGGTCAGCTCCGATGAGAAGCTGACCCGTCCGTTTACCTCTGGCGCGGCTGGCAGGAATCGAACCCACGACCCCTTGGTTCGTAGCCAAGTACTCTATCCAGCTGAGCTACAGCCGCGCGAGCCGCACAGTATAGCAGAGGTCTTCGAGCCGTCCGGCGAGCGGACCTTCAGCCCGTCAGACGAGCCGCGCGGCGGCCTCGAAGCATTGCGCAGCGCGCGCGGCATCGCCGTCCTGCTGGGCCAGCTGGGCGAGCGCGAGCCAGGCCTTGCGGCGTGCGGCGATGGCCAGCGTCTCGTCTTCGGCCGCCTGCTCGAGCAGGCGGCGCGCCTTGCCCCAGAGCTGGCGCTCGGCCAGCGCGCAGCCGAATGCGAGCGCCAGCGCGCCCTCGCGCGGGAAGGCCTGCGCGGCCGATTCGAGCTTCGGCAGCCACTCGGGCCCGATGCCCGGCATCGCGTTGACGAGGCCCAGCGCGATGCCAGCGCGCTCTTCGGCCGCGAGCTCGGGGAGGCGATCCCAGAACGGGCGCAGCCAACCACGTGCTTCGTCGAGCGCGCCGAGGTCGGCGGCGCGCGCCGCGGCGCGCGCGGCGACGAACGCGTCGCGCCTGTCCATCGGATCAAACGCCGACCAGACCCGGCGCAGCTGGTCGACGTCGTGCGCGGTGTCCAGCGACTCGAACGCGAGCGAGCGCAGCAGCCCTTGCGCCGCGATCTTCGAGAAGCCCTGGTGCTTGGCCAGCAGGCGCGCGGTCTTCAACGCATCCTGCGGCAGCCGGCCGAGGCGGGTGGCCTGCAGCTTCAGGCGCAACGCGTGCGTGCGCCGTGCGACGCCCTGCGGCAGCTCGCCGAGCAGCTCCATCGCCCGCGGCGCGTCGCGATCGTCGAGGGCCCATTCCGCGGCGAGCAGCTGTGCGCCCTCCTCGGCCGATCGTGCGGCCGGGCTCGAGCGCGACAGATCGAGCGCGCGGCGCAGCTGCTCGTCGCGGACCGTGCGGTCCTGCAGGCGATGCGCGCTGCCGGCCGCGAGCAGATGGCTGAGCACGGTGAACTCGTTGTCCTGCGCGAGCTCGGGCGTATCGGCCTGGATCGCGAGCGCCCGCTGCGCCGACTTCTGCGAGCGGCTGTAGCGCCCGCCGAAGTACTGGGCGAGCGCATCGCGCAGCGCGGCCTGCGCGCTGCGGTCGCGCCGCGCGACGCGCCACTCGCGCGCGCGCTGCGGCAGCCCGATCAGTGCGCTGACGCCCTGGATCGCGAGCACCAGCAGGATGCAGGTCAGGAACAGCAGGCACAGGAAGAAGTTCAGCGACAGGTCGGCACGCCACGGGTCCCAGTAGAACGTGACCAGCGCGTCGTTCTTGCCCAACGCGGTCGCGGCCACGACCGCGGCGGCGAACAGCAGCACGAGCCAGATGACGTTGCGCATCGCGTCGGCGGCCTTCGCGAAACGACGCTCAGCGCCCCGCAGCCGCGGCGGTCAGCGCGGCCAGCGTGTCGTCGGGCCGCGGCACGCCCACATGCCGGGCCTGCGCGGCGACCTGCTTGACCAGGTCCAGCGCAAGCGCGGTGCGCTTGTTGCCGCGATCGAAATAGCGGTCCAGCGAACCTTGCGCGACCTGCAGGTCGGACTGCGCGGTCTCGAACTGGCGGCTCAGCAGCGCGAGCCGCGCGTTCAGCAGGCGCAGCTTCAGGTTCTCCTTCAGGAAGTACGCCTGCTCGGGCGCGAGCAGCATCGCCTCCGGCGCATCGATGCGGGTCACGCGGACCAGCGAGCGCGCCTCGCTCCAGACGCGCGCCGCGAAGTCGCCGAGCGCAGCGTTGACGCGGTTCGGCCAGAACGATTCGGACGCGGACGAGGTGGCCGTCGACGCCGCCGCCGCGCGCACGCCGCTCGCCGCCGCAGCACCAGCACTGCCCGCGCGGCCCGGCGCCGCCGAAGCCGGGGCTGCCGTGGAAGCCGCCGTCGCAGCGCGTACCGGCATGGCCGCAAGATCGCCGCTGCGTGCCTCGACCGATGCGACCAGCGGCAGGTCGTCGATCATCCGGACCGCTTCGTCGAGCTTGATGCCCAGCGACGAGATGTCGGCCACGTTGGTCGACTTGACCCGGTCGAGATCGCGTGCGATCGCGCGGCGCACGCCGTCCAGGCGCGGCTGGTTGTAGCGCGCGAGGCGCTCGTCGGCCTGCTTCAGCGTCGCGACCAGCGGCTCGGCGCTGCCGGTGATCGCCGTTTGCTGCAGCGCGACGCGGATCGCCTGCTCGACGTCGCCGAGCACGTTCTCGTCGCGCGAGCGCGAGAGCGACTGGATCAGTTCCTCGAGCTGGCTGCGCTGCACCGCGACCTCGGCGACGCGGGCTTCGAGCAGCGCGACCTTGGCGGTCGCCTCGGTCGTGCCCTGCTGCGCCTGCTTCGCGAGCAGCCGCGCTTCGGCTGATTGGGTCGCGCTGTCCTGCTGGCGCCGCACCAGCTCCTGCTCGAGCGATGCGATGCGCTGGTCGGAGCGCCACGCGAGCCCCGCGCTGACCAGCGCAATCGCGCCGGCAGCCAGCGCCAGGGCGATCGCGGGCCACGACGACGACCCGCGCGACGGCGCCGCGGCGGCCGGCACGGGCGGAGTCGACACCGAAGGCGCGACGTTCTCGACGTAGGCTTGCTCGTTCACGGTCGAATCGATTGTATGCAGGTGACGACGGCATCCAGCCCGGGCCGCGTCGCGTGCACCGACCCGATGCCCAGGCGGCGCGCACGTTCGGCGATGCGCGGGTGCGTCGCAATCGCTTGCGCGCCGTGCCAGGCGCCGGCATCGACGTTCGGACGCAGCGCGGCGAGCCGGTCAATCGCCTCGGAGCTGCTGAACAGCCACAGGTGATCCGCTGGCGCGGCCAGCGCGGCATCGAGCACCGCGCGCTCGTTCGCGTCGAGGCGCGGCGCGATGCGCCGGTAGGCCGCGATCGTCTCGACCGTCGCGCCGGCGCCGCGCAACACGTCGACCAGCCATTCGCGCCCGCCGTCGCCACGCACGATCAGCGCCTCGCGGCCGTGCCAGTCGCGATGGGCCAGCTGCGCCCACAAGGCCTCGGAATCGAACTGCGGCGCATCGGCAGCGGGCTCGACGATCGCTTCGGCCGGCACGCCGCGCGCTTGCAGCTCGCGGGTCGTGCCCGGGCCGGGCGATCCGGCCAGCGTGCCGGCGGGCCATCGCACGCCGTCAGGCGCCAGCGCGAAGAACTGCTCGACCGCGTTCGGACTGACGAACACGACCAGCGTGCAGCGCGCCAGCGCGGCCCAGGCCGCGTGCAGCGGCGCGGCATCCAGCGGCGGGCCGATGCCGATCAGCGGCAGCGCGACCGCGTCGGCAATGCCGCGCGCCTGAAGCTCGCGCACCCAGGCACTGGCTTGCGCAGCGGGTCGGGTGACGAGGATGCGCATGGTCCGTGCGGCGCTTGCTGCGCGCTCACGCGCCGCCCGATGCCGGGGGCTGCGGCGCCGCGGCGGGCGCGTCGAGGTAAGCCTCGGCCCCCAGGTCGCGCAGCGCCGCGGCCGCGCGCTCGCCGAGCGCCCGCGCATCGGCGATGTCGGCGACCTCGGCGCGCACGCTGGTGCGCAGCAACGGCGCGAGTGGCGAGGCCCCGTGGCCGAGCGCCGCCTCGAGCTGCAGCGTGGCGGAGGTCGACGCCGGCGCATCGCCATCGGGCCAGCGTGCATGCGCGGCCAGCGGCACGCTGCAGCTGCCGCCGAGCCCGCGCGACACCGCACGTTCCGCCTCCACCGCCAGCAGCGTCGGCTGGTGCGTCAGCGTGGCGAGCTGGCCGCGCAGCGCGTGCGCCTCGGTGCGCGTCTCGATGCCCAACGCTCCCTGGCCGGCGCACGGCAGCATCTGTGCGGGATCGAACCAGGCGCGGATGCGCGCCTCCAGCCCCAGCCGCTTCAGCCCCGCCGCTGCGAGCACGATCGCATCGAAGCCGCCTTCGTCGAGCTTGCGCAGCCGCGTGTCGAGGTTGCCGCGCAACGGCTGGATGTCGAGGTCGGGCCGCAACGCCGCGAGCTGCACGACGCGGCGCAGGCTCGACGTGCCGACCCGGGCGCCGCGCGGCAGCGCCTCCAGCGCCGCATAACGGTTCGAGACGAACGCGTCGCGCGGGTCCTCGCGCTCGAGCACCGCGGCGAGCTCGAAGCCGGCCGGCAGGTCCATCGGCACGTCTTTCAGCGAATGCACCGCGAGGTGGGCGCGGCCGTCCTCCAGCGCGGTCTCGAGCTCCTTGACGAACAGGCCCTTGCCGCCGACTTTCGCGAGCGTGCGGTCGAGGATCTGGTCGCCGCGCGTCGTCATGCCGAGCAGGCTCACCGGCAGGCCGAAGCGCGCCGCCAGCAGGTCGCGCACATGCTCGGCCTGCCACAGGGCGAGGCGGCTCTCGCGGGTCGCGATGATCACGGGATCGGGCATGCAACGATGCTAGCAGGCGCGTCTCTTGCATGACCGCGGTCAACGTCGAGCCGCGAGACCCGCTGCTAACATCGCGCAGGTAACTAAATTACATCAAC
Source organism: Burkholderiaceae bacterium (assembly GCA_036568605.1). Taxonomy (GTDB): domain Bacteria; phylum Pseudomonadota; class Gammaproteobacteria; order Burkholderiales; family Burkholderiaceae_C; genus DATCSE01. The sequence goes on along the minus strand of DATCSE010000268.1, from coordinate 1,203 downwards.
GCCCGAGGTCGCCCATGCCGCGTGCTGCAGCCGTCTCCGCCGACACTCGCCCGAAGCCCAGGCGCCGCAACGCGGCCGATGACGACGCGGCGGCCAAGAACAAGCCGCTGGTCGACGACATCCGGCTGCTCGGCCGCATCCTCGGCGACGTGATCCGCGAGCAGGAAGGCCAGGCCGCGTTCGACCTGGTCGAGCGCATCCGCAAGCTCTCGGTCGCGTACCGGCTGAAGAGCGACCGCGAAGCCGGCCGCGCGCTGGACCGCCTGCTGAAGAACCTGACCGGCGACCAGACGGTCAGCGTGATCCGCGCGTTCAGCTACTTCTCGCACCTCGCGAACATCGCCGAGGACCGGCACCACGTGCGCCGGCGCGACCACCACGAGCGCCAGGGCCATCTCCACGAAGGCTCGCTCGCGATGACCTTCGAGCGCCTGGCGCACGCCGACATCCGCGCCGACGAGATCGCCCGGACGCTCGCCCATGCCTACATCTCGCCGGTGCTGACCGCGCACCCGACCGAGGTGCAGCGCAAGAGCATCCTCGACGCCGAGCGCGCGATCGCCGAGCTCGTCGGCCAGCGCGACACGCTGCCGACCGAGCGCGACAAGACGCGCAACGAAGCGCTGATCCGCGCCCGCGTCACGCAGCTGTGGCAGACGCGGATGCTGCGCACGACCAAGCTGACCGTCGCCGACGAGATCGAAAACGCGCTGTCCTACTACCACGCGACCTTCCTGCGCCAGATCCCGAAGCTGTACGAGGAGGTCGAAGCGGCGCTGCCGGGCCATGAGATCGCGCCGTTCTTCCGCATGGGCAACTGGATCGGCGGCGACCGCGACGGCAACCCCAACGTCAGCGCCGAGACGCTCAAGATGGCGTTGCGCCGCCAGAGCGAGACCGTGCTGCGCTTCTACCTGACCGAGGTGCACGAGCTGGGCGCCGAGCTCTCGATTTCGGCGACGCTCGCGCCGGTGACCGACGCGATGAAGGCGCTGGCGAACGCGTCGCCCGATCACAGCGCGCACCGCGCCGACGAGCCGTACCGGCGCGCGCTGATCGGCATGTATGCGCGGCTGGCCGCGACGCTGCAGGCGTTCACCGGCACCGAGGCGCTGCGCCATGCGGTCGCGCCGCAGAACCCGTACGCGGCGCCCGAGGAGTTCCTGCACGACCTGCGCATCATCGAGGCGTCGCTCGCCGCGC
>DATCSE010000267.1:0-2734 GCA_036568605.1 Burkholderiaceae bacterium | reverse complement strand
CCAACAGGCCGCGCAGGCGGTCGACGTTATAGCGCTGATGGATGCGCTGCGCATCGACCGTGCCATCGTCGCCGGTTGCGACTGGGGCGCCCGCACGGCCTGCATCCTTGCGGCCTTATGGCCCGAGCGCGTGAAGGCGCTGGTATCGGTCAGCGGCTACCTGGTCGTCAATCGCGCGATCAACGAGCAGCCCCTGACCCCAGCGGGTGAGCTCTCGTGGTGGTATCAGTACTACTTCGCGACAGAGCGCGGTCGCGCAGGCTACGACAAGTACCGCCGCGAGTTCGCCAGGCTCATCTGGCAGCAGGCCTCGCCGCAGTGGCGCTTCGACGAGGCGACGTTCGCGCGCAGCGCCACCGCGTTCGACAACCCCGACCACGTCGCGATCGTGATCCACAACTATCGCTGGCGCCTCGGCCTCGCGCAGGGCGAATCGCGCTTCGATGCCTTCGAGCAGAAGCTGGCAGGCGCGCCCACGATCGGCGTGCCGACCATCACGCTCGAGGGCGATGCCAACGGCGCGCCGCATCCGGACCCGGCCGTCTACGCGCGCAAGTTCACCGCTCGCTACGAACACAGGACCCTCGGCGGCGGCATCGGACACAACCTGCCGCAGGAGGCGCCCGATGCGTTCGCGCAGGCCGTGATCGACGCAGGGCGCCGCGCTTAGAGCCATCACCGTCTTTCCACCACGCACCACGCACTTCGACCCATGAAACCTCTTTCCCTCCTCACCACCACGCTTGCCGCATTCACCATGTTGACCGCCGTCACCGACTCTCGAGCGGACCAGGCCCCGAGCGCCGCACCCTCGGTCGTTCTCGTCCACGGGGCCTTCGCCGACGGCTCCGACTGGAGTCAGGTGATCGAACGCCTACTGGCCCGCGGCGTGCATGTCACCGCCGTTCAGAACCCGCTGAGCTCGCTGGAGGACGACGTGGCCGCGACGCAGCGCGCCATCGCCCGCCAGCCCGGCAAGGTCGTGCTGGTGGGGCACTCGTGGGGCGGCACTGTCATCACGCAGGCCGGCATCCACGACAAGGTCGCCGCGCTCGTCTATGTCGCCGCGTTCGCGCCCGATGCAGGCCAGACCACTGCCGAGCTGGGCAAGAAATATCCCGCGCCGATCGGCTTCTCCTACCTCTCGAAGGACCCTGCAGGGTTTCTCGCGCTGAGCGACGAAGGCGTGCGCAGGCACTTCGCACAGGATCTGCCGGCCAGCCGCACCGCCGTCATGGCCGCCACCCAGGGGCCGATCCAGGCCGCCGCCTTCGACCAGCCGGTCAGCGAGGCCGCATGGAAGAGCCGCCCGAGCTGGTACGTGCTGACCGAAGACGACCACATGATTCCGCCAGCACAGCAGCGCGACATGGCCGCGCGCATAGGCGCGCGGGTCACGACGCTGCGCACCAGCCACGTGCCGCAGGAAGTCCATCCCGATCGCGTGACGGCGGTCATCCTCGACGCGCTGAGCCAGAGCCGCTGACGCACCCATCACTTACGGAGCCATCCCATGAAAACCTTGATTCGCAACGCCGCGTGCCGTGCGTCCTGTTTCTCCTTGCTCATGCTCGCGCTGGCCGCGCAGGCGCACGCCCAGGCGCTGTCGCGCGCCGAGGTGAAGGCGCAGACGACGGAAGCCCGCAAGAAGCACCAGCTGTTGCCGGCCGGTGAGGCGGGCAGCGTGCCCGAGCTTGCGGCGTCCGCTTCGACCACGACGCGTGCGCAGCGCAAAACGCAGACCACGGCAGCACGCGCGTCCGGAGACCTTCTCGCTGCGGGAGAACGGAGCACGACCGCGGCCGAGAGGCGAACCGCGGCGTCGTCCCGGTCCGCGAAGACGCGCGCGCAGAGAAAGGCCGAGACGCTGCAGGCGATCAAGGCCAAGGAGATCCTTCCCGCAGGCGAAGCTGCGGCGACGAGCCGCTAGCCCGTTCGGCAGAGCGATCCGCTGGCGCCGCTGCGGCAGGGCCATGGACCGTCATGGCCCGAAACCTGAAAGGAGCGACCCTTGAAATCATCACTGTTGTCCGACTGGAAGCACCTGCGCAAGGCCGGCTTCGCGGTCGCTGTTTCTGCCGTGGGACTCGCGGTCATCGCCATCGCCTTCGTCATCGCAGCGACGCACCGCGTGTCCGCACAGCCGTCGGCCGTCACGGCACCGCAAGCGGTGCCTGTGTCGGTCGCCGAGGTGGCCTGGTCCGATGTCTCTGTCTGGGACGAGTTCTCGGGTCGGCTCGAAGCCGTCGATCGGGTGGACTTGCAGCCGCGCGTGCCCGGCACCGTCCAGAAGGTTCACTTCCGCGAAGGCGCCCTCGTGCGGCAAGGCGAGCTGCTCATCTCGCTGGACCCTGCGCCGTACGCCGCGGCGGTGGAACGCGCTGCAGCGCAGGCCGCCGCAGCGCAGGCACGGCTTGTGAACGCCAAGACCGAGCAGGCGCGTGCGGAGCGTTTGCTCGCCGAACAAGCGATCGCACAGCGCGAGTTCGACGAGCGCAGCAGCACGTTGCGCGAAGCGGAGGCGAACCTCCGTGCCGCAAACGCCTCGCTGCAAGCGGCCAAGCTCAGCCTCGGCTACACGCAGGTGCGCGCCCCTGTGTCCGGGCGGGTCGGCAAGCTGGAGATCACGGTGGGCAACCAGGTCGCGGCCGGACCTGCTGCACCGGTGCTGACCACGATCGTGTCCGTGAGCCCCATCTACGCCAGCTTCGACGCCGACGAGGAAGTCATGGCG